>JAGAPA010000069.1 GCA_017623455.1 Clostridia bacterium | reverse complement strand
TTTTCTTCGATTTCTCTTATATTATAACATAAATTATTATATAATTCAATAGGTTTGGTGGTTTTTGTAGATTATTATTTTGTGTGGGGGGATTTTGCGATCAGTTATTACTTGACCGAGCATGCAAAAAGCACCACTTTCTACTATACGTATGCGAGAAAACGGTGCATTTTGGGTGTTATTCGGTTAGCTTAAAAGCGTATTACTTCCTCTGAATCATAGTCCAAAGCTGGGCTATCGTCCAAAGCTTCTATATCGCTTACGTCACGGAGCTTGCGCTCGATTGCACGGGTTCTTTGACCTACGAGCTTATCAAAGTCTTTGCTGACGGCATCGAAACGTTTTTGGATGCCATCGATTATGTCGTTGTACTTTTTGAACTCCATTTTTACGTTTTCAAGCACGTTCCACACGTCGGCGGATTTCTTTTGAACGGCGAGGGTCTGGAAGCCCATTTGCAAGCTGTTAAGAAGCGCGCTCATTGTTGTGGGTCCTGCCACCGTTACGCTATAATCCTTTTGCAACGTTTCCACAAGACCGAGCTTTACGACCTCGGCGTACAACCCCTCGATGGGGAGGAACATAATAGCAAAGTTTGTGGTTGCAGGCGGACATATATACTTGGTTTTGATATCCTTTGCCATATTTTTAATGGTAGCAATAAGCCCCTTTTTGCGGTTTTCGAACTCCGCCACGTTGTTCTCCTCGTACGCCTTTTGCATTTCGGTATACATCGTATAGGGGAACTTGGAATCGATGGGCAAAAGTACTTCCTCGTCGTTCGTTCCGGGCAAACGGATAACGAACTCCACGGGATCGCGCGATGCCTTGTTGGTTACAACGTTCTTTGCGTACTGCTCGGGAGAAAGAATTTGCTCGATAATCGCACCCAGCTGAATTTCACCGAAAATTCCCGTGGTTTTAACGTTGGAAAGAACTCTCGTAAGCGAGCCGACTTCTTCGGACATCTTAGTCATTTCGCCCACTGTTTTAGACACGCTTTCAAGCTGAGTTGACAGGATTGCGAACGATTCCTTAAACCGCTCGTTAAGCGTTGACGTAAGCTTTTCGTCCACGGTTTTTTGAATTTCGCTCAGCTTTCTTTCGTTGCTTTGTTGCATGTTTTGCACGTTACGTTCTATCGTAAGTCGGATTTCTTCAAGCTTTTTCGCCTGCGAGTCCTCCATGTTTTGCAAGCGTTTTTCCACACCCTCTTGCATACTTTTCTCGTTACGTTCCATAGCTATTCTGAACGCTTCAAGCTTTTGCATTTGAGCTTGCTCTAAGGCGGTAAGACGTTTTTCCACGCTCTCACCGTTGTCCTTGATTCGCGCAGACATGCTCTCCAGCTTTACGTCAACAACCTTGTTGCTGTTTTCGGACTGCTCTTTGAGCGAGCTTGCAATAACACCCACGTTTTGCGAGAATGCTTGCTTAAGCTCCGCCTTATCCTTTTCTTCCATTACCGTCGTTGCCACCGTTGCCTTGCCTGCTTTTCTGAGCTGAAAAACGATAATAAGCCCCACGAATAACGTTATTCCCACCAAGACCAAAATTACTGTTTCCATAGAATTTTCTCCTTTGCCTGCGCATGCGCGCGTATTCTACCTATAATTATACCACACTTTTTCACGCCTGTCCATGCTTTCTTTGTACACCTCAAACGCAGTTTACCCACCATACAAAAAAAGGAAGAACGCAAAATTCTTCCTTTTTTCATTCATTTTCTTCTTCGACACTAAAACCTCTCTATGTCTTTTTTTACGCCAAGAATATGAATAAGTATATTCCCACCCATTGAACAACGGCTCCGCCAAGCACGAAGAAGTGCCAGATAAAGTGCGAACATTTCTTCTTTATGGCAAACGGAATAACGCCAAGACTATAGATAATACCGCCTGCGATAATCGTTATGAACAAGCCGATATTATTAGTAAGCATTTGCGGAACGAAAGCAAGACCGCTCCAGCCGAGCAATAAGTACAAGGGAATATGAATCCATCTGAGTCTTGACGGTCCGAAAGCACCCACAAGCGATATGCCCACCGCGATTATGCTCCACTGTGCGATAAAGAACGCAGTTCCAAAAGTTCCGCCCACGTAGCAGAGCAGAATGGGTGCAAACGTAGCCCCGATAAGCAGATATATACTGCTGTAATCAAATCTTCTGAACAGTCTTTTTACCGCGCTTCCGTGCCTGAACGCGTGATACAGACAGCTCATTGTAAACAGGACGAAAAGCCCCACGAAATACACGATTGCGCCTACTTTTTCCTCAACTGTGTTCGCCACCGTCAGCATAAGAATAAACGCAACAACCGAAAATACCGAACCCACACCGTGAGTTATTGAGTTGCCAATCTCTTCAAGAAGACTGCGCTTGGGCGGATCGACGGGTTTTTTAAGGGTTTTTCTTGCGTTGAGTGTAACGTTAACCGTTGTAGTTGTGCCTGTGTATGCCGTACTGTTTTTGATTTTTTCCATTTTGCTTCACCTCGCTGTTGATTTACACGCTCATTATACGCACAGAATTTATATTTGTCACTCTAAACGATACTTTTTAAATTCTATCTTAATTTTTAACTTTTCTAACGCCGTTTATACCCTCTCTCACTCCGTTTTCAGCCACTCTCACGCACAAAACCGTCACTCTCACGCCGTGAGAATTACCCGTTTTCCGCCTGTTTTTTACACAAATTCAGGCGTTTTTTTACAAGAAAAGACACTTGCGAGTAATAATTTACTCTACACAGCGTTTTTTACGCAAGTATGAAACAATCAAACATGATTTATCTAAGCTTTGCGAAAAAAGTATCACGATTTAACTCGGATTGTCTTTCCTGTTCTCGTTTTCCCGTATACGTATGCGTGTTTTTAGCCACCATACTTCATTATTACCATCAAAACCTCTCTCAGCCGTTCGTTATATCGAACGAGCAATTCGTCGGTTTGAGTTCGCAAAAACTCCATATCCCGCATAATTTGAGAAAACGTGCGTATACGCTGTATCTTGCCAAACGTAAGCAAGCTATGGCAATATCCCGCAATCTTGACGTCCAGCTCAACAAGCTTAGACCGCACGCCTTTACTTACGCCAAAGAGAGGAAAAGCAAGAAATTCATCCAACGTTTTTCTCTCCTTCTCTTCCATTTTTTCACCTCCTTTACTCGCTCGCCTTAAAGTTGTAAACAGGCTTGATAACCCTTTCAATATCCGCAGTGGGAGCAAGGTTCGCGATAATCTCGCCCATGGGTTTATAAGCCTGAGGAGCTTCGTCGAGAGTATCTACACTAACGCTCGTAGAGAAAATTCCCTGCATGCTCTTTTTGTACTCCTCCACGTCAATAACGTTTTTTGCCTTGGTTCTGGACATAAGCCTGCCTGCTCCGTGAGGGGCGGAACAGTTCCAATCCTCGTTTCCCTTACCGATACAGATAAGCGAGCCGTCCCTCATATTCATGGGAATAAGGAACTTTTCACCCTTTTTTGCCGACACCGCGCCCTTTCTTAAGATCATAGTTTCCATATCGATATAGTTGTGCACGGTGGTAAATCTCTCCACTTCGGTAAGACCGTTATTTTCGAGTAAAATATCCATCATAAGCTTTCTGTTAAGGTTTGCGTATTCCTGACAGATATTCATGTCGTGAATATAATTGTCAAAATACTTACCCGAAAGATAAGCAAGCTCGTCGGGGTAAAGCGGAATGCTGTTTTGGAATTCGCGTTTGAGCCTCTTAATCTCGTCCGCAATCTCTGTTTTTCTGCCCTGCTCCTTGTATGTTTTGATTACCTCTTCAATCTTGTTAAAGAGCTCATCCTTACCTCTGTCAAGGTCGATTGCAATCTGCTGGTAGATCTCAGCCACCTGCTTACCGAGATTTCTGCTTCCCGAATGAATAACGATATAAAGATCGCCCTCACAATCCTTATCAATCTCGATAAAGTGATTTCCTCCGCCAAGAGTGCCGAGCGCCCTGTTCATTCTCTTGCTATCCTTAATATCCCTAAAGCATTTAAGATCATATAACTTTTCAAAAGTTAAAAGCCTACCCTCTCTGACATTTCTGCCAAAAGGAATATTCTCTCTGATGCTTGCGTCGAACTTTTCAAAGTCGACCTCTTTTTCTTTAATTTTTACTACCTCCATTCCGCATCCGATATCCACTCCCACAAGGTTGGGAACTACTGCGTCGGAAACGGTAATGGTAGTGCCGATAGTACAGCCTTTTCCTGCATGTACGTCGGGCATAATTCTTATCTTTGCATCGGCAAAAAAGTCCAACGAGCAAACCGCCTTGATCTGCTCTACGGCTTCTTCTTCCACGTTGTCGCTAAAAATCTTTGCCGAATTGAATCTTCCCGATACTTCAATCATAGTCTTTTCTCCTTTTAATATTTTTGGTTTTAGTATTTTTTGGTTAGCCGAGAAGCAGACAGCCGCCCACTCCTTCTCAGCCTTGTTTTATTCTATGCGCAGATCTTTTCATACCTTTTTGAGGAAAGAACGCTGAGCATATATTCGTAAGGGTCAAGCTTGCCCTCTACCACCATTTTAAATACGTTGGGGCTTGCTCCGCTTACGAGAATCGCACCCTGCTCGTTTTGTGTTACGGGCTGGTGCAAATGCCTCGAGCAAACGTTCCAAAATACGATTTGAGGCAATACGTATCCTGCTTTTTCGAACTTTTGCTTTGCGTTTTCAAAGTTGGAAAGCTCCGCGTTTTCCGCGCAACTATCAAATTCCATATCCGATATAAGGTATACCGTCTGAGGAATTTCGGACTGAGGCAAGTTGTGCTTTACAGCCACTTTAAGTATAAGCGAAAACACCTTATCTATATCCGTATTTGCAACGATGGAATTTTGCTTTATGTTTACTGCCTTCTCAGTTACGTCCTTGCCCGTAATTTTTACAAGCTGAGGACGAGAGGAAAAGGTTATGAACGAGCCTGCAAACTCGCCCTCATTCCTTTCAGCAAAAAGCATGCCCAAAGATATTGCAACGTCTATGGGCGCAACGTTACAGGTTCCCCACTCCATAGAGCCCGACGTATCGATTACGGCAATCGCATTTTTAGGAACGTCGTAACCGCGTTTCATATCCTCCCACGTAGCGTTAAGAGCCTTCCTTTCGCTACTGCTCAAAGTTGCGCTGTTTAAGCACTTGCTCACTACCTGATAAGGATAGAGATTGTCTGCCTTTGCCGAAGCTTCACCGCTCTCCACCTTGTCAAGAAAACTGTCATAACGCGCATTGTCGTTCCGCATGAACGCCTTACGGTACTTAAAAAGCGAGCCTGCAGTTTGCTTTTCGTACTCAAAGGTATAATCCTTTTCGCGGAGATTATTCTCTATTATGCGTATCTTAGCCCTAAGCTCCGTCAAGGTTTTGCGATACTCCTTTTCCGTCATACCCAAAAGACGAGCCATACGCTTTCCGCAAAGATTCGTCTTATACGACGAGGTGTTTACGGAAGGAAGCCACTTTGCAAGAAGCGAAGGTATTTCAGATTGTATATCCACGCAAAGCTGATCCTTTACAAGCTTTATCATTTCACTCTCGCAGGGAGTGTATAAAAGCGTCATAAGGTCGTCATACCTACCGTACGTAGCAATGTTTTCGAGGTTTTTTACCGCAATATCGGGACGAGTCAGCGCCAACGTTTTGAGCATTACCCTAAACGCACGCCTCTCGCCCAAGCCACCGCGCACGTCCCTTGCGTAAAACATTGTCTTAAGCGCAAGTTCGGCATTTTCCAACATCGCCCTATTAAAGGTGTACGCGATTTTATTTTCATCCAAAGAACGCATAGCGCCCGCGGACGAAAATAAATCCAACACGTAAGAACCTGTAGTAGCGTTTGTTACGGCTCCGTTTTCGGTATAAGTCTTATTAAGTTCTGTCAAAAGTTCGTTATACATTCTTCTTTATCTCCTTTTTCGTTATAATTTTACTAAAAGAAAAACGGTTTTTGGATGGGCGCCACACTTGATTTTTCACAAGACAGCCATCATTATTTAGCAGCGACGGCGACTTTCTGCTGTCAAAAACAGTTTTACTTTTATTTTTCCCTTTCAAGGCGGATTATCGCAAGCGGTTTTCAAGATGTGGTTTTTCATAGCGCATATCAAGGTGTTACCCTAAGCGCTTCGGATCTTTTTGTTGCTGTCTGCATCTTTGCCTTACAGGACACATTTTTTCCTAAGGCTATGTCACAACAAATGGTTGATAAATATTATTATGTTTTGACGAGAAAAACACAAGAAAGACAAGTGTTCTTGTAAGGGCGCATACTTGCAAAGTCTGTAACCGAACAAAACACGCTGTATTTCGTAGCGGCTTT
>JAGAPA010000068.1 GCA_017623455.1 Clostridia bacterium | reverse complement strand
TCATAATTATTTAGAGAGAATAAATATCTTTTTAGACGATAACGACTGGCAAAGAGTGAACGAGTATGCGGAAAAGATATTGGACGAAGACCCCAAAAACGCACGCGCATATCTTGTAAAAACGTTCTTTGATTTTAAGGTGAAGTCCGTAGTTCAGCTTTTGGAAAAGCCGAATTTTGAGTCAAACTTAAATTACGTCAAGGTAATAAAGTTTGCCGACGGCGAACTTAAAACGCAGTTGGACGAAGCGATAAAGCAGAAGGAAATAGCAAGGTTAGACGCTATATACAATACAGCAAGGGAAGAGCTTGGCAAGGCAAAGACGGAACAGGATTTTACGTCGGTAGCCGAGCTTTTAGGCAAGATAAAAACGTACAAGGACAGTGCCTCTCTTTTGCGAAAGTGCGACGAAGGCAAAGAAAACATTCGCAAGAACGAGGTTTACGAACAAGCCAAGCAAAAAGCAGTGGGAGAAAACGTTGATGACTACAAAACTGCAATACGTTTGTACGAAAGCATACCAAACTGGCGAGATAGCAAAGCGCAGATAGGGTACTGTAATAAGAAAATATACGAAATTAATACCAAGATTGAGGCGGAAGAAAAAGAAAAGCAGAGATGTGAAGAGCTGATAAAAGCCTTAACAACCGCAAAATACAAAGCCGATATAGATCGGAAACAGAAAAGCGAACAGGAATATATAGATGGTTGGAAAGAAAGAATAGAGTATTATGAGGAGTTAAAGGAAAAGTTTCCTGCTCTTAAAGCACAAATAGCAGAAATAGAAAAAGAAGTAAAAAAGCAGGAGGATAGAATATCTGCTCTTACGGCAGAAAGATCGAAGCTTGGATTGTTTGCAAAAAAGCGCAAAAAAGAAATAGAAGCGGAAATAGAAAAAGAAGAAGATATAAAGCGTGAATTAGAAAATAAAAAGAAATCTGTAATAGAAGAACTTGATTGGCATGAATCAATATCTGCGATAGACGAATCAATAGCCGTATGCAAGTCCGAAATAGAAGACACTGAAAAAATATTAGAAAAAATCAAATCAATACCAATAAGAGACGAGATAGTAGCCGAGCTGTATAAAATGGATATTGGTAAACAGATGTATGAGAGTAGTGAAGAGTATGAGAAAGATCTGATGCGAAAAGAAATAGCAAATGCAAAGGTTGGTTCAACAGTAAAATTTGGAAAGTACTATCAAAGCAACAATACAACAAAAGAGGATATAGAGTGGCAAGTACTTGCAAAAGAAGATAATAGAGCATTACTCATAAGTAAGTACGGATTAGATTGTAAAAAGTATGACGAAACGAATGTAAGCAGCGTAACGTGGAAGACTTGCACACTAAGAAAATGGCTTAATAACGACTTTATAAACAGCGCATTTACAGAAGAGGAAAAAGCATATATCCCTACAGTAACAGTAAGTGCGGACGAGAACCCAATTTATACTACTGACCCCGGTTATGAAACAGAAGACGAAATATTTTTATTAAGTATACCTGAAGCAAACAAATACTTTAGCAATAGTACAGCAAGACAGTGCAAGTCAACAGCGTATGCAAAGAAGAATGGAGCAAGGGAATACAGCGGTAATGGAAATTGCTGGTGGTGGCTCCGCTCCCCCGGTGATACTCAGCTTAGTGTCGCGAGTGTCAACATTGACGGCGACGTCGTCAGCGATGGTTACGGTGTCTACTATGCTTACCTTGCCGTGCGTCCTGCTTTGTGGGTGGATTTGGAACCTGAAATCTTCTAATCCCACAGCTGTCTTAAAAAAGCGAAAAACTAAAACGTAACGAAAAACACACTACGTATCACGCAAACCGTGACATTGCAGTGTGTTTTTTATAACGAATAAAAGTGCGATTCGACCGAATACAACCACATCCAACTCGCCCACCGACCGTTAAAAACCGCCACTTGTATAACAAGGGGAGGGGGACCGCATAGCGGTGGAAGGGATATCTTACCAACCACCGTCGGTTTTATTATATCGACTGTTGGTCTGCCCAGCAGACAGGTCTGCACCCAATATCGTTCTTCCCATATTGACCGTGGGTCTGCCCACCCGACCGCTAAAAACCGCCACTTGTATAACAAGGGGAGGGGAACCGCCTTGGTGGTGAGGGGATAAAAACAACAACAAATCTTAACTTCAATCTCCATACCGAATCAACCGCTATGTTATTTACAACGTGACGTTGAACTTTAAAACGTGGTGTTTTGCGTGGTGCTTTGGTGACAGTTACAGTTGCAAGGGTTAGACGAAGAGAAGAGCAACAGTAGGATTATTACGTCGTTGATGTTGGAATAGTTGATATTTTCCTCGCTGTCGAGCTGGTTATTTGTCAATAGCAGTACTAGTAGCAGTATTCTGAATATATCTTGCTGAATCATTTTTACTCCTTTCGATAGCATTTTACAAAAACTGTGTTTATCGGCTAAAAAAAGACGGCTCGATCCGTTGTGCGGTAGGGGTTACGTTTTGTATAATATAGTTATGCTGAAAAATGATAAAAATTGCATAATAGAGCAAGAAAAGATGGAAAATATTCGTAAGTACATTCCCTGTCGCGATCAGCTGAACGCATTGGAGCGCGTTTTTTCCGTGCTTTGCGACAAGACTCGTATACGCATAGTGTGTGCGCTTGCAATAACACCGTTATGCGTGGGAGAGCTTGGCGAAATCTTAAGGATTAATCAGACAACGCTTTCGCATCAGCTGGCTATACTTCGGTCTTGCGGAGCCGTGGAGGACGAGAGGCGCGGTAAAACCGTGATATATGCGGTAAAAAACAAGGCGATTTTGTCCTTATTTTCGAGCGCAGTGGATTTTTTAGAGGAAGATAATGCTAAAAACGAGGGAATTGCAGTAGATTTTTAATACTTAAAAAATTTTTTACGTAAACTATTGCAAAACGCGCTGTATAGTGGTATAATATTAACGTAAAAAATTATCGGAGTATTAAAATGAATATTATAGGAAACCGTTGGGACGAGGTACTCAAGGACGAGTACGGCAAGCCTTATTTTTCCACACTTTTAAAAAAAGTGGAGGAAGAGTATAAAACAAAGGTTGTTTTCCCACCCAAAGATCAGGTGTATTCTGCCCTAAAAGCGGTGGATTACGATAACGTTAAAGTAGTAATTTTAGGACAAGACCCATACCACGAAAAGGGTCAGGCTAACGGCATGGCTTTTGCCGTAAACAACAATATTCCCATGCCACCGTCGCTTAGGAATATCTATGCGGAAATGGAGAGCGATTTAGGCTTTAAGCCTCATGGCACAACTCTTGTAGGCTGGGCAAAACAAGGCGTACTTTTGCTTAACACCACTCTTACCGTGAGAGAGGGGTCGGCTCAATCCCATTCTTCGTACGGTTGGCAGGAGTTTACCGACGCGATAATTCAGCAATGCAGTAAGCGCACAAAGCCCATGGTGTTTATTTTGTGGGGCTCTAACGCGATATCCAAAATGAAATACATATCCAAGCCTCATCTCGTCCTAAAGAGCGCGCACCCCAGTCCGCTTTCGGCGTACCGTGGATTTTTTGGGTCAAAGCCGTTTTCCAAGGCTAACGAGTTCTTGAAAAATAACGGACAAACCCCTATAGACTGGTCGCAGATAGATAGTTTTACGCCTCCTTATCTGACTCAAAAACAAGCGGAATTACCACAAAAACGCAATACGTCTGCGCCAAATAAGGGCAAAAACGCAACCGTGGACGCACCGTATTATAACGCAACGGGTAAAATTTTCAGGGTGTAAAATGTTTTTTGAAAGGCAACAATAATCGCGCGCTTTCCGCGTTTTTTGCGGAAGCAGAGTAAAAATTTTATAAAATGCAGAGCAATGACGTTTTATTTTGTAAGTGACGTGCATTGCTCTTTTTAGAAGACTTTTCTCAATTCTCGGTTGATTTTTAATGGGAAAATACTGCGTGTTTTGTTAGATTCGTACCGTGCAGGAGTGCGCCTGCGAAAAAAGCTTAAATTGTATTGTTAGACAAAAGAACCTATGGCGGTTGCTTTTTGCATTGTAAAATAACAATATTGGGAGTGCGCCTGCGAAAAAAGCTTAAATTGTATTGATAGGCAAAAGAACCTTTAGCTGTTATGTTTTTGCATTGTAAAATAACAATATTGGGAGTGCGCCTGCGAAAAAAAGCTTAAATTATATTGTTAGGCAAAAGAACCTTTAGCGGTTATGTTATTGCGTTGTAAAATAACAATATTGGGGGTGCGCCTGCGAAAAAAAGCTTAAATTGTATTGATAGGCAAAAGAACCTATGGCGATTGCGTTTTGCGTTGTAAAATAACAATATTGGGGGTGCGCCTGCGAAAAAAAACTTAAATTATATTGTTAGGTAAAAGAACCTATGGCGATTGCGTTTTGCGTTGTAAAATAACAATATTGGGGGTGCGCCTGCGAAAAAAGCTTAAATTGTATTGTTAGGCAAAAGCACCTATGGCGGTTATGTTTTTACATTGTAAAATAACAATATTGGGAGTGCGCCTGCGCACAGTACGTTTTTTTCACCAACTTTTCTTGGTTGGGTTGTTAAAAAAATATTTACATTTAGTAAATATTATGTTATAATCTAACTTGTAGGATAAAATTTTGAGCTTTGGAATAATTGCAAAACGATAACGTAAGACGGAGAAGTTGTTTATGGATAACAATACACAGAAAAAGGGAATAGCCGGATATTGGTTGGTTACGATGTTCGTAGCAATCAGTTTTGCTATAGTTTTTATAACCGCAGGAATACTGTATTTTTTACAAGCCCCTGCGCAATTGGAGTCTTTTGAGTATACCGCCAACGTGTGGACGGACAGGGTTGTAAAGGTTGAGGCCGGCACGGAACGTTCTACGGGCTTTGTGATTGAGGCAAAGCGCGAGAACGGAGTGGGTTATGCGTATGTTGTCACGACTTATCACGGAGTGGACGATGCTTTAGAATCTGTTAAGATTAGGCTAAACGGAGAGCTTCTTAGCGCGGAAAACCTAAGGTACAACGTATATACCGATATCGCTGTATTTAGGGTTAGGTGCGACGTTAATTATCCGCTGATATCTGCTGCTGACGTAAATATTGCAACCGAGGTTATGGCTTTGGGTTATCCTTCGGGCGGACCTATTAATGCGGAAATGGGCGTGGTAAACAGAACCATACATCTTGACGAACACTCTACGCTTGCGCCTTTACTTTGTTACGACGTGTCCGCGTACGTGCAAGGCGGAATGAGTGGTTGTCCTATTTTTACCTTGGACGGAAAGCTTGTGGGAATGGGCGCAAGAACAAGGATTGACAATATAGACGGAGAGCAGGTACATTTCTCGTCCGATAATTACGTAGTGCCTGCGTCTATTATTTTTGCCGAGTATGATTTAGCAAAAAACCACAGGAGTGCAAAATATATCAATTATTACCTTAGCGAGAAAGATGGCGCAATCATTGCCGACTTTTTAGAAAGTAAGATTAAGTACGACGGAAAGCTTACCATTGACGGTAAGGAGATAGTAAAGGTTAAAAACACGCCGGTGCGTGATATGATTGATTTTATTGCGTCTGTAATTACGTATTCTAATTGCAGAGAAGTGAATGGAAGATATTACGTGGACGTCGTAACAAAAGACGGCGAAACAATCTCTATTAAGGTGGCGTAAATGAAAACCGATTTTAACACGGAAATGTTGCGCACTCTCGGCAGTTCGAGTGTGAAAGTATTAATGCATTGCTGTTGCGGACCTTGCGCAACGGCAGTAACGGAAAGAGTTGCACCCTTGTGCGCTCTTTCGCTTTTTTGGTACAATCCCAATATTATGCCACGTGAAGAAGAGGCGAAAAGGCTTGAAAACTTGATAACGGTTGCGAGATTTTTTGACGTTCCGCTTATAAAGGACGGGTATGATAACGAGTTTTTTACCGATAATATTAAGGGCTTGGAAAAGGAAAAAGAGGGCGGAAAGCGCTGTGACGTATGCTTTTATATCCGCCTTAAAAGAACGGCGGAAAAAGCCAAGGAGCTGGGTTTTGATTACTTTTGCTCTACTCTTTCCGTTTCTCCCCACAAGAACGCAACGCTTATTAACGAGATAGGTAAGCGCATAGAGCAAGAGGTGGGGATAAAGTGGCTTGTGAACGATTTTAAGAAGCAGAACGGTTTTAAGCGGAGTACGGAAATAAGCAGTGAGCTTGGTCTGTACAGACAAAATTATTGTGGATGTGCGTATGGTAGACAAACAGAAAATTAGAGATCTTCCGCTTCAGCCGGGCGTATATATTATGCGCGACGTGGGCGGAAACATAATCTATATAGGAAAGGCAAAGATACTCAAAAACCGAGTGAGCCAGTATTTTAACAACTCGCCCAAGCCCGTCAAGGTACAGGCGATGGTTTCCAATATTGCCGATTTTGAGTATATAATAACTCTTTCCGAGTCCGACGCGCTTGCGCTTGAAGCAAATCTTATAAAAAAGCATCAGCCGTACTATAATATTCTGCTCAAAGACGACAAAACCGATCCGTATATTAAGATTGATACAAGGTGCGATTATCCCACGATAGAGGTTACGCGCAAGGTAAAAAACGACGGAGCTAAATACTTTGGACCTTACTTTAACGGGCTTAGAGTAAACGACATAGTGGGCGTTATCCGCGCCGTTTACGGAATGAGAGCTTGCCCTAAAAAACTAAAAAAGCAGTCACGTGCGTGTCTTAACTATGACATCGGTCTTTGCAAGGGCTGTTGTATGGGTTACGTTAAAAAGGAAGAATACGCAGAAACGGTAAAAGAGGTTATCAGATTTTTGGGCGGAAGAGAGGATACCGCGCAAAGAGTGTTGGAAGAAAAAATGATGAAGTTTGCTCAAAACGAGGACTTTGAACGGGCTATAGAATATAGGGATAAGCTCGAGATGCTAAAAAAGCTTAAGTCACGTACCATAGCGTCGCTTGGAAGCGTTGCAGATATTGACGTGTTTGCGTACGCTACCGACGGAACGTATTCGGTAATAGCGGTTGCAATGGTAAGAGGAAACAAGATGTTAGGCGTTAAAACGTACCCGATAATAGACGTTGCGCTCGACATTCAGGACGTATACTCGCAGTTCGTTTTGCAGTATTATTCTTCGCCTGCATTGCTTCCTCAGGAAATTTGCTTTGCGCACGAATTTGACAGCGAAGCGCTTTTATCTCAGCTTACAAATTTGGTCGGAAAGGTGGATATAACTTTCCCCAAGATCGGTTCTAAAAACAGGCTCGTGCAAATGGCAAAAACAAACGCGTCCGAATATTTGGAGAAAAACGTGGCAAAATCCGAAAAGGAAAAAGCTATGACAGTGGGCGCGGTTGATAGACTTGCTGAGATTTTTGACATAAAAACTCCCACACGTATTGAGTGTTTTGATATTTCTGACATTAGCGGAACGGATAAGGTTGCATCTAACGTAGTGTTTATAGGCGGTAAGGCAGAAAAGAGCGAGTATAGGCGATTTAAGATAAAAACGGTTAAGGGCGCGGACGATTTTGCGTCCATGAAAGAGGTTATAACGCGTAGGCTTAAGCGTATAGACGAGGGCTGGGCAATTCCCGATCTTATAGTGGTGGACGGTGGAAAAGGTCAGCTTTCCGTGGCGCTTGAAGCGATGGCGGAGTGCGGAAAAAATATTCCGCTTCTCTCGCTTGCAAAAAAGGAAGAAGAGGTTTTCGTGCCAAACAGGGATGAGCCCGTAGTCATTCCCAGAGATGATAACGCGCTTAAACTTTTACAGAGAGTGAGAGATGAGGCGCATAGGTTCGCCGTGCTGTATCACAGAAATCTGCGATCTAAAAATCTGTACAGCGAGCTTGAAAGAATACCCAATATCGGCAAGAAAAACAGGCAAATTCTGATATCCGCGTTTTCGAGTTTGGACGCAATACGCAATGCTACCATAGAAGAGCTTGAGGCGGTAAGCGGACTTAATAAGCGCGCCGCGTACTCTGTATACGAGTTTTATAAAGCAAGGAGAGAGCAAGGTGAAATATAAGGTTATATTGTGTGATTTTGACGGAACGTTATGCACGACGGACAAAAAGCTTACGCCGTTTACCGTAAACACTGTTAAAGAGTACGTAAAAAGAGGCGGAACGTTCATTATTTGCACGGGACGTATGCATATTTCCGCGGTAGAGTACACTGAGGTTTTGGGCACGTCACATCAAAAAATAAGCGTAGTGAGCATGCAAGGCGCGTGCATAAAAGATAAGGAAGGCGAAACGTTGAATTCGGTATACCTAAGCTACGATACCGCATTAAAGGCGGTTGAGTACTTTGAAAAC
This sequence comes from Clostridia bacterium, assembly GCA_017623455.1. GTDB lineage: Bacteria > Bacillota > Clostridia > Christensenellales > Pumilibacteraceae > RUG12826. Next base: position 60,271 of record JAGAPA010000068.1, on the reverse strand, counting down.
AAAGGTGAGTACGTGCACATTTACGGCGACAATGAAGTGCTCATAGAGGAGTATAACGACATCAACTTAAACTACCAACGAATGTGCGGAGTGCCACTAAAAAGGGTAGGAAAAATTTCCGATTATATCAAAAATAACAAGCATAGGAGCTTGAAGGTGCTTGCGGTTATCCCGCCTGATAAGGTAAGTTATTATCTTAGCGAGTTTGACAAAATGAATCTTGCGGACGCAAAGTTCTTTATGGCGTCAAGGAGCTACTTTGAGGTTGTGAGTAAGCGCGCAGGCAAAGAGGAAGGCTTAAGAGAGGTTTGCGAGATTTTGGGTGTGGACAAGAGCGAAGTTATGGCTTTTGGCGACAATGGAAACGATATTGGAATGATAGAAGAGGCAGGCTTTGGCGTAGCTGTTGCAAACGCGCGAGAAGAGGTAAAGGCGAGAGCCGATTACGTGTGCGAAAGTAATGACGACGACGGCGTTGCAAAGGCTATTCGAAAGTTCTGTTTTAACGAATAGTTGGTATACGTATCAGGGATTTTTTTACAAAACGGAGTAGAATATGAACAATAATACTTGTAGAGAGATAGAAGAAAACGAAGTGGACGTAAAGATTAAGGATTTTTGTGAACGGCTTAATCTTACCGTGCTTAACAAGGGCAAAAAGCAAAAGATTCATATATCCACCTACAACGTGGCGCGCCCCGGACTTCAGCTTGCCGGGTTTTACGAGCATTTTTCACAAGAACGTGTTCAGGTGGTGGGCGAGCAGGAAGTTGCATACCTAAAGCACATGTCTCACGAGGAGCGAGTTACCGCGTGTGAAACTCTTTTTGCTTACGATTTTCCGTGCATGGTCGTGGCGAACGCAGACGTTTTGCCCGAGGTTGTGGATGCTGCTAAAAAATTCAATCGCGTGCTTTTGCTCAGCTGTCTTAGAACAACGGGCTTTATTAACGAGCTGTCTATCTATCTTAACGAAATTCTGGCGCCCACCGTCGTTATGCACGGAGTACTCGTGGATATTTACGGCGTGGGTGTACTTATTACGGGCAAGAGCAGTGTGGGTAAGAGCGAAACAGCCTTAGAGCTTATTAAGCTTGGACACAGACTTGTTGCCGACGATGCGGTTTGCATAAGACGAATAAGCGATAGGCTTATCGGCGAAGCGCCCGAAACCACACGGCACTTTATGGAAATACGCGGTATTGGGCTTATAGACGTCAGAGCCATGTACGGAGCAAGCGCAATAAGAACGAGAAAGGTTATTGATATAGTTGTTCAGCTTGAGGACTGGAACCCCGATAAGGAATACGATAGACTGGGTGACGAGAAGGAAGCTCAGGAAATTTTGCAAATGAATCTTACTAAGTATACCGTTCCCGTAAAGCCCGGTAGAAATCTTGCGTCAATTTTGGAAGTTGCGGCGCGTTCGTTCAGACTAAATACCATGGGTATTAACGCGTTGGATGAACTGAGGAATCGCCTTAAGAGCAGATCGTTATGACAATAAACGTCTATATTGCGTGATTGAGAGATAAAACGATAGGAAAGAGTGGTTTTTTGATTGAGAATTTTCAAAAGTTGCGCGTTTGAGCAATTTGATTGACTTTTTTTGATTATGCTACTACAATAAAACTGCAAATAAACTGATAAGAGGTAAAAAAACAATGGATCTTGTAGCTCTTAAAAAATCTGTAGAAAACTGTGCTTGCGGAAAAGAGCATCGTTTTGATTTGAAGGCTTTGGAGGTTGACAGCGGAAACCTTTATAGAGTGGGAGAAATTCTGAATACAAACGGATTCCCCAAACGTATACTTGTCGTTGCGGACGGCAATTCGTTTAAGGTCAGCGCAGGTATTATTGAAAATCTTACAAATAGCGGGTTTGTTGTGGAAATGCGCGTTTACGACGATATGAAAGAAGCAAGAATGGAAGAGGTTGACGAGCTTCGCTTGCTTTTAAGACGAGTGGACGGAATACTTTCTGTAGGCTCGGGCTCGTGTAACGATATTTGCCGTTATTCTACGTTTTTGGAGAAAAAGGCGTTTGCGATTTTTGCTACGGCGCCTTCTATGGACGGTTTTGCATCGGACGGTGCGCCCATTCTTAAAAACGGGTTCAAGATCTCTTATCAATGTCATCAGCCTTCAATTATCATTGCAGACACCAAGATTTTGGCAAAAGCGCCAAAGGTGCTGAAGCAAGCGGGCTTTGGAGATATGATGGCAAAGTTTATCGCAATGGCGGATTGGAGAATAGCAAACCTTGTGCACGGTGATTATATTTGTCCTAAGGTTATGGAGCTTGTACGGCAGGCGCTTTCTGAAATAGTGGCTCTTGCTCCGTACGTAAGCTTAGACGACGAGAGAGCGGTAAAGGCTATTATGGAATCGCTCGTTTTGTCGGGGCTTTGTATGCAGTTTACGAACTCTTCCCGTCCTGCGTCGGGAGCTGAGCACGTAGTGTCGCATTTTTGGGAGTGTAAAAAGTTAGAGCGCGGTGAGTTTGCGGACTATCACGGCAAAAAGGTGGGTGTTTCCACGCTTATGATTGCAAAGATCTACCACAAGGTTGCAGAAATCGAAAATATCAAGGCGACTAAGGAAAATCTTGATTGGGAAGAAATAAAGAGGGCGTACGGACCAAATCTTACCCCCGAAATGATGTCGCTCAATACCCCCACTATCACAGACGAGGTTGATCCAAAAGTTATTGAGGATAAGTGGCAGGAGATAAGAAGGGCGATAAAGGAAGAAATTCCGTCTGTTGAAGAGCTTGAAAAGCTCTATGCACAGGCAGGCGCAACAACTTCTATAGCGGATATTAAAGTGGATAAAAAGTTGTGTGACGACGGGCTTAAGTTCCATGCGTTTATGAGAAAGCGCGTAAACTTAACAAGACTTCTTCCTATGCTTGGGCTTGACGTTCTTGATCTGTATTATAATCGTTAGTAAAAATAAGGTTCTCGTTATAACCGTAAATAAAAAAGTATGCGCAATGAAAAAACTGCACATACTTTTTTTATAAGGAGTGTTATAAATGAAAAGTCTTTTCGAAAAAATCAAGAAAATGTTCACGAGCAAGAACGATCCAAACGGGACGTATACGGGAAATCCGACGGATGGCGGACAGCCTACGCAGGATGCCGACGACCTATAACTGTCCCTTATTATTTGCATTATAATCTTTTTTGTAGGCAAACGGCGATACTGAGTAGCGTTTTTTGAATTGCTGAATAAAGTGCGAAACGGTGGAGTAGCCCAACGCGTCGGATATCTCCTGCACGGACAGCTGTTCGTTTTCCAGCATGTTTTTTGCTTTTTCTAGTCTTAGCGCGTTACGGTACTCTATGGGCGATGCGTTCGCAAACTGTCTGAACTTTTTTCTAAAGTATACTTCGCTTACGTTACACATTTTTGCAAGATCGGGGATGGAAGTTGCCTTGTCCGGGTTTGCCGACAGATAATTGAGCGCAGGCAAAAGTATGGGGCTTGCCTCTTTTTCGGGTAGTGGAGGGTATAACGCCTGTAAAATCTCCATCAACAGTATGCGCTTTTTAAGATACGTTTGCATCACGCTGTCGAGCAGGATTTTATTAAATAAAAATTCCGTGTTTTTCCCCAATCCGCTAAATACGTTTACCGTTCCGTCTATTATAACAGGTGCAAAATCATCACCAAAAAGCTCGAAATTAACACCCACGGTAAATCCGTTTGGGTGGTTTTTGGTGATTGTGGCGGTGTATTCGCTACCTGTTGGAGTAAACACCACGTCACCGCTTCTCGCCGTTATTTTTTCGCCGTTTTTGGTGCAGTATGAAACCGAGCAGTCACTCAAAAGCAGTAAAAGATTATTTTTTTTGGGGTTGTCAATACAGCTGAAATGCCTTTCGTCTAACCAAAACTGCTTCATTGCGTTAATAAAGCGTACGTTAAAATCGGTAAGCAATAGTTTTTTTATATCCATTTTTCACCTCGCTGTTTCTAATATTAACATAAATCGGTTCGTTTTGTCAATAGTGCGTTTCGGAAAACGGTATTTAAGGCAAAGGCTTGCTGTTGTGAACGTAAAAATTCTAAAGAACAAGAGCGGACGTGTATGCTGATAGTGTCCAACAGTAGGAATTGGTGTGGCGAATAGGATTGTTTTGGTTCTTTGGATGTGTGTTTGTGTTAAAATGCAGATTTTGAGTGTAACGTATGTCATAAATTGGTAAAATTTATACAAAATTCTCAAAAATACTTGCATTATTGAAAAAAATAGATTATAATAAATTTATGAATACTAAAGTTAGAAAAATTATTGCCATATTGGCGCTCATATTTATGCTTGCCTTCCTCGCGTCGTTTATGACGTATCTTATTGATAGCACCCTACTTAACGGTGCGATTGGGCTTTTGACCATACTTACGGGTTGTATTGCCGTAGGTCTTTATCTTTCTATCGTTATCGATAACAGATACGGCAAGGAAGCGCAGAAAAAACGTATGGAGGAAATCCTTAAGGAACAGGCTGAGGCTGAGGAAAAGACGGCGTCCGAAGGTGTTGCGGAAGACGTGCCTGAAGAGGTTAAACTCGATATCGTAAAAGAAGAAGATGCTACCGATTTAGCTAAGGAATAGTACATATATAACTAAATGCAAAGAGTAAGACGTAAAATTTATAACCGTCTTACTTTTTTTGTTGTCCGCATATATACAAACTACCGCAAAATAACAATAATGACAGTGGAACTTCAAAAAAACAAGATGCCCAAAAAAAAAGCACTTACATTACTCATATATAAACTACAGTAAAATAACCATATCGGGTCAAGCGTCACGCTTAAAAAAAATTTATAGATGCTCCAAAAAAAAGCACTTACATTACTTATATATAAACTATAGTAAAATAACAATAATGACAGTGGGACTACAAAAAAAAGATGCCCCAAAAAAAACACTTACATTACTCATATATAAACTACAGTAAAATAACCATATCGGGTCAAGCGTCACGCTTAAAAAAAAATTTATAGATGCCCCCAAAAAAAGCACTTACATTACTTATATATAAACTACAGTAAAATAACCATATCGGGTCAAGCGTCACGCTTGGGTCTGCCCACCAAGAATGTTGTATTTTTGGCAAGATTTTTAGATTGACAAATCAGCTTTAGTGAAGTATAATAAAGGTATACGGAAAACGTAAAAACAATAGAGGTAATAATGATGAAAAAATTGGTAATCGGCGAGCCTGTAATCGTATCGCAAAGCACAACGGAAGCCATAAGAGCGGGTGGATGGCAAGACCCCGAAATCAGATGTTCCAACGGCGTACTATACGTGCGTTTTAGTGGAGTTAGGGATGAGTATGAAAATCACGACAGGGAGAATAGAAATCCCGTTTTCAAGTCTGTTGACTGTGGTGTAACCTGGGCAAGAGTAGAAAATCCGGCAAAGGAATGGACGGAGGCGCAAACTCCCATTTCTAACGGTGATAAAGTTCGTTTTACCGGATCTCCGCTTATTACGGACAAAGAACTTCTTGCAAAACTTGGCGAGCCTGCCGTTGAACGTGGCGCGGATAAAATGAAAGTTCCTGCATATAAAGGCGTTTATACAAATGCCGAAATGCGTAAAATATTGGGTGACGACTGTAACAAAACAATAATGTCACACCGTCTAAAAAAAGGCGAAACAGAGCTTGTAAATCAACTTTGTGAGGTTAGGTGGGACGATTTGGCTTACGGTCTTGTTTTTAACGGTTACGTTGGTGCAATGTACGCTCAGCCTTATAGAGAGGATAAGGATGGCGTGTTATATCTTCCCGTTGCCACACATTGCGTAAACCCCGATGGAAGTCTGGTGTCGGGTTATCGCAGTATGAGTATGCTTAAATCCACCGATCACGGTTATTCGTGGGAACACGTGGGCACGTGCGAATACCATGACGAATACAATATCCCCAATGCTATCGAGGTTGAGGGCTTTATGGAATGCGCGTTCGAGATTTGCGACGACGGCTCGTTCTTTATGATAATGCGCTCGGGTTCTATCAGTCCTTACGTAATAGGCGACGACGATCATCCCTCGCCCAAGTGTATGATTACGTATTCGTACGATAAAGGCAAAACCTGGACAAAGCCCGAGGTTTTTTACGAGTACGGCGTTCTTCCGCGTTCTGTTAAAAAGGGTGACGGCACGATCCTTATGACAAGCGGACGTCCTGACGTATACGTTAGAGCGTGCTACGACGGTAAAGGCAAGGAATGGGACGACGTTATCCACGTTCTTGACGTTCCTAAAGAGTATTATTATAACGGATATTGGGAGTATACGTGTTCTAATAACGACGTGTGCGCCTACGACGATAAAACGGCATTCCTTACTTACAGTAACTTTCAGCTCACCACTCCCGAAGGCGTGAGAGCAAAATCCATTATCGTAAGAAAAATAAGCATTGTTGAAGAATAAAAATTCAAAGCTTCGCTAAAATGGGTGATGTTCTTAGCGGAGAATTATAAAAATACCACTAAGTGCGAGCATCGCATTTGACTAGTCAAAAACAAATGGACTAAGCCCGAACCCATATTACAAGCAGAAAGAGAGAACAAAGCGTTTTGCTAAGTTCTCTCTTTTTCTGTTGGTGAGGTTCTGTTGGTGAAGTTTTTGCTATTGCAAAAGTGAAGTTGCTACGTAGTGAAGTTTATGCTATGCATAAGTGAAGTTAAGTTTGCCCATAACTTCGCCGTTAGGCGAAACTTCACTCACGAAGTGAACTTCACTATCGAAGATAACTTCACTTGCCCAAAGGACAAACTTAGTTTTAGCGTGTTCTCCGTTAAGGATAACACGCTAAACGATAGCGGAACTTTTTTTCAGCCTTGCTTTTTCAAAACAAGTCGGATAAACGACGGAATAATAGAGAGTAAGATAAGAAACACCGCAAAGAAAATATAATAATTCTTAAACGGAGTGAGAAGCGAAAACAAAGCCACGATAAACGCGGAAAAGAGCAAACGTTTATTTATTTTTGCATTTGCAATATCGAAAAGAACGTTTTTTATAGGGTACTTTTTCGTAATTTCCACGCGCTTATCGGGTAGTGCGTTAAAGGTGCGTAATAGTTCGAAAACCTCGTCTTCCTGCATGATTTTTACATTCCATGGCAAGCTTTGGGCAAGACGAAACGCCTTTTTATCGCACGAAAAGCACATAATTACCGTTTTGTCCGAAGTTCGCTTTTTGAACGCATCCACAACGTTTGAGTACGAAAGCGGAGAGAGCGAAAGCGCAAAATACACGCACGCGTCGCCTACGGTCAGCTCGTTGCCTTTGCGTTCGGTTTTATAGCGAACGGACAACGCGTGAGCAAAATAGGAAGCGCAGTTTACGGGCGTGAAGATAAAAAAGTTTTTAAGGTTTTCCTTTTGCTCGTTTTTCAGTCTGCTTTCACGGCTTTTGCCAAGGTAGACGCATTGCAGGATCAGTGCGACGTCTATACTGCCAAGAATACTTAAAAGCTTGTCGTGATACCTATCAAGCAAGGCGTAAAACACGATAAAAAAGAGCAGAAACGAAAAAATTGCGTCAATAAAATTCCTAATTTTATTTTTCATACCCTAAATTCTTGACAAAATACGTTAATTTATTCATAATTATAGCTATGGAAACGAAAATTTTACAACCTAATAACGAAAACTACGCGTACTGCGCAAAGTTACTGCAGGACGGAGAAGTGGTTGCAATCCCTACCGAAACGGTGTACGGCTTGGGCGCAAACGCACTTTGTGAAAGCGGAGTAAAAAAGATCTACGAGGCTAAGGGTAGACCGAGCGACAATCCTCTTATCGTGCACGTTGCGGACTTTGAGATGATAGAAAAGCTTGCGTACGTAAACGACAGGGCAAGAATCGTTATGCAAAACTTTATGCCCGGTCCCGTTACTATGGTGCTTAAGAAAAAGGATATCGTGCCCTCGTGCGTTACGGGCGGTCTTGATACCGTGGGAATACGCATGCCCGAAAACGAGGTTGCGCTTCGTCTTATCAAAGAGAGCGGAGTGCCCGTGTGTGCACCCTCTGCAAATACCAGTACTCGCCCCTCCCCCACAAAAGCCACTCACGTTTTGTACGACCTTGACGGTAAGATTTATGCAATCTTGGACGGCGGAGAATGTAAAGTGGGAGTTGAGTCTACCATAATAGACCTTACCACCGAGAAAACAAGACTGTTAAGAGCAGGCGGTATGCCCGTTGAAATTCTCGAGGAAAAGCTTGGTAAGATAGAGGTGGTAAAAAGCTCTACCGTAGCGCTTTGTCCGGGAATGAAGTATAAGCACTATTCGCCCAAAGCCCCCGTATTCCTGTTTTTGCCGAGTGAGGATTTACAGACAAAAGTAATCGAAAAGTACGATACGTATAACGGAAAAGCAGTAATTTTCGCACTTTCCGACAACGTTAATGCGTACGGTGATCGCACTGTTTATAACGTAGGAAAGAACGCCGAGGAGTATGCTCACAACCTGTTCAGGTTTTTGCGCCGTGCGGACAGAGAAGAGTTTGACGTTATTCTTTGCGAGGGTGTGGACGACAGCGGATACGGACTTGGAGTAATGAACAGGCTCATCAAGGCGAGCGCAAACAATATAATAAGCTGATATATTAAGGAAACTTTTCCCCAAAGGGAGAGGCTTCCTTTTTTATTGGTGAATTTTTATGTTTTTAGTTGTAATTAAAACTTGCATTTCAACAGCATTATGTGGTATACTTAAAAAGTAGAAATTTTTTTGGAGGACGTAAAAGTATGATAGCGATCGGTTGTGATCACGCCGCTGTGGCGTTAAAGAATGAGGTAATCAAGTTTTTGACCGAAAACGGATATGAGGTTAAGGACTTTGGCGCAAATGCAGGCGAAAGTGCGGACTACCCCGACAAGGCGATACTTGTTGCAGAATGTGTAGCAAGCGGAGAGGCGGATAAGGGTATTCTTATTTGCGGAACGGGAATAGGTATGTCTATTGCCGCAAACAAGGTTAAGGGTATCAGATGCGCGCTTTGCTCGGATACGTTCTCTGCGCACGCAACCCGCGAGCACAACGACGCGAATATGCTTGCTTTTGGCGAAAGAGTCGTGGGTGTAGGTCTTGCTCTTGATATTGTTAAGACGTTCGTGGAAACCGAGTTTTCAGGTGCGGAGCGTCACGTAAGACGTATCGACAAGATTACCGCAATCGAGAATAAGTACTTTAAGTAAGGCAAACGTTTTTTAGCCGTTTTGGTTAGTAGCTCAAATCGGATAAAGTAACGCAATAACGCTGTTAATAAGAAATCAAGAGGATAACTATGCCCTTTTTACCTATTACAAAAAAAGAAATGCAAGAGCGAGGATGGACTGCGCCCGATTTTATATACGTTATCGGGGACGCATACGTAGACCATCCTTCTTTTGGTCCTGCGATTATAAGCAGAGTTTTGGAAAAGCACGGGTATAAAGTGGCAATACTTTCTCAACCCGACTGGAAGAGCGACAGGGATATAACGTCTTTGGGTGCGCCCCGTCTTGGATTTTTGGTGTCGGGCGGAAACATGGACAGTATGGTTAACCACTATACCGTTAACAAAAAAAGACGAAGTACCGACGCGTACACCCCGGGCGGAAAAACGGGAAAGCGTCCCGACTACGCGTGTATCGTATACGGTAATCTGATCCGTCAGTATTTTGGCAAGGACGTGCCCGTTATTATGGGCGGAATAGAGCCGTCGTTGCGCCGTCTTGCGCATTACGATTATTGGTCGGACCGAATGAAGCACTCGCTTCTTATAGATTCACAAGCCGATATTATCTCGTACGGCATGGGCGAAAAGTGTATAGTAGAGATTGCAAACGCGCTTAACGACGGTTATAACGTAAAGGATATAACCTTTGTAAGAGGCACTGTGTACAAGTGTAAGGACTTGTCGCATCTTGACAAATATATTACTTTGCCGTCATTTGCTTCACTTGTAACAGACAAGAAAAACTATGCGCAATCGTTTGGTATTCAGTATAAAAATACGGACCCGTTCTCAGGCTCGGTTTTGGTGGAAGAGTACGAAAAAGACACGTACGTAGTGCAAAATCCGCAACAATTTCCGCTAACGCAAGAGGAAATGGACGAGGTTTATTCTCTTCCGTATATGCGTACTTATCACCCTGTTTATGAAAAGGACGGGGGAGTGCCTGCAATAGAAGAGATTAAGTTTTCGCTCGTATCCTCAAGAGGCTGTTTTGGGGCTTGCTCGTTCTGCGCTCTCACCTTCCATCAGGGCAGAATCATTCAGGCGCGTTCACACGAGAGTCTTATAGACGAGGTTAAAACGCTTGTAAAGGATAAGGACTTTAAGGGCTATATCCACGACGTGGGCGGGCCTACTGCAAACTTCAGACACGTTGCGTGCAAAAAACAGCTCACGCACGGCGCGTGCAAGGATAGACAGTGCCTGTTTCCCAAGCCCTGTCCCAATCTTGACGCATCGCACGACGATTACATAGCGCTTCTCAAAAAACTAAGAAGCATAGACGGAGTTAAAAAGGTTTTTGTAAGAAGCGGTATAAGATTTGATTATTTGTTACACGAAAACAAGGCGACGTTCTTAAAAGAGCTTTGCGCGCATCACGTAAGCGGACAGCTTAAGATTGCGCCCGAGCATATAAGCGACAGAGTACTTAAGGCTATGGGAAAACCTCCCGTTTGCGTATACGAGGAGTTTATTAAAAAGTACGCAAAAGTCAACGCGGAGCTTGGTCTTAAGCAGTATACGGTTCCGTATCTTATGAGTTCGCATCCGTCCTCAACGCTTGACGATGCAATTGCTCTTGCGGTATTTTTGAAGAAGAACAGGCTTAGCGTGGAGCAGGTTCAGGATTTCTATCCCACACCCTCAACGGTTTCTACGTGTATGTATTATACGGGCATTGATCCGAGAAACGGAGAGCAGGTATACGTTGCGCGAGATGCAGAGGAAAAACGCATGCAACGCGCGCTAATTCAATACGCTCTTCCCGAAAATTACGAGCTTGTAAAAAAAACGCTTATAAAGGCAAAACGCGAGGATCTTATCGGTTCTTCTCCCGACTGTCTGATACGCGCCCAAGCAGTAGCAGGACGTATACACGATAAAAGCACGGCAAGAACACCCAACAGTAATTACAGCCGTTTTAATAAGAATAACGGAGGCAGACAGCAGAGCTCGAACAAAGGCAAGCATAAACGTTTTGGAAAATAAAATCAACGTTTGAAATTGCCGTCAAACTCTTGCATTTTAATTTGTTTTTTAGTATAATTAAAAGCGGTGTAAGTATCTACTATAAAGATAAAGGATTTAATAAATTATGAACAAGATTGGATTTGATAACGAAAAATATTTGGATTTGCAATCCGCGCATATCCGCGAGAGAATAGACAAGTTTGGCGGTAAACTCTATCTTGAGTTTGGGGGAAAGTTGTTCGACGACTTCCATGCTTCCAGAGTTTTGCCCGGTTTTAAGCCCGACAGTAAACTTCAGCTTCTTCTTAATATGAAAGAGGAGGCGGAAATAGTTATCGTTATCAATTCCGATGCAATAGAGCAGTGCAAGATGCGCGGTGACTTGGGTATAACGTACGATATGGACGTGCTTCGTCTTATTGACGCGTTTAATGCGGTTGGTTTGTACGTGGGCAGTGTTTGTCTTACTCAGTTTACCGATCAAAAGCTCGCCAAAAAGTTTGAACGCACGCTTAAAAAGCTTGGAATAAAAACGTACCGTCACTATCCTATTCCCAACTATCCATACGACGTAGACGGTATAGTAAGTGATAGCGGTCTTGGCAAAAATGACTACATTGAAACCACACGTAAGCTTGTAATCGTGACAGCGCCCGGTCCCGGAAGCGGAAAAATGGCGACCTGCCTTTCTCAGCTTTATCAGGATAACAAGAGAGGAATCAAGTCCGGATACGCAAAGTTTGAGACCTTCCCTATCTGGAACTTGCCACTAAAGCATGCGGTAAACGTAGCATACGAGGCGGCAACCGCTGACCTTAACGACGTTAATATGATAGACCCGTACCATCTCGAAGCGTACGGCAAAACCACGGTAAACTACAATAGGGATATTGAGATATTCCCCGTTCTCAACCGTATTTTCCAAAAGATTTTTGGAGAAACCGTTTATAAGTCGCCTACCGATATGGGGGTAAATATGGTTGGTAACTGTATTGTGGACGACGCGGTGTGCGTAGAGGCTTCACGTCAGGAAATTATTCGCAGATATTTTGCTGCACTTACCGACAGACGTAACGAAAAGATCGGCGACGACGTGGTAAACAAGCTTGATCTTTTAATGCAACAAAACGAAATAGTTGCAACGGATAGAAAATGTGTTAATTACGCAAGAGAAAAGGGCGCAAAGACGGGTAATCCCGCGTGCGCAATAGAGCTTAATGACGGAACTATTATTACGGGCAAAACCTCCGACCTTTTGGGTGCGGCGTCCGCAATGCTTCTTAACGCATTAAAGTATCTTGCAGGCATAAACGATAAGGTTTTATTGCTTCCGCCCAATCTTATAGAGCCTATTCAGGAGCTTAAGACCACACATCTTGGCGGACATAATCCACGTCTTCATACCGACGAAATTCTTATCGCTCTTTCTATCTCCGCAGTAACAAATCCCATCGCAAGACTTGCCCTCGATCACCTCGCTTATCTCAAGGGAGCGGAGTGTCACTCGACCGTTATTTTGTCACAAGTAGACGTAAACGTATTAAAGAAACTCGGTATAAACTACACCAGTGAGCCTATTTATCAGACCAAGAAATTATATCACGCAAAGTAGAATTTCATGTAAAAGTGGTGTTTTTGCGAATTGACTGTAGGTGTGAGTTAAAATTATTAATAGCAATAAGTAAGAGCAAGAGTAGAAGGATCTCTCTTGCTTTTTCGTACGCAGGCGTACACCCGATATTGTACTTTAACAAAATTAAAAGTACGCAGGCGTACGCCCAATATTGTACTTTAACAAAAACAAAAATTACTGATTGTTAATACGCAGGCGAGCCGGTAAGATATGCCGTTGTTATTGTAAACGGTTTGTAAAAATTTTAAAAACAAAAATAAAACACTTGCAAAAAAGTGCGAATATAGTATATAATATATGAGTAACTTAGTTAGTCTTGCAAGATACACGACTTTTGGGATAGGCGGAACGGCGCGCGTAACCGTAGCAAACGGAGTGGAGGACTTGATATCGCTCTGCCCGTCTGTCGTCTTAGGTTTTGGCAGTAACGTGCTTATATCGGACAAGGGCGTAAGGGAAAGAGTGGTTATAAACAGGGCGCAATCGCATGAGTTTTCCGATTGCAGTTTGTACGCGCAAAGCGGTTGTTCGTTATCACTTCTTGCACAAAAGAGCTCGGAGCTTGGGTTTAGCGGTCTTGAATGGGCGTATCTTTTGCCGTCCACTGTGGGAGGCGCTGTCGTTATGAACGCAGGTGCTTTAGGTAAAAGTATTGGTGATTGCGTTACGTCTGTGGGTGTATTGAGAAATGGCAAAGTTGAAGAATTAAGCCGTAGCGATTGCGGATTTTCATACAGGAAATCTTGCTTTAACACTACGGACGTGGTTTTGTACGCGCGGTTTACCCTGCAAAGAGCTGACAGAACGCAAATTTGCGAGAGAATGGATATTACAAAACGCATGCGTTCGCTTCAACCTAAGGGAAAAAGTGCAGGCTGTATTTACAAAACGGACGGAAAAAGCGCGGGCTGGTACATAGACAGGGCAGGGCTTAAAAACAAACGGGTGGGAGATATTTACGTTTCTCCCGTTCACGCGGGATTTTTCATAAATGCAGGTAGAGGAACGGCGCGGGACGTTTTGGCATTGATGGATTACGTGGAAAAGACCGTGCAGGATAAATTTGGTAAAACACTTGAAAAAGAGATAAAACTAATCGGAGAATTTTGAAAGAAAATGGCAATTTGGGGCGACTATCATACACATACCAGATACAGTCACGGTACGGGTACCGTGGAGCAAAACGTGCAAGAGGCGATAAAGAAGGGATTGAAAGAGATTGCAATTACCGACCACGGCTTCCGTCACGTTATGTTTAACGTGCGCCGATCCGTTTTCGACAAGGTTATCAAAGAGGTGGAGGAGGCGCGAAAGAAGTATCCGCAGATAAATATTTATCTCGGACTTGAAACAAATCTCGTGTCAAGAAACGGCGGAATAGATTTGATGGAGTCCGATTTGCCTATGCTCGATATGGTGGTGTGCGGATATCACAAGCTCGTAAAATCCGATTTCTTTGCGGATTATTGGAAAATATTTATTCCAAACATGTTTGAAAGTATAACGAAAACGTCGTCGCTTCGAGTTAAGAACCGCAATACGGACATGTATTTAAGGGCAATAGAACGACACGATATAGACATTCTATCCCATCCAAACAACGGCATTAACGCAGACGTTATAGAGGTAGGAAAGGCTTGTAAATATTACGGTACGTATATGGAGCTTAACGGAAAGGGTAACTATATGACGGACAAGGAGTTGGAAACACTTATTGGAATGGGAGTGCAGTTTATAGCCGACTCGGACGCGCACGAGCCCGAACGTATTGGAGAGATAAGCAAGCCACTGGAGATTATCGAAAGGGTGGGTATTCCCTACGAGCAGATTGCAAACTGGGAAAAATTACCAAAGTTCAGGAGTAGAATCAAAAAGAAGTTGTATGAATAATTATTCTGTTTCCGCTAAAAACGAAATATTACGCAACGGAATACAAAACGATTGTTGCAGGTTGGCTTTTTTGTCCGCAGTAGTACATACTGCGGGCTCGGTTTTCTTTTCTACCGACGGGTTAAGAGTAGAGATTCTTTGCGAAAGCGAGAGCTTGAAAGAAACGGTGGGGGAGATTTTTGCAGAGTTTTACGGAATAGCACCCACTGTTTCGGGAAAACATCTTACCGTGAGCGGAGAGTATGTGACGGAAATACTGTACGACCTGATGATTTTTGGAATGATAGGAGAGGAAACGGCTGTCGTGCCCGGGATTGCCGATACGCTTATAGAGGAAGATCATTGTAAAGCGCATTACGTCAAGGGCGCGTTTTTAGGTTCGGGAAGCGTTTCGCTTAAGACGGGATATCATTTGGAGTTTACTCTTTCTTCCGTGGATATGGCAAACGATTTATCCGCAATATTGAATTATTTTGGTATAAACAGTAAAATAATAACGCATAACGGAAAGTACGTAGTGTACGTAAAGGATAACGTAAGCGTGAGTGACTGTCTTGCTCTTATGGGCGCAAAATCTGCAGTGTTTGCGCTCAACAACGAGGTGGTACTGCGTGATATCCGTAAGCAATCCAACCGCATAAATAACTGTGATTACGCAAACATAAACAAGACGGTAAACGCGTCGGTTAGACAGATTTTAGACATACGTATCATAGAAAAGAAGTTAGGGCTAAATTCTTTGAACCCAAAACTTAGGGAAATGGCAATAGCGCGTACGGACAACCCCGACGCAACGTTTGCCGACCTTGCGTCGCTTTTGGGAATACCTAAGAGCACGGTGAAAAACAGACTTAACAAGCTTAGCGAGATAGCGTCGCAACTAAAAGAGAAAGGAGAAAACAATGGCTGAATTCGTACACTTGCATTTACATACCGAATATTCTCTTCTGGACGGATTGTCCACTATTTCCAAAGTTGTAAAAAAGGCAGGAAAAATGGGTATGCCTGCTTTGGCTATGACCGACCACGGCAATATGTACGGCTCGGTCGCTTTTTACGATGCGTGCTGTGAATACAACAAGAAGGTAAAGGATTCGGGAGATCCCGACATGAAGCCCGTAAAACCCATTTTCGGTACTGAGTTTTACGTGTGCGACGATCTTACCGTAAAGAGCAGAAAGGCTAATCCCGACGACGAAAGCGACAGACGTCACCTTGTTTGTCTTGCAAAAAACGAAACGGGTTATAAAAATATCGCAATGCTTAACGCTATTGCTTTCCGTGACGGATTTTATTACAAGCCGAGAATCGATCTTAAAACTCTTAAGCAGTACAGCGAGGGAATTGTTTGTCTTTCCGCGTGTATTGGCGGTGACATTCCTCAGGCTATTTTGCGCAGGAACTACGATAAAGCGGAAGAGCTTGTAATATGGTTTAAGGACGTGTTTGGAGAAGACTTCTATCTTGAAATGCAGGATCACGGACTAAAGGAAGAACTTGAGGTAAATCAGTACTTACGTATGTATGCCAAAAAGTACGGGATCAAAACGGTAGTAACCAACGACGTGCATTATATAGAGCGAAGCGACGCAGAGCCTCACGACGTTCTTTTGTGCGTACAAACGGGCAGAGATTATGACGATCCCAACCGTATGAAGTTCAATTCGGACGATTATTACCTCAAATCTTACGAGGAGATGGCTAAGCTTTTTCCCAACGACCTCGACGCGCTTGCAACCACTCTTGAGATTGCGGACAAGTGTAATTTTGAGTTTGAGTACGGACATTACAAGTTCCCCAGATACATTCCCGAAACGGGCGAAGAGCCTATAGTGTATATCCGCAACCTCATAAACGAGGGCATTAAGAAGAAATACGGAGCGGAAACCGAAGAGATAAGAGAGAGAATAGAAAGCGAGATTGCGGTAATAGAAAAGCAGGGCTTTATAGAGTATTTCCTGATAGTTTGGGATTATATAAACGCGGCGCGTAACATGGGTATTTCGGTAGGCCCCGGACGAGGAAGCGGTGCAGGTTCTATAGTTGCGTACCTTATCGGAATAACCGATATCGATCCGCTTAAGTACAACCTGTACTTTGAACGCTTTTTGAACAGCGAAAGAGTATCCGCACCCGACTTCGACGTAGACTTTGAGGACTGCAGAAGACAAGAAGTTATCGAATACGTTAAGCGAAAGTATGGCGAAAACCGTATTTGTAAGATTGTAACGTTTGGAACTATGGCGGCTAAAAACGCGATTAAGGACGTAGGACGTGCGCTTAACGTTCCGTATTCGGACTGCGACAAGATAACAAAAGCGATTCCGGGCAAGGTTATTTGGCACGGCGAAGAAGTGGAGATAAAGCGTCCCAATATCTTGGAAAAGGTTTTCGGTTTTTACAAGCCGAACAAAAAGGAGCAAGATAACGGACTTACGAGCGAATCGTTTGCCGTTCCCGAGCTTGTTGAACTTTATAACACGGACGCGAACATAAAACGTGTTGCGGATATTGCTATGCGACTTGAAGATACCCCTCGTCAGAGCAGTACTCACGCGTGCGGTGTTATCATTGGTCACGACGTGTTGGATAAACATATGCCACTTGCGAGAAACGGGGACGATATAACCAGTCAGTATACGGGCGTAGAGCTTGAACATTTGGGCTTTTTGAAGATGGACTTTTTGGGGCTTCGAAACTTGTCCGATATCAAGCAGTGCTGTGAATTTGTAAAGCAAAATCACGGTGTTGAAATAGATTTTTCTAAATGCAAATACGACGATCCTAAGGTATTCGACCTTATTTCCACGGGTAATACCGCGGCAATATTCCAGATAGAATCCGTAGGCTTCCAAAAGTTCTTGAAAAACCTTCGTCCAAACTGCATTGAAGATATCGTCGCGGCAGTTTCGCTGTTCCGTCCCGGCCCTATGGACTCCATTCCGAGGTTTGTGGAAAACAAGCATAATCCGGACAAGGTAACCTTTGACCATCCGCTCTTAAAACCCATTTTGGAACAAACGTACGGCTGTATCGTGTACCAAGAGCAGGTTATGAAGATAGTGCAGTCGCTTGCGGGCTATACGCTTGGACAGGCGGATATGGTACGAAGAATGATGGGTAAAAAGAAGGTTGCCGAAATGGCAAAGGAAGAAGAGGTTTTCGTAAACGGTAAAGCGGAAACGGTGGACGAGCATGGAAGAGTGTCAAGAGCTATTGACGGATGTATAAAGCGTGGAGTTCCCGAGGACGTAGCAAGAAAGGTTTGGGGACAGATGAAGGACTTTGCAAAATACGCGTTCAACAAATCTCACGCGGCTGCATATTCGCTCGTAACTTATCAAACGGCATTCCTGAAGTGCTATTACGAGCCTGAATTTATAACTGCCGTTCTTAACAACCGTATTACCAATATTGAGGAAATAAAAAACTACACCACGTATGCTAAAAACGAGGGCATAGAGGTGCTTCCTCCCGATATTAACGAGTCTAAAACGATGTTCTCGGTACGAGATAGCAAGATACGTTATGGACTTGCCGCGATAAAGAACGTTGGTCTTAACGTTATCGACGCAATAATTGAAGAGCGTGACGCAAATGGAAAGTTTACCGATTTTGAAAGCTTTATCAAGCGTATGGATAACATTACGATAAACAAAAAGCAGGTGGAAAACCTGATTTACGCAGGAGCGTTCGATTGCTTTAAGGTGCACAGAAGTCAGCTTATTGCAATTTACGAAAAGGTGCTTGATAAGGCGGCGAGAGATAAGAAGACGCGTCTTACGGGACAGTTCTCGTTCTTTGATATGATGGGCGGTGGCGAGGCTCTTGAGGATAAGATCGAATATCCCGACATTGCGGAATATTCGACGCTTGAAAAGCTCAATAAGGAAAAAGAGGTTTCGGGAATTTATCTTACGGGACATCCGCTTGACGATTATGCCGATCATCTCAAAAAATTCCCTCACAATACGTCCATGTTCGTGGTAAAGGAAGAGGACGGAGAGAGCGTGAGCGGAGAAGAGGACGAGGGTAAGCCTGAGATTGCCGAAGGAACCGAGGTCGAGGTTGGCGGAATGCTTATAGAGTGCGCTAAAAAGCAGAGTAAAAGCTCGGGTAAGGATTTCGGTATAGGCAAGCTCGAAGACTTGTACGGCACGGTTGAACTTATGCTTTCGGGCTACAAGCTTTCGCAGTATAAAAACATTTTTGAAAAAGACAATATGGTTACCGTGCGCGGAAAGATCCGATACAGAGGGGACAGTGCAAGTATTTCGGTAGACAGCATGAGTGATTGGCGTAATGTCCAAAGCGACGTTAAAGCAAAAAAGATATGCGTGTATTATTCGTTTGAGGCAAAGGGTAAAGAAATGGCGCCTCGTCTTAGGAATATTTTCTCCGCATATCCCGGAAAAGACGAGGTTTACGTTAAAAATCTCGACGATAACAAACTGTATTCGCTTAGGGTTACTACGGATATTAACGACGTATTACTCAAAGAGCTTTACGGTTTGGTGGGCGCGCACAACATAAAAATTGCAGAATAGGACGCAAAAAGCGGTTGGACTTCCAAAAAATTCTTTGTAAAATTTGAAAAAAGACCGCAAATCAGTAGATTTTATATAACGATAATGTTATAATAAAAAGAGTGCTTAATGAGATTTTAAGAGAAAATAAGCTAAAAATATTTTTCAGAGGTAAATAAATATGAAGAAAATCGCAGTATTGACCAGTGGTGGCGACGCCCCCGGCATGAACGCGGCTATCCGTGCGGTTGTACGTACGGCTATTGACGCAGGTATGGAAGTTGTAGGTGTAGAGAACGGTTACGACGGAGTTTTGAACAAGGAATTTATTCCTATGGGATTACGCAGTGTGTCTGATATTATTCAGCGCGGAGGTACTATTCTTCGCTCTGCAAGATGTAAGGCTATGATGACGGACGAAGGACGTGATCTTGCTGCAAAAAACCTTAAGGAAGAAGGAATCGAAGGTCTTATCGTTATTGGCGGTGACGGATCGTTCAGAGGTGCGGAAGAGCTTTGCAAGAGAGGAATTCTTTGTATTGGCGTTCCCGGAACTATTGACAACGACCTTGCTTACACCGATTACACAATCGGTTTTGATACGGCTTGTAACACCGTTCTTGATTCTATCAACCGTATTCGTGACACAATGGGCTCGCACAATCGTGTGTCCGTTGTAGAGGTTATGGGCAGACATTGTGGCGACATTGCTCTTTACACGGGTATAGGCGGTGGCGCAGAGGTTATTATGATCCCCGAGATCCCCATGACGCTCGACGAGCTTTTGGTGCATATGAAGGATTATGAAAAGAGCGGAAAGCGTAGCGGAATTATCGTGCTTGCAGAGGGTGCGGGTAAGGCTGACGAAGTTGAAAAATTCCTTAACGCGCATACGGGTCTTGAAGTAAGAGCATCCGTTCTCGGACATATTCAGAGAGGCGGTTCGCCCACAAACTTTGACAGATACTTGGGAACTACCCTCGGCGCAAAGGCAGTAGATCTTCTTAAAAACGGCATCGGCAACAGAATAGTTGGAATTAAGGACGGACAGATAGTTGACATGGATATTATCGAAGGCATATCCGTACCCCGTACCGTAAACACCAAGCTTTACGAAATTGCAAAAGTAGTAGCTAAGTAAAACGTTGTAAAAGCGCAAGCAACACTTGCGCTTTTGTTTGTTTTAAGATAGGTTATACATAAAAAATAAAAAACACAGGAGAAACAAATAATGGAATTTTCCGCAAACAGTCCCATTTTGTTTATTATCTTCGGCGTTATTATTCTCGCAGTACTCGGTCAGTCCGTGTTCTTCCTGATAAGAGCGTTGAGGCGCAGTAAACAGCTTGGTATGGATCAGAAAAAGATTAAAAAAACAATGATAAGCAGTGCGATATTCACCATTGCGCCGGCAGTATCGATTCTTATAGGATTGGTTGCGCTGTCGTATTCGCTCGGCTTGCCCTTACCGTGGCTCCGCTTGTCGGTTATCGGTTCGCTTTCTTACGAAACCATAGCCGCAAACAACGTGCTTTCCGCAATAGGCGAGGCGATTGGTTCACTCAAATTCTCAGAGCTTACGGCACAGCAGTTCGTTACCATTTTCTTTGTTATGACAATAAGCATAATGGTGGGAATTTGGCTTGTGTGCATCGTTTGTAAAAAGGTGCAGGGCGGAATTTTGAAAATGGAAAACAAGGATAAAAAATGGACTGACACTTTTGTAAATGCAATGTTTATAGGTATGATCTCTGCATTTTGGGGCTTTGTATTCTGCGACTTCAGAGTTATTTTTACAGGTCAGACGTACGGACTTGTGCCCGTTCTTGTAATGATAGCGTCCGCGCTTACCATGGCACTGTGCGGTCTTGCCGTAAAGAAATTCAAAAAAGTCAGCTGGCTTGCGGATTATGCGTTGCCCATATCGATGATAGTGGGAATGATCGTAGCCGTGCCCCTTACCATGTGGTTGGGCGCGCCTCCGGTCGTTGCGTAAGGGAGGTGTAGTATGGAAGATAAGAATTCTATATCAAAAGTTATGACGTACAGAGATTCCGTGTACTTTTACGGAAACATCTGGAATCTTACCATAACTGCAATACTGTTGTTTGCTCCCATTTTGTGCTGTATAATTTATCAGGTGTGGCCCGATTGGGCGCTTTTAGGCGCGGGGCTTGTAGCTACCGCTCCAATGTATTTTGCGGTGGGCGTAGTAGAGGTGTTTACCTACATACCTATGCTCGGCGCAGGCGGAACGTATCTGTCGTTCGTAACGGGAAATATATCCAACCTCAAGCTTCCCTGCGCGCTCAATGCGCTTGAACAGTCGGGCTATGAAGCGTCGAGCGAAGAGGGTGACGTCGTGTCCACCATCTCTATTGCCGTATCAAGCATTGTAACGACGCTTATCGTTGCTCTCGGCGTGCTTTTGATGTCGGTTACCGATTTGTCCACTCTTCTTACAAACAACCCCGTCTTAGAACCTGCGTTTGCACAGCTTATTCCCGCGCTTTTCGGTGGCTTGGGAGTGGTGTTCGTAAGCAAAAATTGGAAGATTGCGATTGCTCCCATAATTTTAATGCTCGTACTGTTTATCGCTATTCCCGGTCTTGGCGGAAGCGTGGGAATTATGGTTCCCGTGTCCGCGATCTTTACCATAATCACAGCGCGTATTCTCTATAAGAAAGGCTTGCTTGGTTAAAAAAAGACGAATACGTATTAGGAAAAACGTGTTAAAATTCAGTTTTTACGGAGAAAAATTTATATGGTTTGGTGGCATTATTTACTAATTGGCGTTGCTTGCGTTTTGGTTTTGCTTATTGCCGTTGTGCTTATACGTACCGCGTGTTTTAAGCCCCGTCCCAACGCAAAACGCGACGATAGCGAGTGTAAGATAGACAAGGAACGCGCAGTGCGAACCTTGGGTGAAATGATAAAGTGCAAAACGATCTCTTACGTGGATAAGGACAGAGAAGACAGGGCGGAGTTTGATAAGTTTGAAGCTCTTCTCCCCTCGCTCTTCCCTCTCGTTACCTCATCTTGCGAAAGAATAGAGGTAGAGGGCAGGGCTATAGTGTACAAGTGGAAAGGTAAGTCTTCCGATAAGCCTTCGGTGCTTATGGCGCATTATGACGTGGTACCGGTGGAAGAAGATAAGTGGAGTAAGCCTGCGTTTGATGCGATAATCGAGGACGGCGTTATGTGGGGCAGAGGAACTCTTGATACCAAGGTTACCTTAAACGGCATTATGAACGCGGTAGAAACGCATATCGCAAACGGCTTCGTTCCACAAAACGACGTATACCTTGCCTTTGGTGGCGACGAAGAGGTTAACGGAACGGGCGCGCCGTCAGTTGTGGATTATTTCGAAAAGAACGGCATAGTCCCCGAGCTTGTGGTAGACGAGGGAGGCGGAGTTGTAAGTAACGTTTTCCCCGGAGTAAAAGAACCGTGCGGAATGATAGGAATTGCGGAAAAAGGTATGCTCAACGTGGATTTTACCGTAGATACCGCAGGCGGTCACGCTTCTGCACCCCCACCCAAAACTTCAATAGGTAAGCTTTCTCAGGCGTGTGTAAATATTGAAAGCAAGCCGTTTACCTTCCGACTTACCGAGCCTGCAAAGCAGATGTTCGATACTTTGGGAAGGCGTTCTACTTTTGTGTACAGAATGATTTTTGCAAACCTCTGGCTTTTTAAGGGTGTTCTTAACATGATTACGAAAAAGAGCGGAGGAGAAATGAACGCGCTTATGCGTACTACCGTTGCGTTTACTCAGATGAGTGGAAGCAAGGGCATAAACGTGCTTCCCCCCGTAGCTTCAATGCGCGCAAACCTTCGTCTTATAGAGGGTGATACTATGGACAGTGCGCTTGAAGAGCTTGTAAAAAAAGCAAACGACAAAGATATAAAAATTACTAAAATAAGCGGTATGAATCCGTCGCGTATATCGGTTGTTAATTGCGAGTCGTACGACAAGGTTGCTTCCGCAGTAGCCTCCACGTGGCGAGATGCTTTGGTTTCGCCGTATCTTATGGTTCAGTGTTCGGA
This sequence comes from Clostridia bacterium, assembly GCA_017623455.1. Taxonomy (GTDB): domain Bacteria; phylum Bacillota; class Clostridia; order Christensenellales; family Pumilibacteraceae; genus RUG12826. The sequence continues at coordinate 36,945 of JAGAPA010000068.1, read as the reverse complement.
CTGCAGACATTACGGTAGAATAACCGACAAGGTGTACAGGTTTTCCGCAATGGATCTTACCAAGGCTGAGCGTGGTACTATACACGGCAACGACGAAAGAATAAGGCTGGAAAGCATTGAAAGAGCAACCGAGTTCTTTACGCGCCTTATCTACAAGCTGTAATAAAATCAATTATTTTCCCTATTGCGCTAATATTCGCGATAGGGATTTTTTATTGCTTACGTTGCGTTTGGAGCGATACGGAGAAACGGGAATGTTTTTTTGTATGGGCGGAGATTGTGGCGCGCCCGTTTTTTTAGCGCGTTATATATACGAATTGTGACGAAGTGGGAATCGTCGATTTTTATTTTGACAGCAGGCGGTGCGTCGTGCGAACGGATTGGTCAGGCTCAGAAAGTTTTTGGAAGAGAATGTGCATATCGTGCGCATATGCGCATACGTGCATATTTACAGCCGAGGCTTACGAGAGATGTAGAAATTAAAAAACAGACGAAAAACGCCTAATAAAGATAAAAGATATTATAATAAACTTAGAAAAATTAATAAAAATAATAAATAATGGACAAAATCTCAAAATAGATGCCCTTTTTTACTTGCAATCGAAAAGACCTTGTGGTATAATAACAAATGGTGTGAACTGAAAACGCAATCTGTTCTCACCCTAAAAGTTATGCAAATTTTTTCAAAGGAGTTAAAATAAATATGGCACACAAGTATGTTTATTTGTTTACCGAAGGCAACGCAAACATGCGTGAGCTTCTCGGCGGAAAAGGCGCTAACCTTGCAGAAATGACCAACATTGGTCTTCCTGTTCCTCAGGGTTTCACCATTACGACCGAAGCTTGCACCAAGTATTATGACGACGGAAAGATGATCAACGCTGATATCGAAGCAGAGATCATGGAATACGTTGCAAAGATGGAGGAGATCAACGGCAAGAAATTCGGCGATCTTAACAATCCTCTTCTCGTTTCCGTACGTTCCGGCGCTCGTGCATCCATGCCCGGTATGATGGATACCATTCTTAACCTCGGACTTAACGACGAAGTTGTAGAAGGTATGATTAAGGGTAATCCCGATCCTAAGTTCGCAAGATTCGTATACGATTCTTACAGAAGATTCATCCAGATGTTCTCCGACGTCGTTATGGAAGTTGGTAAGAAGTATTTCGAAGAGCTCATCGATAAGATGAAGGAAGAGAAGGGAGTAACCTACGACGTAGAACTTACCGCTGAAGATCTTAAGGAACTCGCTAACCAGTTTAAGGCTGAGTATAAGTCTAAGATTGGTTCTGATTTCCCCTCCGATCCCAAAGTTCAGCTTTACGAAGCAATCAAGGCAGTATTCCGTTCTTGGGACAACCCCAGAGCAAACGTATACCGTCGTGACAACGATATTCCCTATTCTTGGGGTACTGCAGTAAACGTAATGCCCATGGTATTCGGAAACCTTAACGACAATTCCGGAACAGGTGTTGCATTCACCAGAGATCCCGCTACCGGCGAGAAGAAGCTTATGGGTGAATTCCTTGTAAACGCACAGGGTGAAGACGTTGTTGCAGGTGTTAGAACTCCCATGCCCATCGCTCAGATGGCAGAGAAGTTCCCCGAGGCATATGCTCAGTTCCAGACTGTTTGCAAGAACCTCGAGAACCACTACAGAGATATGCAGGATATGGAATTTACCGTAGAAAACGGCAAACTCTATATGCTTCAGACCAGAAACGGTAAGAGAACCGCTCAGGCTGCTCTTAAGATCGCTTGCGACCTTGTAGACGAAGGTATGAGAAGTGAGGAAGAGGCTGTTCTTATGATCGATCCCAGAAACCTCGATACTCTTCTTCATCCCCAGTTCGACGTTAAGGCTATCAAGAAGGCTACTCCTATCGGTAAGGGTCTTGGCGCTTCTCCCGGAGCTGCATGCGGACAGGTTGTATTTACCGCTGACGATGCAGAAAAGTGGAAGAATGCAGGAAAGAAGGTAATCCTTGTTCGTCTTGAAACCTCTCCCGAAGATATCACCGGTATGAAGGCTTCTCAGGGTATTCTTACCGTACGTGGAGGTATGACCTCTCACGCAGCGGTTGTTGCACGTGGTATGGGAACCTGCTGTGTTTCCGGTTGCGGCGACATTAAGATGGACGAAGAAAACAAGAAGTTTACTCTTGGCGGAAAGACTTTCGTAGAAGGCGACGTTATTTCTATCGACGGATCTACCGGTAACATCTACGGCGAAGCTATCCCCACAGTTGACGCACAGATCGCAGGCGAGTTCGGCAGAATTATGGGTTGGGCTGACAAGTACAGAAAGCTTCAGGTTAGAACCAACGCTGATACTCCTCGCGACGCTAAGAAGGCTAAAGAGCTTGGAGCAGAAGGTATTGGTCTTTGCCGTACCGAGCACATGTTCTTCGACGCTGACAGAATTGCAGCTATGAGAGAAATGATCCTCTCCGACACCGTTGAGCAGAGAGAAGTTGCACTTGCAAAACTTCTTCCCATGCAGCAGGGTGACTTTGAGGCTCTTTACGAGGCATTGGAAGGATATCCTGTAACCATCAGATTCCTTGATCCCCCTCTCCACGAGTTCGTTCCCACCGCAGAAGAAGATATCAAGGCTCTTGCAGAAGATATGAATATTACCGTTGCTAAGGTTAAGGAAGTTATCGCAGGACTTCACGAGTTCAACCCCATGATGGGACACCGTGGATGCCGTCTTGCTGTAACCTATCCCGAAATTGCAGTAATGCAGACCAAGGCTGTTATCGGCGCTGCTCTTAACGTTAAGAAAGCTCATCCCGATTGGAACATCGTTCCCGAGATTATGATTCCCCTTGTTGGCGAGATCAAAGAGCTTAAGTACGTTAAGGACGTAGTTGTTAAGACTGCTGACGAAGCTATCGCAGCAAGCGGAACCGATCTTCACTACAAAGTTGGTACTATGATCGAGATCCCCAGAGCTGCTCTTACCGCTGACGAGATCGCAAAAGAAGCAGAGTTCTTCTCCTTCGGTACAAACGACCTTACTCAGATGACCTTCGGCTTCTCCAGAGATGACGCAGGCAAGTTCCTTAACGAGTACTACATGAAGAAGATCTACGAACAGGATCCCTTCAAGTCCGTTGACCAGAACGGTGTTGGTAAGCTTATGAAGATGGCTATCTCTCTTGGTAAAGAAGTTCGTCCCGACATCAAGCTCGGAATTTGCGGAGAGCACGGTGGTGACCCCGTAACTGTAGAGTTCTGTCACGATATCGGACTTACTTACGTTTCCTGCTCGCCCTTCAGAGTGCCCATCGCACGTCTTGCTGCAGCACAGGCAAACATCAAGAATCCCCGTAAATAATAACAGTTTATAACGATCTGCAAGGACGGAGCAATTTTGCTTCCGTCCTTGTGGTGGCTTATAAAACGGTTGTATTTGACGTGATTTTGCACCAAAAGTGGTATACGTATTCGACTTTTTGTGACAAAATCGATATTTTTACATTGCAAAAAACGAACGGATCTAAAAGTGGGAGAGTTGATTTTTTATGATAGATTATACCGCCTTAACTTATGAAATTGAGGAAAAATACCTTTCGCCGTTTGCTCAGAAAACCGCATTAAGCAAGGGAAGAAAAGAACCCTTAGAACCCCATCCTACGCGTAGCGAGTACGCGCGCGATAGGGACAGGATTATACACTGCAAGGCGTTTCGCCGTCTTAAGCACAAGACGCAGGTTTTCTTAGCTCCCGAGGGAGATCATTATCGTACCCGTCTTACTCATACTTTGGAAGTAAGTCAAATAGCTCGTTCTATCGGAAGAGCGCTGAGGCTTAACGAAGATCTTATCGAGGCGATAAGCTTGGGTCACGATTTGGGGCATACTCCTTACGGACATGCAGGCGAGCGCGCGCTCAATTGTTTTACGCACTTTGAGCATAACGAGCAGTCGCTAAGAGTCGTGGACTTTTTGGAGTACGAGGGTAAGGGTATGAACTTAACGTACGAGGTTCGCGACGGTATTTTGAACCACACCAGCCGTGGCAATGCGTGCACTTTGGAAGGACACGTTGTTGCTTGGAGTGACCGTATTGCGTATATTAATCACGATATTGACGACGCGATAAGGGGCGGTATTATAAAAAATGAAGACATTCCCAAGGAATTCAGGGATGCGTTTGGAGAAAAGACGGGCAAGCGACTTAACAGTATGATTATGGATTTTATCGGTAATTCATACGGTAAAAACGCTGCCTCTCCGTCCGACGAATTCAAGCTTATGATCAATGGACTCAGAAAGTGGATGTTTGAAAACGTCTACGTTTCCTCCGAGGCAAAGGCGGAAGAGGGAAAAGCCGTTGATATGATTAAATTTTTGTACGAATATTTCTATTTCCATAAAGACAGAATTCCGAGAGAATTTCTGGATATGGACAGTACGCTCGAGCAGAAAGTGTGCGATTATATCGCGATGATGAGCGATACTTTTGCGGTAAAGACCTTTGAGGATATTACCGTACCCAAAAGCTGGTCCAAACTCTGATCGGTTTTTGCATACGCGTGCGCGCGCATAAGAGCGAGGTGATTTTAAGTGGCAGAAAATAACGTTGATTTTTCTCAGTTTGTAGAAAAAGTGCTTTCTCGCGTTGACATCGTCAACGTTATTTCGCGTTACCTTCCTCTTAACAAAAAAGGCAAAACGTTTTGGGGTTGTTGTCCGTTTCATCACGAAAAGGAGCCGTCCTTTGCGGTAAACGACGAACGTCAGTTTTATCATTGTTTCGGTTGTAAGGAGAGCGGAAACGCAATAACTTTCGTGCAAAAAACCGAGAATATAGATTTTATGGACGCGCTCAGGCTCGTTGCGGAAATGGCGCAGTTAGAGGTTCCGTCTTTTAGGAAAAACGATAATTATAAGCCTGCTTTGGATAAAGAGAAAAAGCAGACGTTGCTTGCGCTGTTAAGAGATGCCGGCAGACATTATCACGAAAATCTTTTTTCCGAAAAGGCAAGCGTAGCAAGAGAATACATCGAGCACAGGGGTCTTGACAGCAGAATCGTTACGAGATTTGGGCTCGGTTATTCGCAAAACGGCGAGGAAATGCTGGACTATCTCACAAAAAAAGGCTACAGTCTTGCCGATATTAAAGAGGCAGGCATAGCGGAGATTAAGGGCGACAGGTACTACGACGTGTTTTATAATCGTCTGATAATCCCCATTATCAATAATTTTGGCGAAATAGTGGGCTTTGGCGGACGACTTTTAGATAAGCAATCGCATATCCCCGTAAAGTACCGCAATACTTCCGCAACTCCGGTGTTTGATAAATCCAAGGTTATTTTCGGCATAAACCTTCTCAAAAAGAAGAAGCAGAAAGAAAACATCAAGTACGTTATTATGACCGAGGGGTATATGGACGTAATGGCTTTGCATCAGGCGGGCTTTGATACCGCGGTTGCAAGCATGGGCACTGCTCTTACTCAGCAACAGGCAAAGGCGATAAAGAACTATACCTCAAACGTGTTTATTTCGTACGACGGAGATTCCGCCGGACAAAAAGCAACTATGAGGGGTTTGGATATTTTAGCCGATTGCGGTCTTAACGTAAAGGTTGTTTCTCTTCCCGACGGACTTGATCCCGACGACGTAATAAAAAAGTACGGCAAGGAAGGATATATGCAACTTTTAAGAAAAGCGGATACGTTGCCTGCTTTTAAGATAAAGGTTATCAAAAACGATTACGATCTTTCCACTCCCGACGGAAAATCCAAGTTTACCGTAGAGGCACTCAAGGTTGTTGCAAAGCTCGAAAACCCCGTAGAAAAGGAGGAGTATCTCAAAGTTATACACGAGATTACGGGCTATTCTATGGACGCGTTACGTCAGCAAGTAGGACTGTCCGAGCGCAAGATTGAGGAAAAGAAGGCGGAGAAAGAAAAGGAAAGAGAGGAAGAAACGGCAAAGAAGACGGAGGTTTTTGACAGAGCGGAGCTGTTTATAGTTGCGTCTTGGATATACTCAAAGCCGTACGTGTCGCTTGCCGACGATATCTTCCCATATCTTACGTCAAAGACCTTATCCGACGTTTTCGGTTATGCGTTAGAGCGCGTTAAGGGCGGACAAAAGGTAAACCCGTCCGTGCTGTATACCGTAGCAAGCGGAGATATAGGTAAGATAGTGGATTATCAGTTCAAGCTTGGGGACGGTGAGGATAAGTACAAGGCTTGCCTTACTAAAATAAAGAGCAATTTCCTGCTCAAAGAGAAGGATAGGCTTGCCAAGGAATATTCCGAAACAAAAAATCCGCTCCTCGTTTTGGAAATGGGAAAGATTGATCAGAAAATAAAAGAAATGAAATATGGTGGCGCAGATGAATGGAAATAATAAAGACCTCATTATAAAAGAGGTTGATGCTCTTATCGAAAGAGCGGGAAAACAGGGAGCGCTCACCACTGACGAAGTGTATTCTACGCTCATAACGAAGTGTGATGCTGACGCAATACAGGCCGACGAGGTTTTGGAATTATTGGCCCAAAAGGATATTCTTGTAGTAGCTCAGGAGGATATCGCAGAGGCAAGCGACCTGACAGTCGGCGCAAACGTGGAAGGTCAGCTTCTTACGGCGGAAGAAGAAATACAGCTTGCGTACAAAATACGCGAGGGAAACAAAGATGCAAAAGATAAACTTGTACTGTCCAACCTAAGACTCGTGCATGCCATTGCGAAGCATTATACGGGCAGAGGTGTGGAGATTGAAGATCTGATCCAGAGCGGAAATTTAGGGCTTATGAAAGCCACGGAAAAATTTGATCCGGACAAGGGATTTAGGTTTTCGACTTGCGCATCCTGGTGGATAAGACAGGCGATTGTAAGAACTATCAGCGAAGAGGGCAGAACCATTCGTTTGCCGGCGTACGTCAAAGAGCGAGTAGAGAAACTCGGAAAAATTATATCGGCGTACGGCTTAGAGCACGGTTGCGATCCTACCGTTGGGTATCTTGCTTCGGCTATGGGCGAAAGCGAAAAAAAGATAGCGCAATATCTTTCGCTTATGCACAAGACTGTTTCGGTTTACGAGGCAGTGGGGGAAGACGATAGCGTAATACTTGATTTTTTGGAGGCGGACGAGGACTTAAGACCTGATACCTTAACCGAAAAAAAAGAGCTTGTACAGCTCGCACAACGCGCGCTTTCTCATCTTACCGCGTCCGAACAGTCGATAATCCGCTTAAGATTCGGCTTGGATAACGGCGATCCGAAAACACTGGAAGAGATTGGTGTTATTTACAACGTTACGAGAGAACGGGTAAGGCAGATTGAGCAAAAAGCCCTTGCAAAACTAAGATATCCGGCTTTTAACAAAGAGCTGATATACTATTACGACAAACAAAAACAAGAGTTCGGCAAAAAGCCGACGGAGGACAAAAATGGAAAAAAGCAGCACTTATAAAATTATTAATACGCTTACCGGAATCTACAAAAAGAAAGGCGAGCTTACCTACGACGACGTTAATAACGCGCTTAAGGGTATTAAGATTACTCCCGATCAGATTGAAGATATTTTGGCAGGACTTAAAGCTAACGATATCACAATCGGGGAGAAGGCTAAGCAAAAAACCGAGGTCAGCGTAAAAAAGGAAACGGCGGTTGCGAATGACAGCCCCGTTGTATTAAGTGAAAAAATCCAGAATGAAATCAAACGTCTTATTAGTCTTGGCAAAAAACACGGCAAGCTTACCTACGACGAGGTTGGTGAAAAGATTGCCGTAGAGTGTGAAGCTACTGCAAGAGAAATGGACGAGGTTTTCCGTATTCTTGACGAACACGGAATTACCGTTATCAACAACACTGCAGAGCTTCTTCACGACGATATCGATAAGATTATGGCGGAAGTCAGCATTGACGATCCCGTAAAAGTATACCTTAAAGATATCGGTAAAGTTCCTCTTCTTACCATAGAGGAAGAACTTGATCTTTCGCAAAAAATGATGGAAGGCGATATGGACGCGCAAAAGCGACTTTCCGAGGCAAACCTCAGACTCGTAGTGTCCATTGCAAAGCGTTACGTAGGACGCGGAATGCTCTTTTTGGATCTTATCCAAGAAGGCAACCTTGGTCTTATGAAGGCGGTTGAAAAGTTCGACTATACGAGAGGCTACCGATTCTCCACGTACGCTACTTGGTGGATAAGACAGGCAATAACCAGAGCTATTGCCGATCAGGCGCGAACTATACGTATTCCCGTTCATATGGTGGAAACAATCAACAAGCTTGCTCGTACCACAAGACTTTTGGTGCAGAAGTTTGGTCGTGATCCGTTACCCGAAGAGATAGCTCAGGAAATGGGCATCAGCACGGAGCGCGTACGCGAGATTCAGAGAATTTCGCTCGATCCCGTATCCTTGGAAACACCTATCGGCGAGGAAGAGGATTCGCATCTTGGCGACTTTATCGAAGACGATCACGCATCTTCTCCTCAGGACGCCGCAACCTTCTCTATTCTCAAAGAACAGCTTATGGTTGTTCTCGATACCCTTACTCCGCGTGAGGAAATGGTATTAAGACTCCGTTACGGTATTGACGACGGACATCCCAGAACTTTGGAAGAGGTAGGAAGAGAGTTTGGGGTTACGAGAGAGCGTATCAGACAGATTGAAGCAAAAGCGCTCAGAAAGCTTCGTCATCCTCAAAGAAGCAAAAAGCTTCGCGATTATGTTAACTGATAAAAGACTGATCGCGGTATGTGAGTGCATCAAACCCTGTTCGGTTTTTGCGGACGTGGGATGCGATCACGGAAAAGTGAGCGAATACGTGGCTGAAAACAAGCTTGCCCACGTCGTTCTTGCTTGTGACGTAAGCGCGAAATGTTTACAAAAAGCAAAAGCGAGGCTGAGTAGGTTCGATAACGTCGAGTTTCACGTTGCGGACGGACTTAAGGGTATACGTAGAGTGGATACCGCGGTAATTTGCGGTATGGGCGCAAAGACAATTATGGGAATTATCTCCGCGCTTTCCTACAAACCCTATCTTATACTTGGCGCGCAAAAGAACGTGGAAGAGCTGAGGTTTTTTCTCGCTCGGAACGGATATCGGGCGGAAAAGGATTTCGTAGTTGAGGAGGACGGCGTTTTCTACGACGTTATCTGCGCCTGCGAGGGTGAGTGCGAGATCGATGAAATTATTGCTCACGAAGGCTTTTTTTACAAGCAAAAGGACGAGCTCAGAAAAAAGAGGTTGCAGACGGAAATAGCTAAGTATTCTGCGCTTTATCCGTCCGAAAAAAACAAAAAACTGTTGGAAATTGCAAAGGAGGCGTATAAATGGCAAAGCTGAAAGATATTATAAACGTACTGGAAAGTATTGCGCCGTCATCGCTTGCGCTTTCCTTTGATAATGCCGGACTTAATATCGGAGAAAAAGAAAGTGAAATAACGGGTATAACGGTATGCCTTGACGCAACGGCGGATGTTATTGCGGAAGCTGTTGAAAAGGGATGTAATTTAGTTGTTTCGCATCACCCCGTAATTTTTGCTCCGATAAAAAATCTCAACGACGGATATGAGAATTACCGCGTGGTAACTACTGCTGTAAAGAACGGGATAAACGTGTATTCGATGCACACCAATCTTGACAGTGTGGCAGGCGGTGTAAACGATACTGTAGCAGACTTGTTGGGTATGACCGATAAGCAGATTATTGACGTTGTGGGAGAAAATGCCGGAATTGGCAGAGTGGGGAATATATCCTCTATGGACATTGCCTCTCTTGCGCAAAAAGTAGAAAACGTACTTGATTTCCCCGTACGCGTAATATCTGAAAACCTTACCGGAAAGGTAAACCGTATTGCCGTGGTAAACGGTAGCGGAGCGGATATAGAGTATATCGAAAAAGCTAAGGAAATGGGCGCTACGTGTTTTGTAACGAGCGAAATTAAGCATCACGTTGCGCTTTATGCAAAAAGCGTGGGAATGAACATGATCGAGAGCAGTCACTATGCTACAGAGAGGTTTTTTATCCCGTACCTTTCACAAAAGATAGACGAGGCTTTGACAAAATCGGGGTATAATATAAAAATCATGGTATCGGATAGGGAGAGTAATCCGTATTCGAGCCTGTAAAAAGGAGATTTGTAAATGGATTTACAAGATTTATTAGCTTACCAAAAAACAAACGCGCGCATTCACGATATCGAGCGTTCTATCGCAAGCAGTCCCAAAAGAAAAAAGAGGGAAGAGATAAGGGTAAACTTTGACGAGGCGAAAAAGAAAATGCTTTCCGCAGAAGCTTATGCGGACAAGATTGTTTCCGCTTACAACGACGCGGTATCCGCTCTTACCAAAGTTACAAGTGAATGTGAAACGTTGATTGCAGAGCTTGGCACGGCGACGGATAAGGACGCGATAGTTGCTAAGCTTGAAGATATCAAAAAGACGGTAGCGGAAATATCTCAAAAGGTAGAAAATCTCAAGCTTCAGTCTGACAAGGCTATCAAAACTTATCTTGAGGCTCAGGACGAGGGCAAGAAGCTCAAGGATGAATATAATGTTGTAAACGAAGCGTATCAGAAAGACGTTGCCGTAGTAAAGAAGGAACTGGAGAAATTAAAGGGAGAGGTTGCGCCCTTGCGCGCTAAGGTATCTGCTGATTTGCTTGCAGATTACGACGCCTTGTTTGCTCAAAACATTCTTAATCCTTTCGTTCAGGTACAAGGTGACGATAAGAGTTATACCTGCGGAGGATGCTTTATGGCTTTGTCAAAAAGCAACTCTGAGCAGTTAAACAAAGACGGAAAGTGTCATTGCGATTCGTGTAAGCGCATAATATACAAAGGTTAGAAAACCTCCCGATAGGGCATTTGGCACGAAATTACGTGCGGTTTTAAGCCAAAAAAACTTTTGCGGAGATTATTATTATGACAAAAATAACAAAAGCGGTAATACCTTGCGCAGGAATGGGCACGAGATTTATGCCCATCACCAAGGCAGTACCCAAAGAATTGTTACCCGTCATCGATACTCCCGTGCTTTCGTATATCGTAAACGAAGCGAAGCAGAGCGGAGTTACGGACGTTCTTATCGTAATATCACCTCAAAAAGAGGAAATAAGGCGATACTTCAGCGAGGATAAGGAGCTTGAAAATAAGCTTTTGTCGGCAGGTAAAGAGGATGTTGTTAAGATCTTAAAAGACATTACGGACGGCGTTAACATTAGTTTTACCTATCAGAACGAGCCTAAAGGCAGTGGTGATGCGGTGTATAAAGCTAAGGAGTTTGTGGGCAACGATCCGTTTTATCTTGCGTGGGGCGACGATTTAATCGTAAATCCATATCCTGTTATGGCTCAGCTTGGCGACGCGTATGAAAAATGCGGAAATAACATAGTTGGAGTTCAGACTATGCTTAGCGACGACATTGTAAAGTACGGAGTGGGCGACGTTGTAAAGAGCGAGGGTAAGCTCCATTACCTTAAGGGTATTGTAGAAAAACCACCGCTTAACGCTCTTCCTTCCCGTCTTGCAAGCTTGGGCAGATACGCGCTTTCGAGTGAGGTTTTCGACGTTATAGAAAATACTCCCGTGGGCAAAAATAACGAGCTTCAGTTTACCGATACTCTCGCATTGCTTTGCAAGGAAGGCAAAGTGTGCGCGTACGAGTTTGAAGGCGTAAGGTATGATATGGGTGATAAATTCGGAGCAATGCAGGCTTATACCGAGTTCGCGTTGAACAATGCGGAGTTTGGGGATAAGTACAGAGAATACATAAAAGAATTAGCGAAAAAATTATGAAACTTTCATTGTATAACGCATTTTTAATGACCGACAGTATGGCAAACGTTGACGTTTGCCATTCTTGTTTTGCGGACAGAATTAACGTTGTTACAAAAAACGTAAACGCGTTTGACGGAGCAAAGAAAGGCGTGGAAGTTTATTCGTACGTAGAAAGCGAAAAGGATCTTGCAGGAGATAAAATTTGTCTTTCGTCGTTGCTTTTGCCCGACCCTGTTTTGGACGCGTGTATCGAATACGTATTGGAGAAAAAGTGCAAATTTATGGTTAGGGCGTGCGAGGATTTGTATACGTGCGGACTTATAGAAAGCAGGTACAAGCTTTCGCCTGTTATGCTTTTACATAGAATGGGATTGCTTGATAATGCAACCGTAGTTGGCGCAAACTTCATAGACCGCGACGATATCGATCTTATGGTACAGAGCAACGCAAGTCCGGTGTTTTTACCCTCGTATTCTTTGGGTAAGGGCTACGGAGTTCCGCCCGTGGGGTTTGTGAGCGGTAAGCTTCCCATTTCGTTTGGCAGCGCGGATAATTCGTTTAATGCAAACGGAGATATGCGAAAGGAAGCGTATCTTACAAGACTACTGTGTAACGAGTCTGCAAGAAAAGAAGATGCAATAGACGAGAGGGTTTTGCTTTCGTATTTTGGAAGCGGTAATGTTGAAGATTGGATAAAGGAGACGAAATGAAAACTACGATATATCTTGTTCGTCACGGTTACAGTACGGGCAATAAGAACATGCAGGTTGTAGGCTGTACAGACGTAGAGCTTACTGAAGAGGGTTTAAGACAGGGAGAGCAGGTAGCCGAATATTTTGCGGACAAGCACTTGGACGTGATATATTCAAGCAATCTTAAAAGAGCAAAAGATACGGCTTCTTTTACGTCAAAGCTTAAAAACTTACCTATTAATATAGACGACAGATTTGCCGAGTTTAACTTTGGAGAGATTTACGAGGGAATGGTCTGGACGCAAGCGTTATTGCAAGAGGACGGTTCTTATGCAAAATACAGAGATGCCGACGGATTTGTTACCGTCAAGTTCCCCAAAGGCGGAGAAAGCGCGCCCGAGGTTGCGGATAGGTTTGTAAAAGGCTTGTACGATATCGAGAAAAACCACACCGGTAAAAAAGTTTATATTGCTACACATTCGATAGCGTTGATGTGCTTTTTGACGTATCTTAAAAACGGCTGTACCATGGTGGGCGCAAAGAGGGCAGAATCCCGTTTGCCTAACGCTTCTATTACAACTATTGAGATAGAAAACGGAAAAATTACGCTTGTAGAGGAGGGGTTTGTCGGACATTTGGACGATATAACGGTATAAAATGGAAACTATAATTTATATTACAAGACACGGCGAAAGCATTGCGAATAAGACGGGTACGTTTACGGGAAGTACAAACGTTCCGCTAAGCGAGTTGGGTAGAAAACAGGCTCAGAAGATTTGTGAGTTTTTGGAAGATAAGAACATTGTTGCTATTTATTCAAGTCCGCTTTCTCGAGCGGTAGACACAGTATCTCCGCTTGGTGAGAAGATAGGCAAACAGGTAATAGCTGACGATAGATTTATTGAGCTTCATTTCGGAAGGTGGGAAGGAAAGGAAAAGAGCTATCTTTCCAAGAACGACGCTGAGTTTAACAAATGGTGTAAATTTCCCCTCTTGGCAGAGCCGACAGAGGGAGAAACCGCAAAGTTTGCGGCTGAGCGTTTTATAGGTGGAATGGACGAGCTTGTAAAAAAGCACGAGGGTAAAAGCTTTGTAATATCCGCTCACGGCGGTATAATTCTTTCCGTTATGTGTGGGATTGGATACTTAAGTGAAAATGCAAGCGCAAATGATATTCCGAGAAACGCATCTGTAACAAAGCTTATATATAGGGACGGGAAGTATAGTGTGGAATACTATGCATACGAGGAATATCTAAAGGAGCTTAAGGCTGATTTTAAGTACGTATAAAGTTTTGTTTAGCGGTAGAAAATATGGTTATAAACGTAGACGGAATCGAAGTAAAATTAATAAGAAAAAACGTCAGGCGCATAACGCTTAAAGTGGACCCCGACGGCTCTGTTTCAATAAGTGCGCCCAAAAGCGCAAAGATAGAGTACGTGCAGTCTTTCGTGTTGTCTAAAACCGAATGGATAAGAAGTGTGCTTGCAAAAAAGAGCGACGGTCCGTTTTTTATAAACCGATGTAACAATGGCGACAAAATAACGATTTTGGGCAATACGTATACTATCAAACTTGTAATTGATGGTGGGAAAAAAGTGGAGCTTTCAGGTGATAGTGTACTTGTTCACTTAAGCGAAAAGAACGTGGAAAGAAGAGAAAAGATTTTGCTTGACTGGATGAAATTCAGTCTGGAGCGCGAAGTTGTCGGTAGCTTAAAAAAGTGGAATACAATTACGGGTTTGGATTGTAGTGACGTTGTTTTTAAGGATATGAAATCGAGGTGGGGATCGTGCAATGTGGTTACTAAAAAGATAGCGTTTTCATTGCGGTTATTATCTCAAAAGAGCGAGTGCATAGACTACGTTGTTTTGCACGAGCTTACCCATACTGTTCATCGCAATCACGATAGGAATTTTTACGGTTATATTGAAAGATTTATGCCTGATTATAAAAGGATAAGTAAGTCGCTTGTTATGCCTGTAAAAAATCAATAGAAACACGAATAAAAGTAAAGGTCGTTACGTATATTTAGCGTAACGATTTTTGTTTTTCAAGGAGAGAATTATGAGAAAATTATTGAGTATTATAAGTGTTTCTACTCTTTGCGCTATCTTTCTTCTTTTTTCGGGATGCGCAAAAAACGGTAGTGGGTATGATAAGGTTATATCCGAAATCAGAGATAACGTGTACGTGTCTGTCGTGGACGAATGGTCGTTTAGCGCGGTTAGCGGAGAGCGCGAAAAGAACTATAAAACGGACGGTATTCCCAACGGACGAGAGGAATTTTTTATTCTTACGGTGGAGGGAGTGTTTACTTCCGCGCCCGAGTGTGAGTTTGAGATAGAGGGAAAAACGTACGGCGGAGTAATGAAAAAGCATCCGTTTAACGATTCTTATTCGTTTGAAGCAGGCGCTAAAACGAACGCAAAAGAGATAGACGTGTGCGTAAAAACTGCAAACGATACGTTTCAGACCGTGCTAAAAACCGTAAAGACGGACAGCACAAAGACCGCTTCTTACGCGCTTGATACGGCAAGGAAGGAGCTTAAAGAAACGCTTGAAAATCATCTTGTAAACGGAACGTTCGACGGCGAGGTGTACATTAGAATGATTGCAAACCCCGTCGAAGAGGACGGAAAGTATTTTTGGTACGTAGCGTTTTGCAAGAGCGAAAGCGAGTGCTATTCGGTGCTTATCGACTGTGAGAGCGGAGCGGTTGTCGCAACCAAGGGTAAATAGACTGTTTTTTAAGCAACGAGCGTTAAATTTTAGGCTTGTGGCAAAGAGTTTTGTCAAAACACTTGATTTTATTTCCGTTTAAGGGTATAATAATAAGGATATTGATACATACCCTTTGGAGGAAATATGAAAAAAATAGCACAAATTGCATTGGCTCTTCTCATTGCGCTTACCATGATGTTCTCGGTGGCTTGTAATATGGAAGAGTATAACTACCTGCACGATAATCTTGATAAGTCCAACGTAACGAACGAAGAGTTTACCGAGTGGATGTATAATCGAACCAAGACTTCTATCAAGCTCAACCGTCCAAACAGTGAGATTAAGTACAACGTAGAGCTTTTGATGACGTATTACGACTATCTTGACGATTATCTTGATGGAGAGGCGGAAAAAATGATTGACGCCGAGAATGACAAATCGGCTCATCTCGAGTATTACGACTTGCTTTCGCCCATTCTTGTAGAGTATGCGGAGAGAGTAGACGAGGATAAGATTTGGGTAGGAAAAGCCTGGAGAGATACGGGACGCGCGCTCAACATGACCAGCAACAGCGAGTATATGGCTGTTATTGCAAAGCAGATTATGGCGAAAGGCAAAGCTGTTTCCGATTATTATATGTACAAGGATATCAAACGCTCCGAAGTCGTTGAGGGCGAGGAGATTATAGAAGTTGTCGTGGATTATGACAGAGATGAAACAACCGAATCCGGCGACGATAAGGTAAGAGTTAAGTTTAAGGACGAAGCTCAGGCAAACAAGATTGCTCAAGACTTTATTCAAAACGCAATCTTCAGTCGTCCCACAACTGCAATCGGTCAGCTTTACGTGCTCAGTGTTATGTACGAATTTTCTCTTTATATCGGTTATACCGACGCGTTTGTTTATGAAGAGGAGTATCATCCCGGAAGCGGATCGGACGGAGAAAACCCCGACGGTACTGAGATTATAAGAACTAAGATTCCTCTTGCTACCTACTATCAGAATGCTTACGTTTCTTACGTGGGAGTGTAAAGAAAAATAGCGTAAAATTTTAGAATTTAACCAGGCAAGCTCGGATATTAAACCGAGCTTGCTTTTTTACAATATTGGAATCGCTTTTTTTAAGTTGCGTTGTGAAAAACATCAATATAGTTGCATAAATGCAATTTTTTTATATTGACATTGCGATTTTTAAGTGATATAATATTGCTAAAGACTAAGTCTTACGTTTATTAATAGGAGGATTGTATGAGAAAAAAGATTACTAAACTTTTAGCTCTTGCTCTTGTGGGAGGAGCAATGTCTATGGCTGTGGCCTGTAATCAGACACCGCCGAAAAAGACATACTTTGACGTTACGCTCAACGGTGTGACCGAAAGCGTAGAAAAGGACGGACTTTTGTCCGAGCCCATGCCCTTGGAAGACTATGAGTCGGGCGGATATCTGTACGTGTTTGAAGGTTGGCAGTATACCGACAGCGAGGGAGAAACCAAGCTTTGGGACTTTGACGTGGATAAGGTAACGGGCGATGTTACTCTTACACCCAAGTTTGAAAGACGCGAGATCGTTCTTAACGTAACGTTCAAGAACGGCGACACCACTATATCTACCACTACAGTAAATAAATCAAGTGGTAAGGTTACTGAACCTACTATTGATAAGACGTACGACGACGCGGATGCAAACAAGCGTTATACGTTCCAGCATTGGTACGTGCTTAACAACGGCGTTGAGAAGAGATGGAATTTCGCGGTAGATAAGGTGACAGAGGATAATACCGTAATTTATGCTAAATATTCGTCCGTTCCTCTTACCGTAGCGGTAACGATTAACGGCACGGTTGTAAACGTACCATACGGTGGAACTGTTTCTAAACCCGAAACTAATCCCACTAAAGAGCCGGATTTGGGATATACCTATGAGTTCAAGTTCTGGATGTGCAACGGCAATCTCTACGATTTTGCAACGGTTATTACCGAGCCTATCGAAATCGTTCCTTACTTTAAGAAGACGGAAAGATTATACAATATCGCAATCGATCTTGACAACGGAACTGTAATTAATAGAGAAAACATTCCTTTTGGCACGACTTTGAGTGATTTTACTCCTACCACTATAACTAAAGCGTCTACGGTAGACACCGTGTACACGTTCTCTCACTTTGAGGACGTAAACGGCGAGGAGGTAGCGGAAGTAAACGGCTCGGCTACATATAAGGCAATCTATACCCCAAGCGTAAGAAAGTACGACGTTACTATTAGCGTGGACGGAAAGAATAGCGTAGAAAACGTAGAGTACGGCTCTAACCTTCTTACCCTTTTAGGCGCACCTACAAAGGCTGAAGACGACGACGCTATCTATACGTTTAGCCATTGGGTTGACGCTGAAAACAACGTAATAGTCGATACCGATACCGTAAAGGGCGAGATGACTTACACTGCAGTATTTGACGTTGAGTATAAGCGTTATACGATTACTTTCGACGTATACGGAAATATAACAACCAAGAAGATTAACGTAGGCGAAGCGCTTGCAGATCATCTTCCCACCGATACCGATAGACCTACCGATACCGTGCTTGGCAAGATTTATACGTTTAGCCATTGGGTAGACAGCGAAGGCAATACCATAACTGGCGATACCAAAGTAACCGATTTTGAAACGTATACCGCAATTTACGACGAGAGAGATTATAACGGCACGATGTCCATCTCCGACGTTGTTATCGCAACAAAGGATAGCTGAAGATACGTTCCCGTAATATTCTCTAAAAAAGGCTTTACCGCTCCCCTTACCTATACCTTTGAGGGTAACGATATCAGCATTTCCGACAAGGGCTTTATCACCGTAAACAACGTAGGTAAGACGGTTGTAGTTACCGCTAAAAACGAAGAAAACGAGATGGAAGATACGTTTACCGTAAAGACCTACGATAAGATTTACGACTACGTATCCACTTCGTTTAGCACAAGTTTTGCAGTAAACAACAACTTTGGCTCTAGATATACCACTCACAAGGCGGATATCGAAGCTAAACTTGTAAAGGATACAGACTCTATCGTATTTATGGGCGACTCCTTCTTTGACGCAGGAAGATATAACGCTCCCGGAAGTTATTGGTCGGATTTCTACACCAAGTACTTCCCCGGTAAGAACGCATATTCGTTTGGTGTAGGTGGAACGAGAACTGACGAGGTTACCGATTGGGTTTCCGCAGTCGTTCCCTATGCTCCCAAGACATTGGTAGTACACGTTGGAACAAACGATATTTACGATTTGAATAAGAGCGGAGCGCAGACCGGACGCGACGTAGTAGATATGCTTGCAACCCTTCACAACGCTCTTCCCAATACTCAAATTTATTACTTCTCGGTTGAGTACCGTACCTATAAGCGTGGAATTGATGCTACGTTGGAGTTTTCCAACCAGCAGGCAGATATTTCCAACGCTATGGCAAAAGAGTATTGCGACAATACCGACAAGGTAACGTTCCTCGATAGTTTGAAGTACTTTACTACAACGGGCGTAAGTAGTGGCGGATATATTGATTCGTCTAAACTTCGTGACTCCGTTCATATCAAACTTGAAAACTATTACGTTTATACCGATCTTTTGGAAGAAGCTGGTGTAAACTTTGACGATTACGTTATAAAGGTTCTAAATCCTATTCAGAAGGCTTGCGGTGACGGAGAAGTAACGCTTAGCGGAGATACACTTACCATAAACAACGCAGGTAAAGGCACGAGAACCAGAGCGTATTTGTACGATACGAAGAATCAGAAGTATATTCAAGGCAACGTGGCTGTTTGGGGAACTATGAATATGAAAGATATTGTAGTTGCAAACAACCAGTTCGCGGAAATTCTTCTTATGGAAAATCCCGACAATTCGTGGGCAACAGCAGGTAATTACAATATTATTGACGTAATCGTTCGTAAGCACGGTGGACAGAACGTTGTTAAGCCTATTTTGTGGGGATACGGAAACGGCGGAGAGAATTCTGCGTACAAGTGGGACGATAATGATTATACCGTTGAGTTCAGTCTTGTTGTAAAAGATAAGAAGGCTTACGTAACGCTTGACGGCGTAACCAAAATGATAGAACTTAAGAGTGATGCTTTGTATATCGGTTTCGGTTCGGAAAACTTGAATTATACTATTACCGGCTTTACAGTATCTACAGATAAAACAGTTATTGACAACATGCTTCCTGAAAATGCAGTTGTTAACGACGTGGAAGAGTTTACTACTAACGTAGCGTTAGGTGTAAGGGATAACCAAAAGATTATTACGATTGCAAACAATCCTCTTGCTACAGAGTTCGTTATCAGCGGAAAACTCGATCTTATCGAAGCGCCTGCAGGTGCAAATGCACATATTGAGTTTAAGTTCAACGGTAATGATAATTACAGATATTTGTTGTGGGACAACAATGATGGCGTAAATTACAACTATAAGGTTGGATTCAATATGGGTTCGGGCTACGATACGAATGCTGCGGCAAAAGATGTATTTATGTTCGAAAGCACAACCTTAACGTTGACTTGGAAGATTGTCGTAACCGGCGGATACAGAATGTTCTACGTGAACGATCAACTTCGTGTTGTCAATAAGGGAGGCGCGGACGTAACGGCATTCAACCTCAGCGCAGAAAAAGCAAAGGTAAGATTCTACGATATCAAGGCTTATATGAGTTCTAACGATCCTGAAGGCTTTGCAACTCAGAAAGCAGCAGTTCAGGCTGATATTGACAAGTATGCTTCATCTGCAAACGGTACTTATAGAACCGAATAAACAAAAAACTTAAAAAACAAAAAAACGGAAGCGGATAAAACCGTTTCCGTTTTTTACGTTGTTTTGGTATACGTATGCAAATGGGAGTAAGTTTACGTTGTTTTGAAATGCGTATGCAAATGGGAGTAAGTTTACGCTGTTTTGATATGCGTTATATAAAATAGTGGAGCGTTTTTGCGTTTTGTTGCGGTTTGGCGTATACGTATGTGCAAAAATAAGTTTATATGACTGTCGGAATTTTGGTAGAATTGTGATTTATCAAACTAAGTATACAGCATTATGCGATTGCAAAGTGAACAGTAAAATAAAAGAGCGTAGCGGTTTTTTCCGTTACGCTCAATTGCGTTTTTTAGTAAACGAACTTGCTGTCAAAGTATGCCTTAAGGTCGGCAATCTTAACTCTTTCTTGTTGCATAGTATCTCTATCACGAACAGTTACGGATTCGTCCTCGAGAGTATCGAAGTCTACGGTTACGCAGTAAGGAGTTCCGATTTCGTCCTGACGGCGATAACGCTTTCCGATAGAGCCGGAAACGTCGTAGGTACAGGGGAAGAGTTTGCAAAGATCTCTAAAGAGAGGATCAGCCTTTTCGGTGAGGTTCTTTTGAAGGGGAAGAACTGCAACCTTGTAAGGAGCAAGAGCATGGTGGAGTTTGAGTACTACTCTGGTATCTCCGCCCTCAAGTTCTTCTTCCTCGTATGCATTACAAAGGAATGCAAGCACAACTCTGTCCGCTCCAAGCGAAGGCTCAACAACGTAGGGAACGTACTTTTCGCCCGTCACAGGATCGGTGTAGTCGAGGTTCTTGCCCGACTTTTTGATGTGGCAATTAAGGTCGTAGTCCGTTCTGTCCGCAATACCCCAAAGTTCGCCCCAACCAAACGGAAAGAGGAATTCGAAGTCGGTAGTAGCCTTGGAGTAGAAGGAAAGCTCGTCTTTGTCGTGGTCGCGAAGACGGAGGTTGTCGTTCTTTACGCCAAGATCGAGTAACCAGTTCTTGCAGAACTCTTTCCAGTAAGCAAACCATTCAAGGTCAGTTCCGGGCTTGCAGAAGAATTCAAGTTCCATTTGCTCGAACTCACGAGTACGGAAAGTGAAGTTACCGGGGGTGATTTCGTTACGGAAAGATTTACCGATCTGACCGATACCGAAAGGAACTTTAGCTCGCGTGGAACGCTGAACGTTTGCAAAGTTAACGAAAATTCCCTGAGCTGTTTCAGGACGAAGATATACGGTGTTAGCGCTGTCCTCGGTTACGCCTTGGAACGTTTTGAACATAAGGTTGAACTTCTTGATAGAAGTGAACTCCTTGTTTCCGCAAACGGGGCAGGTGATGCCGTTGTCTACGATAAACTGCTCGAGCTGTTCGTTAGACCAGCCGGCAACCTTAACGTCAAGGTTTTTCTTTGCGATGTAGTCTTCGCAAAGCGTATCAGCTCTGTGACGGGATTTGCAGGATTTACAATCCATAAGAGGATCTGAAAATCCGCCAAGGTGTCCGCTTGCTTCCCAAGTAGTGGGATTCATAAGGATTGCGCAGTCAACGCCTACGTTAAGAGGATTTTCGGTGATGAATTTTTTCCACCAAGCCTTCTTAACGTTGTTCTTAAGTTCAACGCCCAAAGGACCGTAATCCCACGTGTTTGCAAGACCGCCGTAGATTTCGCTTCCGGCAAAGATAAAGCCTCTGCCTTTGCAAAGATTAACCAACTTGTCCATAGTAAGTTTGTTTGCCATAAAAAGATCTCCTGATTTTATATCAAAAATTATTTACCTTAGTATAATAAAGGGTTTTCGGCTTTTTGTCAAGCAAAAGACGGAATTGATTGTTTTTATCTTAAAAAAACTATAACAATTTGACTTTTTAAGTAATATTATGAAGTAGGGATATCCAAAAAGCGCTTGATAACAAAAGAAAAACGAATGAGTGAAAAACGAATGAGCGAGCGGTATCATCGCATTGTTTTAAGACCGACTGCCTTTATCGGTACCGAAGGCAGAACGTCTTTATAAATATTTTACAGGAGGAAACCCGTATGTGGAATAACGGATGTTGTGGCGGTGGATGCGACAGCTGTACCCTTATTATTTTGCTTCTGCTTTTGTGCGGTTGCGGAAATAACGGCGGCGGTTGTTGCGACAAAAAGGGCTGTGATTGCTGTGATATAATTATCTGGTACATTTTGCTCACCTGCCTTTGCGGAAATAACGGCGGTTGCTGTTGCAAATAATAATAACTCAAGCATAGCTTGCGGTTGTTGCTAAAGGCAAATTCTTACATAAAAACGGCGTGTGAACTTAAAATTCATGCGCCGTTTTTTTATTTTATACAAACTATTTATTATTAAAACACTCTAAATAGTTGATATTTTTCCGCTCTTGTGCTAAAATATCAAAGGACGAGAAGGATTTTCCTCTTGTACTACCAAAATTACATAACGATCTTTTCTAAAAAAAGATTGTGCGCTATCGCAAACGCGAAGTGCAACAAGGAGGTTTTTATGAAAAAGAGAAGTCAAACTTATTATTTGGTTTTATACGCAATCTATGCGGCGTTGATATTCGTTGCAAGAATACTCGATCAGCTTATCACGTCGTCGGCGTTGCCCATTAACTTTGCGGTAATTACGCTTTCGGTTGCGTTTGCGGTGGCGTTTATAGAGCCGTCGCTTAAAAACGGATTTATAGCGGGAGTAATATTCGGTATGTCGTCGTTTATAACCTCGTTCATATTCGGAAAACCGCTCATTTTCGGAATGGCTAATCCGCTTATATCCATCTTCCCGAGAATAATCGTGGGAATAGTTTTATTCCTCGTATTTAGGGGCTTGTTCAAGCTGTTTATGCTGTGGTTCAAAAAACCTAAGCTTGCAATGGGACTTGCAATTCCGTTTGCTTGCGCAGTAGCTGCGTTTACAAACACGGTTACCGTGCTTTCTATGATTTGGGTGTTCAAGGTCTTGGACGGAATGGACGTTCTGTACGTTATTTTCGTAACCAACGCAATCCCCGAGCTTATCATACCTGCGCTTATCGTGCCGGGCATCGTATTTGGAGTAAGAAACGGTCTTAAGATCAAGGACGAATACACCGAAGTTCTTCCCCGTCCCGAAAAAATCGAGGTGGCAGATAAAGAGATAAACGAAGAAACGGAGGAGGATATATGATACTCGTTATCGACATTGGAAATACTAACGTTAAGATAGGCGTGTTTGATGGCGACGAGCTTATCCATTCCATTCGTCTTGCGTCTTCGTCAAGAAAGACTTCTGACGAATACTTCATGTCCATGAAAAACCTGCTGGAAAACAAGGGTGTAAATCTTGACGATATTACGGGCGTTATTATGAGTAGCGTAAACCCCACGCTTAACTATACGTTCGAACATTTCATTTCCTACTATTTCGGCTTCGAGCCTATGATTGTTGGAAACAAGATTAAAACGGGGCTTAATATCAGATATGACAACGCAAAGGAAGTGGGTGCCGACAGAATAGTAAACAGCGTGGCGGCATACAAGACATATGGAGCGTGCATAGTTATAGATTGCGGAACGGCAACGTCGTTCAACGTTATTAATTCTCAGGGCGAATTTTTGGGCGGAGCGATAAGCTTTGGACTAAAGTCCAGCGCAGAGGCTCTTGGTAACAGCGCGGCTAAGCTTCCAAACGTGGAGTTCGTAAAGCCGGATAACGTTATAAACAAATCAACCATTACCAATATGCAGGCAGGTATTCTGTACGGCTACTGCGGAATGGTGGATTATATTGTAAACAAAATGAAAAAGGAAATCAACGAGAAGGTTACGGTAGTTGCTACCGGTGGGCTTTCCGAGATAGTGGCGGGAGAAAGCGACGTAATAGACGTTGTTGACAAAACTCTTACTTTAAGAGGTCTTAACATTCTTTACAAACTTAATTCCGACAAAAAACAAGGAGAAAAACTATGAAAAAAGTCAACGTTGCAATTATGGGATTCGGAACTGTTGGAGCAGGCGCTTATGAACTTCTTACCGAAAACCACGATGAAATTCTTGCAAACCACGGTATCGATATTAACGTTGCCAAGGTTTTGGATAAGAGAGTGGAGAGATTTGCAGAGTACAATCTCAAAGAGGGCGTAGGTACGACCAATCTCGACGATATTTTAAACGATTCCTCTATCGAGGTTGTCGTAGAGGTTATGGGCGGTGTGGAGCCTGCTCTTACGTTTATCACGAAAGCTCTTAAGTCCGGTAAGAACGTAGTGTCTGCCAATAAAGAGCTTATTGCTAAAAAATGGGCTGAGATCGATCAGGTGGCAAGAGAGAACAACGTAGGCTTCTACCACGAGGCAAGCTGTGTGGGCGGAGTACCCGTAATCAGAGTGCTTAACGAGTCCTTGCAGGGTGATAATCTCGTGTCCGTTACCGGTATTATTAACGGTACGACCAACTATATTCTTACAAAAATGACCGAAGAGGGTATTTCTTACGACGTGGCTCTTGCTCAGGCGCAAAAGCTCGGATATGCGGAGTTTAATCCTACCGCTGACGTAGAGGGCTTTGACGCTATGTACAAGCTTTCCATTCTTTCTTCGCTTGCGTTCAAAACGTGTATTCCTTATACCGAGGTTGCGAGAGAAGGAATTACTCAGGTGTCGCTTGAAGAAATCGAGTATGCAAAGAAGATGGGTTACGTTATCAAGCTTCTTGCAATAGGTACTAAGTACGGCAATAAGGTGGAAGTGCGCGTTCATCCCACCGCTGTTAAGCAGACTCATCCACTGGGCGTAGTAAACGATTCTTACAATGCAGTAGTAGTTAAGGGCGACTTTGTGGATAACGTAATGCTGTACGGCAGAGGAGCGGGCGCAAGACCTACGGGCAGTGCGATCGTATCCGATATTATCTACTGTATTAAGCGCACCACGCCTCTTTATCCTCCGTTTGAAAATAACGGAAAACTTGCAGAGGGGATTGAAATCGTTAAGGATTCATACTCCAAGTATTTCGTAGTTCTTTCGGTTAAGCGCGCGGATGCTGACAAGGTTCTCACCTCGTTTATTGACGGCAACGGCATAGTAAAAGAGTATAAGTACGACCTTAAGAGCGAAACACTTACCGTCGTTACGAAGAACGTTGCGGAGAGTAAGCTTGCGGAAATGTTGGAGCAGGTTAAGGACGTAAGCAAAGTCCTTATGCATAGAAAAGCCGTGCTTTAATCTGCGGTTTTTTAAGATAAATTGGCACTAACGGATAAAATTTACATAAAAATGAGTTTATTTGCAAATATTATCGGTATAAGAAGCGTAAACCGATTGACAAAAAGCGCGTTTGATTGTATAATTAGTCTGTTATAATTTTGAAAAGTTATATATAATATAAAATAGGAGACAAGTTGATGAAAAAATCAAAGAAATTCTTATTGTCCATGTGCACCGGAGCTCTTGCTGCGGTTATGGTAATGGGAAACAGTGGCGTGGTTGCACTTGCCGAAAGTGCTAAAGCTGAAAACGTAGAGAAGACTTATGATAAAGTTAAGGGTATCGATTTTAACACCGTTGAGTTCGGTGATGAAATTCTTGTTCCCGTAACAGCAGGTTATCTCGTAAACGTAGTTGATCCTCAGGGTAAAGTTCTTTCCGAAGGCAACGGACTTACCGCTGAAGGAAGCAACCTTAAGGTTGTTGCAGACAAGGTTGGTCATTACACCGTAATTATTTACGAAACCGACGAGAATGGAACCAAATATTCTTACGACGTTCTTTGCACCTCTTCCAAAGAGTACAAGCTCGAGATCGAAGATTATAAGATTCCTTCCTTCCTCAAAGTAGGAAGTACCTTCAAGCTTGCAGATCTTCCCGTTGCTAAGGTTTATTACGAAGAGGACGGCGAGAAGGTTTACGTAGAAAACGCAGACGTTAAAGTTAGCGTTTCAGGCGTAGACAATGCCGATAATATCGCAGAAAAGAGCGCTACCGCATTCGTTACCTACACTTATGACGTTGGTACCGGCGTGTACGTAGACGCACAGTACAAGATCCTTATTCAGGATAACTTCGAAGACAAGGTTAAGCCTTCGTTGTCGGTAGGATCTTATTCCGAGAGCGCAAACCTTAACATTAAGTACACTCTTCCCACCGCTACCGCTACGGATGCGTACGACGAGAGAGTACAGGTTAAGATTACCGTTACCGATTCTGAGAACAAGGAAGTTCTCAAGGCAATAGTTGACGAGAAGACCGGATATGCAACCGGCACGGAAGACGTGAAGGTTGAATTTGATAATCTCGACAATATGTCTTTCTACCCCACCAAGAAGGGTGACTACAAGATTACCTACGTTGCAGTAGACGACGCAGGCAACGAGTCCGATCCTCTTTCTTACGTTCTTACCGTAAAGGATCAGAAGGGTCCCACCATCACCGTAGATCGTTCTTCCATTCCCGAGAAATGGGGTTATGAAAAGGTTTACTACGAAGATGAAAACGGCGATGAGGTAGAAAAGGACGATCTTAAGATCTACCTTCCCATCCCCGAGTATTATGATAACAGCGACTCTAAGCTTGCAGTTGCTCTTACCGTAAAGGATCCCGCAGGTAAGCAGGTTGCAAAGGTTAATAATATCGAAAAGCTCGTTAATAACGAAGCGTTTACCGCTGATGACATTGATGACGGCGATATGGGTACCTTTGTTGCTCCCACTACCAAAGAGGGAATGGCTGTAGAGTTTGATATCGCAGGTTACGTAGACGCGGCTATCGCTAAGATCGAGAATAAGGATCTTAAGTCCGATTATAAGTATGCAGGTTCTTATACCGTTCAGTATACCGTTACCGATACCGTAACTTATTCTACGACCTCTTCTCAGACCTATACGATCAACGTTTCAGAAAATTACAACGACGATTCCACTATCGGTATTACCGCAAGCACGGAAGTTGTAAAGCACGTTGTTCTTTCCGAAGGCGATACGTTCAAGCTTCCCACCTTTGTTATTGCATCCTCCAGCGATGGATACCTTAACAAGACTTATGCGCTTAAGGTTAACGGAACGGCAATGGAGTACACCGACTTTGTAGGTGGCGAGGAGATTAAGCTCGTTAAGGACGAAGCAGGCGCTTACTTCCTTGAGTATGAAGGAAAACAGCTTGCAGTAAACACGGGCGATACACTTGTTTACGATATCAGCGCAGAGGCTGACAGTGGTAGAAAAGCTAACAACGCAGAAAAGTCCACCACTATCGTTATTCCCGACGTTCAGATTAACGATTACGACGTTGTCGCAAATGCAGATCTTACCGAGATTACCGTAGACCTTAAGGGTGCAGATAATAAATACGTTGGAGTAGAAATGGGACTTAGAAGTGCAGACGGCGAATACGTTGACTTCAATGCAACCGTTTACTACAACAGCATTATCGGCAAAAAGGTTATCAAGGATATCGAGTACATCACTCCCAACGAGGACGGTACTTACTACCTTGAGGTAAGAGTGTTTGATATTTACGGAACTAGTCAGGTTAACGTTTACAAGCTTGACCTTAAGGCCGGCACAAGCGAAGATAACCGTGAGTCCGAGGAATCCGCTTTTGCAACCTCTACGACCGTTGGCTCTTCCATTTCTTGGAAGTATGCGACCATTCAGACGGGTAACGAGTTCCCCAAGAATATCGTAGAAGTAATCGCAACCGCGCACAAAGTAAGTGGCGGAAGATTCTCTTGGATGGGTAGCGAGTTCACTCCCTTGCAGGAAAACACCTACACACTTATTGATACCGTTGTTCCTCTTGATACTTTAGGAAATATTGTTGCAGGATACGACGACGTTATTGCCGACAAGTTTGAAATGCGTAGCGAAGTAGTTGCTTCCGCTTCTACCGCTAAGACCGTTGTTCTTGACAAGGCTATGCCTTCTTACCTTAAGAACGAAGACGCAAGCGTAGCGGCTATTCCTTCCGCAGTTATTTACGACGCAACCAAGAACTACGAATACACTATTCGTATTACCAATCCCAACGGCGTTGTTGAAAACTACAGCAGTTATGATAAGATGTTGGCTGACTTCAAGTTCACTTCCGACGGAAAATATACTGTTGCATATCTTGTAAACGGATCTTCCGTTAAGTCTTATACCGTTAAGGTTGGTGACGTAACTCCCGTAGACTTCACGGTTGTAGGATTTGAAACTCAGGATACCATTATCTCCAAGACCGCTCCTTACAAGTTCAACTTCGCAGAGATCAAGCTTGCAGAAGGTTCTACCGAGGACGAAACCAAGCTTACCGTAAAGAAGTCCATTCGTGACGCAGCGGGTAACCTTGTAGGAAAAGAGTATGAGAAGACCGGCTCTAACGGTATGAAGGAGAAGGGCGAAACCGTAACCTTGACCGAAACCGGAACTTATACCGTAACTTATACCGTAATCGATCAGAGCGGTAACGAGTCTTACAAGAAGATCACCATCAAGATTACTTCTTCTACTAAAGCTCAGGATATTGATTATACCGTGCTCAGCACCGTTATCATTATCGTTGTTTGCTTGGGAATTGCAGGAATTATCATCTACTACGTAGCAAGCGGCCGTAAAAAGAACAAGAAAAACAACAAATAATTATTGATTTTAACCGGGCTGTTTCAAATACGAAATTGAAATAGCTCGGTTTTAATAAATCCACTCTTTTTTCAAGGAGGTTTTATGGGAGTAATACCCGAGAGAAAAGAATACAAAAATTTTACTTACGAAAGGTATCTGACCCTTTCGGACAAAGCTTCTCAACTCGGTTTCAAAAAAGTTACTCACACTCCTCATTCGGAAAAAAGCCATTTTGACAAGACGGGATTTCTGTACGAAAACAAGAAAGTGGTTGTAGTTTACGACGTAAAAGCCAATATGCTTACAATCACCGCTCAGGAAAACGCAATTAAAAAATTATCCGCGCTTATTGACGCAAAAAAGGTGGCGGATAAGCCCCAAAACGAAAAAAAGAAGGGCGATAAAGAGAAACCCCAATCCGAAAAGCCAAAGCAGAAGGAAACTAAGAAGAATTTCTTTTCCGAACTGTTTGCAAAAAAAGAACCGACCGAAGATAAGGTTGAGGTTAGAAAGGGCAAGAAGGACAAAAAGGCGCAAAAAGAGCTTTTGAAAGAAAAGCAAAAGAAAGAAAAACAAAAAGACCAATCAAAAGAGCAAGTCAAGCAAAAGAAAAAAGAAGAATTAAGAGAACAAAAGCAAAAACAGAAAGAACAAAAACAGAAAGAGCGCACCAATAAAAGGAGCGAGGTTGAAAAGCCTGCAATTTTGGAAGAGCTTCCACCTAAGGTTACAGTTACGCCCATTAAAGGCAGAAACGGCACTTATTCTGTTATTGAAGACTGTTATCCGCTCTCGTTTGCTAAGGCGATGCACAAAATTCGCAATCACGAAGAAGTTAAGATTAACACTTTACGTGCATCCAAATCCAACAACGAATACAGCTATGCGGTTATCATGGGCGATAATCAATGCGAAATGCTGTACAGCCAAAACGAAGGCACGTTGGATATAAGCGGAACGGCAACCGCTAAAATTAAGGAAATGATACTTGCTTTTGGCGGAGTGGAAAAGCACGCGTCAACCGTTGAGGAAAAGACGGACGATTACGTTGTGGTGCTTAAAAACAAGATGCCATCCGCGCTTGCATATCTTTCCACTCAGGAGAAAAACGATCTCGCAAGCGGGCTTAAAGAGCTCGAAAAAGCAGTAGATCATTATGAGTATTCCATGTTTTTACTGTCACCGTTTAAGGGGCTTGAGAATTTTATTTTCGACTTATTAAAGAGTAAAAACATCACCGTAAAAATGATTGGTCAAGCATACGAAAAGTCCGAAAAAGGCGCATACGTACTCAAAGAATCGTACCAAAACAGGTGCGGAGTAGTATATAGCGAGGTTATGGCGGCGCTGTACGAAGAATACTTTGCAACGCGTAATTTTTATGCGCATGCAGATGTAAACGGCTCGCACAATATCGGAAGTAAAAAGGATGCAATAGCAGTTGTAAATCGCATCTACAAAACGATAGAGTATAACTGCAAAAAACTAACCGAGATAAACTTTAAGATTGTCAGATAATATGTTCCAGCGAAAGTCCACCTAAAAACCGGTGGCAAAAGACTTACGCCCGTAATAAAAACGGACTTAAGCGTCTGCCCGGTGTCCGTAGCAAAAACGGACGGGGTAATGTCGGATAGCGACAAAAAATTGAGTTTTTAAGTAAAATTTTTGTAGGGATACCGAGGTTCGAGTATCCCTTTTCTCATGCTTTGTAAAAATTGTTAAATCCTATTGCAAAACACGGGTGGGTGTGGTATAATAAAGATATAAACCAAATGAAGGAATTTTGTTATGGTAATAGAGTGTAAAAATTGTGGAAGTGAGATTGAGGTCGTAAAAGACAAAATGACTGTCGTTTGTGATTTTTGCGGAATGGAACAAACTGTACCCAAAGCCGACGACCCCAAAAAGACAGAGCTGTTCATAAAAGCCAACGAACAGCGTATGGCGTGTCGGTTTGATATCGCAAAAAAGCAGTACGAGAGCATAATTTCCAAGTATCCCGACGACAACGAGGCGTATTGGTGCAAGATACTGTGCGAGTACGGTATAGAGTACGTTGATGATTTCGCCACCGAAAGAAAACTTCCTACCTGTCATAGAACTGTGTTAGAAAGTGTTTTCAATAACCGCGATTATAAGCTTATCATCAAAAGAGCGTCAGCGGAGGAAAAGGCTATCTACGAAACGGAAGCAAAGGAAATAGACCGTATTCAGAAAGATATACTGGATAAGGTAAAAGGGGAAGAAGCGTATGATATTTTCATTTGCTTTAAGGAAACAGAGGAAGTAAACGGCGTTACGAAACGTACGATAGATTCGCAATACGCAAACAAGATTTATACCCATTTTACAAACAAGGGTTATAGAGTATTCTTTTCGCGCGTTACCTTAAAAAGCAAGGCAGGGTCGCAGTACGAGCCTATTATTTACTCTGCGCTCACGTCCGCAAAGGTTATGCTTTTGGTGTGTGCCAATAAGGATCATATCAACGCGCCTTGGGTGCGCAACGAGTGGAACAGATATGCGGAGTTTGCCGAAAAGGATTACACCAAAGTGCTCGTGCCGTGTCTAAAGGACGTTTATCCGTACGATCTGCCCGACGAGCTGAGTCAGTATCAGTGTTTGGATATGGGAGAGCTTGATTTTTATGAGAATCTTTCCCGTCAGATAGATAGTAAATTCGGTCGTCTTACGTCAGTATCAAAACCTCAAAACACGGAAAACAAGCCCGAGCGAGCGACAGATAGACGGGTAGAACACGAATATATTGCTCAGCCTGCAGAAGATAAGAGTAACGTTATAAACAACTATTTAAGGCGAGCAGAGCTGTTTTTAGAGGACGGAGATTGGGGTAGAGCGGACGAGTACGTGGAGAAGGCTTTGGACGTAAATCCCGAATACGGTCGTGCGTATTTGGTTAAATTGCTCGTAGAATACAAGCTGAAAAATAAGCAGGATATACTTAATTTATCTCAACCGTACGAGAGTAGTAAAAACTATGCTAAGGCTGTGCGTTTTGGCGATAATGAAACTAAAAAGTTTTTGAATGACTGTGAGAAAGAAAGAGAAACGCGCAAGGAAAACGCAAGAAAAGACGGAATATACACAACCGCGCTGAGAATGGCAGAAGCTAACGATATGGATTTGTGGCGAGAAGCCGTGGGGATGTTTGGTCAGATTGCAGGGTGGAAGGATGCCGACAAAAGGGCAGCTGAGTGCGAGAGGAAAATAAAGGCTAAGCTTGACGAGAAGGAAAAAGAGAGAATCGAGCGTGAACGCAAAGCGGAAAAAGAGAGAATTGAGCGCGAGCGTAAAGCAGAAAAAGAGAGATTAGCCAAAGAAAAAGAGGCGGAAAAAGCAAGACAGAAGCAGATTTTTGAAAAGGCTAAGAAGTTGGCGTCATCTGCGTCTGATGCGGACGTAAGGGAGGCTCTCGAGCTTTTCAGGTCTATTCCCACATACCCCAAAGTGACGGCAAAGATTCTCGAATGTGAAAGGCGTATTGATATTATCTTAAAGATACGCGCAAAACAAGCGGAGGACAGAGCGCAAAAAGAGGAAGAGGAAAGCAGGGAGCGCGTGGTGTGCGAACCGCTCTTAAAGCGCTTTGAATCGTTGCGCGGTAAGGCTGAAATTGACGCTGAAATTGATATAAACAGAGAGAAGCTTGGCGGTTTGGTTACGCAGATGGGCGAGCTTAGAAAAAACAAAACGGATTATGAGGGGGCGGTTGCTGAGAGTAGGAAGATCAACGACAGAATTGACGAAATTAACGCGCTTAACGCTAAGCTCAAAGTAGAGAGAAGCGGATTGAGTATTTTTGCTATCAAAGCAAAAAGGGAGATCGATGCAAAGTTAGACGGCTGTGTAAGCGAGAGGTGCGGACTTGAGAGTAAATTAAGTGCTCTTGAACTTAAAAAGCACGGATATAACTCTTTGGAAGAAATTGATGCCAAAATAAGGGATTGCGAGGTGGAAATCAAGCAATATAACGGTATTATCGACAAGCTTTTAAAAGAGCCGAACAAAGAAGACGTTAAATCGGAATTGCTTAAATACAACTACGGTAAGCGTATGATAGAAGATCTGGAAAAGCAAAAGCTGGAGGCGTTTAAGAATAAGATCCTTAACGTTAAAGTGGGAGGTCTAATCGAGTTTGGTAAGAGCAACTACGGTGACGTAAAATCAGATGAACCGCTTTATTGGCGCGTGTTGGAAAATAAGGGTGATTCCGTTTTCGTGGTGGCGAACAGTATATTTACAAAGATGTCGTATTCAAGCAGATTGGCAGGCGGTGATTGGCACAATTGTTCGGTGCGTACTTGGCTCGATCGGGTGTACGAGACGGCTTTTAGTGAGGATGAAAAGCAATATATAGTAAAAAAGCGTCTTGGTGCGGCGGAGTCTTATCTATATCCGCTCAGCGCAGAGCAGGTGAGAAAGTTTTTACCCAATATGGAAGACCGTAAAATGGGAGTTGACTGGTGGGTTCGCACGGTTATTTCTTCATATACGGTCGACAGCGTAATGTACGTTAACATTATGGGAAGAATTATAACCGCAGGCAAAAACGTTAACGGTTATTGCGGAGTCCTTCCCGCAATGCAACTGAAATTCAAGTAAACTAAATGAGTAGTAAACCGAAATTTAAGTAAACTAAATGAGTGGTAAAACGAAATTTAAGTAAACTAAATGAGTAGTAAACTGAAATTCAAGTAAACTAAATGAGTAGTCAACCGAAATTCAAGCAAATTAAATGATAAGCTAAAAGAAATAGTGAGCTAAAACTGAAGTAGGCTAAAAGAAATAGTCAACCGAAATTCAAGTAAACAAAAAGGAATAGTAAACGTTTTTGCATTCGCTATTCCTTTTTACGTATTAATTTATTCTTTTATTGAGAACGTGGGATAACGTTAGCCCTTAGTTGGCGCGTGTCCGTAGTGCTTTTTGTAAGCTTTAGAGAAGTAGTAAACGTCCGAAAAACCGCACTGTAGGGCAATTTGAGATACGGTAAGCTCGCTTAAAGCAAGCAGGGTTTCGGCTTTATTGAAGCGCAGGTTTGTAAGATATTTAACAGGCGATATCCCCAACACTTTTTTGAAAAGTCTACGTAAATGCACGTCGCTCACTTTACATTCCTTTGCAAGCATCTCGCATGAAAAATTGGGATCTTCGAAGTTTTTTGCAATGCAGTCGCACGCGATTTTGACCTTTTGCCTGTCAAAAGAGGAAGAATAGTTTTTATCCTCGCAAAGTATTGCGTAAACTTTGTTTGCAAGAGAGCAAAGCTTGGCGTTTTTTATTGAGCTTTCGCTGTTATAGAGTGTTATAATTTTTTCAAAAACGGATTTAACTTCTATGTTGTCGGTTTTTATGCGGTCGCTTTTCAGTTTGTCTGCCGTGTCCAACGTAAAATCCATAACCAAAACGGTATAGTCGTTTGTTTTTACGTCCATCGTGTACAGCTGATTTTGAGCCAAATACAAGACGTCACCGCCTTTTACGGTAAAGCGCCTGAGTTCGTCCGTCGTATACTCGCACTCTCCACTGATTACGTATGCAAGGCAATGGCAGTACCGTGGCGGTGTTTGCATCGTTCGTATTTTTCCGATCGGAAGCTTGTTTTTGTAGGCGATAATCACTTTGGTAACTATAAAATTTTCTTTCAGCAATCTTTCCATACTTTTATAATAGCATTTTTAAGGGATAAAACGCAACTGTTTTCGAGTTGTTTGTGTTCGAAAAGTACAAAATAGTTTGTTTATTGCATTGCAAAAAATTCAGCTTTGGCATATACTGTATGTGTAAAATAACGGAGGTTTCTATGTTTGTATTGACCGAAGATTACAAAAATAAAATTAAGACCGTACTTACCGAACCTAACTTTATTGAGGGTAGCGGTAAGACAAGCAAAGAGCTTTTCGATGAGTTTATGAGCGAGTATAAGGAGGGGGAGAAGGACGTTGCGAAAATTCAAACCCAAAGTATTTGTCGCGTTTTGAGGGAGGCTCGAATTGCTGTGGAGCCGTGGGATATTTTTGCGGATAAGATAGATTGCGGTTCAGTTTTCGACGTCTATCGCAATAGGTTTGTGTCGGAGGTTTACAAAAACGAGCCGGACGCGAAGCGTCACAACGAGGCTTGGACTTATAATCAGTTTTGGGCAGGTAGAGATTTCGGACACGTAGCTCCCGATTGGGATAGGCTGTTCACGCTTGGTATTGGTGGAATAATAGAGGAAGCTAAGGCTAAGAAGGAAACTGCAACGGAAGACAAGGTGGGCTTTTATGATACGGTAATACAGGCTTATACCGCGCTTTCCGATCTTATTCTGCGCTTTGCGTCTTATGTGGATAGAGCGAGTGAGAACGGCAAAAAACTTTATAATTGCCTTATTTGGATAGCTGAAAACCCACCGCTTACGCTTTATGAGGTTTTGGAGCTTGCGCTTGTTTACTACCGCGTAGAAACTAATATCGAGCACGATTACGTGCGTTCTATGGGTCAGCTTGACGCGTTGTGGGAAAAATACTACGAAAAAGATATTGCGAACGGTATAAGCGAGCAGGAGAACGACGATTTGATAAAAGCCTTTTTTCTGCGCCTTAATGCATTCAAAGTAATCGCGAACGTGCCGTTTGCCTTGGGCGGTCAAACGGTAAAGCGAAGCGCGCCGTATACTGAGTTTACCCGTCACGTCTTCGAACTTTATTCTTCACTTAAGTTAGAGGCGGTAAAGGCGCACGTAAGGGTGGACGAGAGTATGCCCGATGCGTTCTTTGAAGACGTTTGCGCCGATATAATAAGAGGCAACAGTTCTTACGTGTTTATCAATGACAAGACGGTAAGAAAGGGTTTACAGCGCGTAGGAATAAGCGAGGAAGACAGTAAAGAATATCTTGTAATGGGATGTTACGAGCCCGTTTGTACGCATCACGAAATTTGTTCTACGTGCAACAGTTATCTTAGCCTGCCAAGAGCGCTTACCTTTGCGCTAAACAACGGCATAGAGCTCGGAAACGGCGAGTTTTCTACAATACGTACGGGCGAACTTGATACGTTTAAGACGTTTGAGGAGTTTGTTTCGGCGGTGGAAGTTCAGCTTGACTATATTATTTCCAAAGTCAGACAGTATATTGTTTTTGCTGAAGAGAATTATAATAAAATGAATTTTGCACCGCTTTTGTCAGGAACTTATGCCGATACAATGAAAAGCGGAAAGGATATTTACGAGGGCGGAATGAGGTATAATAACTCGGGCGTAAATCTTGTTGGTATTGCAACGCTTGTGGATAGTTTGCTGTGCATCAAGCATTTCGTGTTCGATACCAAGCAGTATACTTTGAGCGAGTTTAACGAGGTTTTACTCTCAAACTGGGAGAAAGATGAAGAACTTCGTATTAAGTGTAAAAAGCTCACCGCAAAGTACGGCAACGGAAACGCTGAAGCAGATGCTCTTACGGTAAGAATTATTGACTTTGCAAGCGACAGACTCAACGGTTTGCCCAACGGCAGGGGCGGAGTTTTCAGAATGGGCATGTTCTCAGTTGATACGTATATGAATATGGCTCGTCATCAGCCTGCAACGCCTGACGGAAGACGTAACAACGAGTTTTTGAGTAAAAATCTTACCGCAACGACGGGGTGTGATAAAGAGGGTATAAGCGGTCTTGTCCGTTCGCTTTCTTGCGTTGATTTTACAAAAACACCAAACGGTTGTGTGCTTGACTTTATTATTCACCCGTCTGTTGTGAACGGAGATAAAGGTTCTGAAATTTTGTGGAACGTAATTAGGTCGCATTTTGCAACAGGTGGCTTTGCAGTACACGGAAACGTGTTTGACAAGCAAAAATTAATCGACGCGCAAAATAATCCCGATAAGTATAAAAATCTGCAGGTTAGGGTATGTGGCTGGAACGCGTATTTTGTGGAGCTTAGTAAAGCCGAGCAAGACGTGTTTATCGCAAATAGTAAATAAGAATAAATAAACTGACAAGAATAAAGCCGTTTCTTTGAAAGATAAAAGAAGAGAAACGGTTTTTTCTTTACGCGCGTGCGCGCGTACGCGTATATAATATAGAAAAGGGAGGGCGTTGGTTTGTGATTTTAAGCTTTTACACTAAAGATTACAATACAAAATACAGCATTTATAGTGTTAAAAAATATTACAAAAAAAGTTTAAATTTTTTTAAAAAACTTTTGAAAAACAGTTGACTTTAAATTTCCTTTATGGTATTATATACAGGCTGTCGCACGACGGCAACGTACATTGACAACTGAATAACGAAACAAAAACAGATAATATTATACGAGTAAATAAGTAAAGTATTATGTATCAAAAACATAAACAATTTTTGCTGTAAAAACGAGTTAAATATGTCTTGTAAGAAGAACTTGAAAC
>JAGAPA010000067.1 GCA_017623455.1 Clostridia bacterium | reverse complement strand
TAATGGTGGTTGTTTGAGATTGCCACGTCGCTACGCTCCTCGCAATGACAGGAGGGGTGGGAAAACTAATGGTAATTTATTACTCTCTTTGCTAAAGTACAATAATTGGATGCAACGTCACGTTGCTTCGTGAATCGCCCCTACAATATAACCAACGGTTATTGAGTGTTTGACTTAGTTAAAGGACAATAATCGGGGGTGCGTCTGCGTAGTGGGCAGACCCACTGTCAAATAAAATAACTAATAAAAGTTAATTGTTCTCTTTGTTAAAGGACAATAGTGGGTGTACGCCTGCGTACCGCCTACGTACAAAAAACAACCTCGGCTTAAAACAAGTCGAGGTTGAATTTTTAAGTTTTTATTGTTTGTTAGGGTTCTACGATCTTAGAAGCGCCGGTAACAACAACAAGGTCTGCGTATGCTTCAGATGCTTCGTCTACCCAAACTGCGTTGGTAGAATCAGCTGCTACGCCGGAAATATCAACGTTTTCAAGAGTGATATCAGCACCTGCTACGCTCTTTACAATGATAGCAGACTTCTCTTCGGTCTTGAAGGTTGCGTTCTTAATGTTAAGAGTTACCTTTTGGGGAGTAGATACGTACTGCTCGTCAATCTTAATACCGCGTCCGTCGGAGCAATCAATCATATCGATGGTCAATCCGTCGATATTGATAGTCTGACCGTTGGGCTGAATCCAGATAGCATAGGTATCGGAAGTGTTAGCATCGTTGATGGTAACGTCGTTAAGAGTTGCGCCTGCCTTGAAAGCAAGAGCCTTGTCGGACGTTACGTTGTTAAGTTCAACGTCACAAGCAAAGTTGATGTCGTGTCTGTTCCAAGGTCCGTTATTGTATCCGCTGTTGGTGATGTGCGCATTGTTGATAATAAGCTTAGCGCTACCTGCGGCAACGTTGTTCCAGTCGCTGTCCTTGTTGTAAAAATCGATGGTATAGCCGTTTCCGTTGATGGTAATGGTCTTGGTGGAATCTCCGCCAAACTTTTCAGTTTCCCAAGCGGTTACGTCGATAACCTGATCTGCTACAAGGTTGATTACGATGTTTTCAACGTCCTGACTAAGATCTGCCTTAAGCTCTTCCTTGCTTGCAGAATAGTTAACGTTTTTAGCAGTATCAGCACCGGTTATGGTGTAGTTGTTGTTGGAATGTTTCTTAACCTGTACAAGTCCGTTAAACTCTTTATCAACGTTGTTAACGCCAGTAAAGTTTACGGTGTAATGTCCTGCGGTAGAAAGAGAGCTGTCGATAGAAACTGCGGAAACGTGAATTCCGCCATAAGCGTACGCGCTTGCAGAAGCAGCAAAGTTACAATCTTCTACGTTAACCTCTGTGCTAAAGCCTGCAGCCTCGTTGTAAACAAGGATAGCCTTGCCTGCGGTATTGAAGTCACAGCCTACAAAGTTAACCTCTTTTGCTCCGTAAGTCCATACGTAGTTGGAAGTAAGGTTGAAGCTACAGTCTACAAAGTTTTCCTGCTCGCCGTAAAGGAAGAAGGAGCCGTTAAACGTTACGTTTTCATAATTCATAACGCCTGCATGCTGGAAGCCCTGATAATTTGCGCTGGAAAGCTCCATTGTAAGATCTTTGAAGGTAATATCTCCAACATAACTTGCAATCGCTTTATAGCTTGACTTAACAGCATTGATAACGGTTGCATCGCCTGCACCGGTAATAACAATGCCGGTCTTATTGGACGTAAGAATATTGTCGATTACGAAAGTGCCTTCGCCAAGAACAATATTGATGATCTGCTGATTTTCTACAGTGTTATCCTTAACAACTGTCTTTGCAGCAACTCTGCCTACAACATGATTTACGTTTACAGCCTTGTTGGTAGGAGTATTCTTTGCGGTAAGAACAACGCCGTCTACAACGTTGTCGGATACGGTAATTCCGCCCTGAGCCATACCTGCAATACCACCGATATCACGAACACCGTTGAGTGTGATATTCTTTGCGGTGTTGCCTGTAATTCTGTAAGAGCCTTCGCCTACGTAACCTACGATACCGCCCACCTTATCTCCGTCTTCGGGAGCGCCGGTAGTAATATCGATAGATCCGCCCTCTACGGTACAGTTAGTTACGTTGCCGTAAGCATATCCTACGATACCGCCTGCATAATGCTCGCCAACGATAACAGGATCGATAACGGTACAGTTGTCGATAAGACCCGTGTTAAAGATCTTTCCTGCAATTGCGCCTGTTCCTGCAGATGCACCGTCAAGCTCGGGAGCAATTACGGTAAGGTTCTTAACGGTTCCGTTCAAAGTTCCGAAAAGACCTACAAGTCCGTCGCCCTCTGCCTTAAGTCCGGAAATAGAATGACCTTTTCCGTCGAAGATACCCTTGAACGAACCGGTTGCGCCGATTGCTGTCCAAGCTTCGTCAGCAAGATCAAGATTTTCGGTAAGAACAACGCTCTTGTCTGCGTACGTATTGCCTGCATTTACACTGCTTGCAAAAGCCTTAAGGTCGGATACCGAAGCGATTTCGATAACGTCTTCGCTGGGATCAACAGTTTCAGCATTGCCCTGAATTGCTTCTATATAATAAGAAAGCTCAATACCGGCATTCTGATAGTCGTTGCCAACCTCTACGGGAAGCTCGATGCTTACGGGAATAAGCTCAACGATTGTCTGATTAGCAGCATCGGGAGAAAGAGCAGTCCACTTGGAAACCTTTCTCGTTGCACTTGCGTCGATGATAGCGTCCTGAGCGCCAAGATTGATCTTAAGAACGTCCATAAGGTTTTTGCCTGTAATAGACTTGATCTCAAGAACAGATCTGTACTTGATTGCAACGTTACTCTTGTTTACAACACTAAGGTCAAATTCTACCTTATCACCGGGGGTGATGTTTGTAAGCGTAAGAGTATTGCTTGCAGTATCAAGCTTTGCGGAGCCAAGGTTTTCAAAAACCTCTACACCATCGCCGAGGTATCTATCCATAGAATAGAGCTTAAGATCGCTGACTTCTGCCTCAACGTCAACTTTACCTGCGGTAATAGCGACGTTAACTTCGGCTTTGTCGGTGAACAATGCGAAAGTACCTGCAGCTGCTACGGACATGCTCATTGCGATTGCAAGAACAGATCCTACTAATGCTTTTACTTTTTTGTTCATAATTTTAGTCCTCGCTAAAAAAAGTATATTTGTATAGACCATATGACTATACATATATATACTATATCACAAATATATGACAAAGTCAATAGTTTTCGACAAATTTTTGCAACACATTTTAAGTTTTGTATATATAGCTATTTTTTATAACTGCGATAATGCAGTTGTGATTATAAACTCTTGCTATATATCAACACTTTTTATTTTATGGCGGACCAAAAATATCATCCGCGTACTAACTTGCTAAAATATATCTTTTCTTTATACAAAAAAAGCATAACGCTCGCACTTGAACGTTATGCTTTTTGATGTAAATTCAGATATTAATATACGTCTACGCCATCTACAACTACGTTGAGCTTATCAGTACCCATAGAGTTCTAATGAGCCCGTAATTAAAACGCCGTCAACGGTATATTGAACGTGTCGTTTAATAACTCGTCACTAAACTTCATTTACAAAATCCGCTAAGCCAATATGATATTACGTCAGTTGATATAGAAGATTCCTTATCTATAAATTTTACTTTTAATACATTTTATCTTTATCTTGTCATTAGCCAAATCGGATATTATTCTTCAAACAAATCTTCTATATTACAGCCAAGCGTTTTAGATAATCTAAACAGAATATCTGCTTGTGCTTTATTAATATCGTTACATCGTTGTTCGTACATTTGTATATTACGAATAGATACTTCTGCTTTTTCTGCAAGTTGTTTTTGAGATAATCCTGCTGCAGTACGTATTCTTTTAAGATTTGTTTCTTTTTTATGCATATCAATATATTCGTCTGCAACTGAGAAAAACTTCGTAATATCTGCTTCGTGAAGAGTATCGTATAATACCAAAACCTTTTCAATCGGGAACGCTTTGCTTATGTTAAAGAACGACGTCGCCTTATAATTTTGATATTGCGCTAACGCCCAGCCTGCCCAGTAAAATTCGGAACGGCTAAAAAACGGCTTGGGCGCAAGCAATCTACCATTTGAAGCAGTAGCATTTACAACCTGATCTAATAAATCTATTGCAGAATACCCAACTAAGAATCTTGGATTGCCTTTTTCTATTTGTTTTGCCACTTCGGAAGAAGCAAACATATTCCAATATACTTTTGGCTCGTAGCCACAAGCCACTGCGTATTCAAACATTGTTCCGATATTTGTAGCAACGCTATCTAAATATCTTACGTCATAAGATTTTATCGCCATTTTTAAGCCCCTTTCTGATAATATCCATTACAAATAAGCCATCTGACACCAAGTTTTGTCTATGACCTCTTAAATAAGTTTCTCTTGCTTTCTTATCACGGCTAACACGTTTTACGTAATATTCCTTACATTCGGCTAATTCATAACTTATATATTTTACCGCATCAAACGCCTTTTTAGATTTTAATACGATTTGAATACCCAATTCGCCAAGACGCATAGCTTCCGCAAGTTGTTCAACGGAAATCGTATTGTTTATGAAATCCTTTGCAAAACTAAAATAAGAGTCGTCTGCACGATAACCGATAATAACGTCGTATTCTTCCACGTCAACGTAAAAGTTTTCTAATATATATTCTCTTGCTTGTGCTGAAATGGGGGTATTAACGTCAAACGTTCTAAACTTCAATAAAAGCGCCATCCAATTGAGAATAGAGTATTTTTCTTCTCGTAAATCTAAAACTTTATAAGCACTTAAATCAATTTCATATTGATTAGCATATCCGTTCGTTTCGTTGTTAGTACAAGCCCATTCTTTTGCAAGTTCAACGCTTTCAGTACAGTAAAATCCTAACCCATAATCATTCTTCTTATTGCCTTTGCCAAATTCCGGTTTTTCAATAATATCTTTTGATCCGTGATAAATAATCATATACTTCACCATCCTCGATACTATTATATCATTAAAATGTCACCTCGTCAATATATTATGCTCCAAAAAATAAAAAATATCATTAAAATGATACTAAGTTTTACAAAAAAAGCATAACGCTCGCACTTGAACGTTATGCTTTTTGATGTAAATTCAGATATTAATACACGTCTACGCCATCTACAACTACGTTGAGCTTATCAGTACCCATAGAGTTCTTGTTAGCCCAAAGAGTGGTGCCGGTAACAATACCCTTATCGTTAATCTCATAACCATAAACAACGGTATTGTTTACGATCAAGTTGTAAGACTTGTTGTAGTCGTCACCGATTTCGATAGCTGCCTTAAGATCGCTAAGTCCGCCGTTGTCGTAGAACTTGCAATTTTCTACGGTAAGAGTTGTATTAACCTGACCGTAAAGGAGAATTGCTTTTC
This sequence comes from Clostridia bacterium, assembly GCA_017623455.1. Taxonomy (GTDB): domain Bacteria; phylum Bacillota; class Clostridia; order Christensenellales; family Pumilibacteraceae; genus RUG12826. The sequence goes on along the minus strand of JAGAPA010000067.1, from coordinate 14,388 downwards.
CGTCAGAATTGAAGGTACATCCGTCAACCTTTACGTTAAGCGCCCCCCAAGTCCAGAGATTGTAAGCGTCCCCTGCTACGTTGAAGGTACACTCGTTGAAGGTGGTATCTGCATAGGTACCGTAAGTTCCGTCAAAGGTACACTTGTTGAAGGTGATCTTTGCATAAGCATATCCGGGATAAGAAACACCCTGATTATTCTTAATGGTAACACCGTTCATTATTACGGTAGAATCTTTGAAGGAGTAGTCTGCTCCGCCTTCACCCTCAAGGGTATGCACGATAACAGCTTCCTTGGTTCCGTTGATAACAAGACCGTTGATTCCATTTGCATTGAATGCATAGGTACCTGCATTAAGATAAACTTCGGTATATCCTGCAGCAAGAGCGGTATTTACATTTGCGTCTTTGTTACAGATCGCTACACCGTCAACGATAAGAAGTCCGTCATTTCTGTCAGCCCAACCGTCAGTCGTGATATCCTTTGTGCAGTTGGTAAGAACTGCCTTTCCACCGTTAAGATGTCCAATACCAACACTGGTCTTATCATCGGTATCAACAGCTCCTACAACGGTACATCCGGTAGTATCACAATCGGTCATATTTACGTTACCTGTTACGTAAGCAACATAAAGAGCTGCTTCGTCAGTATCGTTTTCTACAGAACAGTTAATAACGTCTACGTTGTTAAGATTTACGGTAGAACCACCGTCAGCATAACCTACAACAACTGCAGCGCCGTAATTTCTTGTATAGCCTGCAACATCCTTCAATGCCTTTACAACTGCCTTCTCAATAACAAGATCATTGATGGTAAGAGTGCTGTTGGTATAAGCATAGAACATTGCGTGGCTGTTAAGGCTGTTATGGTATGCATCTACAATATTAACGTTTTTGATGGTATGTCCGTTACCGTTAACGGTAAGGCTCTTGCCGTATGCCGCCGCAATGGGAGCAAAATCAGCGCCTTCCAGATCGATATCGGCAATAAGCTCTACAGTACCTTCGATCTTCTGATTGGAAAGGGCAAGAAGGTCTTGCTTGTGAGCTACTACTACAGTACCTTCGTTAAGTTTGGTGATAGTAACGTTTGTTGCCTTGTTGGTATCGGAAACAGTAACCGCCTGTCTCTGAGAAATAATCGCGCCTGCTTCTTCGTAACTCTTATCTACCTGATAATAAATATCTACGTTTTCTACGGTATTACGCTCAAGCTCTTTTACGTTGTTTGCACGAGCAAGAGCACCTGCAATTCCGCCTACGTCACGGTTTGCAACAAGCGTAACGTTCTTAACGGTGTTGTCGGATACGGTATATCCTGCGGTACCCTGTCCTTTTTCCATAATCTGACCAACGATTCCGCCTACTTTGTCGCCGTCGTTAAGAGTTGCGTCAGCACCTACGATGGTGGAGTTGGTTACCGAGCACTTGGTTACACTGCCGTAATTATATCCTACGATTCCGCCTACCCAGTGCTTACCGGCGATATATGCATTATCTACACTAAGATTGGTGATATTGCCATGTGCTTTTCCGAAAAGTCCTGCGAAGTTTCCGTCAACATTTACAACGAAATCGGATACTTCGTAGCCCTGTCCGTTGAATGTTCCCTTAAATCCGTTAATGGGAGCCCAATTTGCGCCGTCAAGGTCGATGTTGGTGTTAAGGAATACGTTCCAACCCGAGTATGCATTTCCTGCGTTTACGCTGTCTGCAAATTCAACAAAGTCAGCAACGGAGTTGATTACGATCTTCTTTTCGGAAGTATTGCTCTCAACCTCTGCATTCCACTGTACTGCCTCGATTACGAAACGAAGCTCTGCAACCTTTTCCTGATATTCGTTGCCTGCTTCTACTGGAAGCTCGATAGATACGGTCATGGTCTTGTCAAGAGTATCGTTGGGGTCAACGGTTTCCCAAGCAGACTCGATAGCACCGTTTGTCAAATTTGCTTCTACGCCGTTTACGGTAACCTTAAGTCCCTTCAAAAGTCCGTCGTCAGCACCGGTTTCGTAAATTACGGTACGAACTTTGGTCTTAACGTTGCTTCCGCTCGAAAGGTTAAGATCGAATACTACCTTATCGCCGGGAGTGATGTTGGTAAGGATGATCTTGTTTCCGTCAAGCGATGCGGAGCCAAGGTTTTCAAATGTGTTGTTAGCACACTCTCTGTCCATGGAATAAATCTTGAAGTTATTTACTGCTGCTTCTACGTCAACTTTACCTGCGGTAATAGCAACGTTAACTTCTGCCTTGTCGGTGAACAATGCGAAAGTTCCTGCAGCTGCAACGGACATGCTCATTGCGATTGCAAGAGCAGATCCTACTAATGCTTTAACTTTCTTATTCATAATTATAGTCCTCGCTATAAGTTAAAATTTTCAATTATTTTCAAAAAATTGTCTTAAGTTTTTTATATATGTACGTGAGTAGGAGATTAAGCAATAACCTGAATTGCGTTTACAACGATATCGAAAGATACTTTTCCGTTCTGAGCAGCGTTATTGGGGTTCTGGTCGTTATCAACAAGGTTTCCGTTACCGTCAATAATTCCGCCTGCGGTAAGATTGTCTTCGAACTCTACGGTAACCTTGAAAAGAGCAATTGCTTCTTCGTTGGTAGCAAGAGTGTCGCTGTCGATATTTGCGCTGGTAAGGCTTTCGTTCATATCAATTACGTCGATGGGCGCACCGATTGAACCGATAGCGTAGTGCGTGCCGGTGCCGTCTGCGGTTGCAACGTCGCTAAGCTCGCTCAACTTCTTACCGTCAACTATCTTAGTGTAAGCGGTTTCACCAATCTTCTGAACCTCGATAGTAATCAAAAGCTGAGAAAGAAGCGAACCGTTTGCGGGATCGGTTGCGTCTACGTTGGGAATAACGAAGTCAAGCCAATATCCGATTGCAACGTTGGTGGACGAGGTACGGGCGATCATCATTTCTGCCTCGTACTTGCTGGTGGGAACAACGTACTTAGTATCGTCAAGATCGAATACGTTATTCGTGGTTGCATCGGTAAACTCAAGGTCGTCGTCGTTTCCGATATCACCCATAAAGCCGTCCGTTCCAAGACCCTGTCCTGCAAGATCGATTCTCCAAAGTCTGATGTTGAGATCGCCTGCCTGAAGGTGGTTGGTAACTTTTGTAGTATCTGAGAATAATGCGTAGCTTCCTACTGCGATGAGCGCAACGCAAATAAGGATAGTAGCCATTGCAGTCATCAAAACTCTAATTCTTTTAGCCATAGTTAATTTTTAATTAACCTCCGTTAGAAATATAATATTAAAACCGAATTTTTCGGGATTAACCAATAATTTATACGTACCGCTTTGCGTGCGTATACGTGTGTATACATTTTTTAAATTACGTAACGCCACCGTCTTTAGATTGCGTAACGCCGCCGTAGCACGGGATCAGTAAGCCTTTATTCGCTCTTGCCCTCGTCGCCCGACTGAGTAGGAGTAACCGTTTCTTCCGTCTTTACGGGTTCGGACTGAGGTGGTGCCGTCACAGTTTGAGACTGAGGAGGCGCGGTTGCAAGACCGGCTTGCTGTTGTAAAAGCGCCAACTGTTGTTTGAGGAGCTCTATCTCGCTGTTTTGCTGATCTAACTTTTCTTGCTGAGCTTCCTGATTTCTCTTTGCCTTTTCGTTCTTTTCCGCATTGAATACTTTTACGATACGGATAACTTCCAAGATAATTACGATAAGGCAGGGTACGATTATGATAAGAACCATTCCGAGAGGATTCTTAAGAGTGGTAACAATAACACCGAGAACAAGATTTTGTCCTACGACCTTACCTATTACCTGTCCTTGAAGCTGATCGTTTGCTTCCGCCATCTCGTTGTAGTGCGCGTACGTATAAATGTACTGCTGTGCTACCGTTTCGTCATCACCCTTGTTATCTCCTTCAAGTGTGATTATGTAACCGCCCTTTTCTTTAAGCACGCCGCCTACGTCCGTAAGCTCGGTGTTAGGTTTTTTATCCACAACTCGGTGAGTAATAACGACTCTCTGACCTGCTTCTCTGTAGTAGAACGTGAGTACGTCGCCTTCCTTTACGTTCTCGAACCATTTAATCGATGCTTTATAGCTCGTGGGTGCTTTTTCGATGAAAACCATTGTGTTAACGGGATACGCAGGCTCCATTGATCCTGTTTCCACGTAACGCATTTCATAACCAAAAAGATTGGGCGCACCTGTAGGGTCGTCTTTTTGAGCAATCTTAGACATTACGGTAAGCGCAACTACTACGATTGCCAAAGCAAGAAAGACATATAAAAGCACGTCGAGCACTACTGAAATAACAGATCCTACGGTGACTTTCTTTTTTTGTGCAGTTTGTTCCATAAATTCCCTTTTAAATATTTTTCACACGCATCCTCTCGATGTATTAAAGATGCGCCAACGTCTTTGTCAAATCGTTTTCCCTTTTTACGATTTCACGCAAAGAATACAAATATCCCTATGTTTAGAGTATTCGCTGATTATATAATAGCACTTTGCTTTGCTTTTGTCAACACAAATTCGTAAATTCGTAAAAAAATTTTTGCAAAATATAATATTTATATTATATACGTGCGTTTTTGCGTGGCTTTTAAACACAAGATGTTGTGCAGAAAAATTTTTTTCTCATTAAATTAACACTAAATATTGTAAAATTTCACTACCTTTTCGCTATTTTTCAAAAAAAGAGCAAAACGGGCGAAAAACAGCGGATTTTATAGTCTTTTCGCCTAAAAACACAGCCAAAACTCGCCTATCTAAGCCGATAAACGTCGCCAAAAACTTAAACGTTCAGCGTTTTTTATCACTCAGACGGAAAAAACGCAACCGTTTGAGAAAAACTTTACACGAATACAGTTTTTATATACACGTACGGTAATTTCAGGTTAAAAGTACGGCGGTTTTACACCAACAGGCTTTAATCAAAAGCGTGCAATTTCGGCTTATAATGCGCGTTTAACCTTTCCTCGCACGCAGGTAATACAGGCAATAATATTTACCATTCATCCGCACGCCGTCACAAACGAAAAACCACCGCATTTTTGCAGTGGTTTTGTAGCTTTTTGTTAAAAAATCCTATGTACGTATACGAAAATCCGATGCAATTACAACGTTTTAGGAACAACCTGAACCGTTACGGAAATCTGCGTACCGTATCCGTTGTATTGAGAATTGTGGGCAGGGAGCTGAACGGAGATAAAAACGTAATCCGATTTTTTGTTCGAGGGCATGCTCACCCAATCGGTAACGACCTTTGCAGGCACGTCGCCATCGTAAACACATTGGAATTGAGATCTTGGAATAACGTTGCTTCCAACGGTAATTTCAAGCCCTCTGTACAAGCCGTAATAATCGCTTACACACTCAAATACCACCCTGTACTGCATATCTATACTGCTTTTATCCGTCAAGTCTACCGCAAAATCAACCCTATCGCCTTCGCGGAGTCTGTTAAGAGAAAGTATGTTATTTCTGAAAGTTGCGGTGCCGTTGGATCTGAAGGTTCCGCCAAACTCGCTTACGTAGTTTTGGAAAGAGCCCTGCATTACTCCATTACTATAAGTATCGAACTGCACAACACGCGCATACGCGCTTGTTTTACCTGCACTTATAGCAAGGTTTACATTCGCTTTTTCGGTAAGAACCGTCCAAACCGACAGTCCTACTGCGCAAGCGCTAAGCAGTACGGCAACGATCGCTCTCAGTATTTTTCCGGACCTTGCAGTCATAAAAACCACCTCAAATACTTCGTAACGTTCTTTTGCGTAAATTTTTTCACCGATATTTACAAAACCCGCCTCTGTAACGTGATATCACATGGCAGGTTTTGTTGAATACGTATTTAAGAAATTATGTAATGCTAATAATTATTCAGCCTGCTCTTCTGCGGTTTCAGCAACTTCTGCCTCTGCTGCAGCCTTTGCAAGACGAGCTGCCTTACGACGCTCTTTAGCCTGCTGTTTCTTGTATTCCTTTTCCTCGTTGATGGAGTTGATAACGATATCCATACTGTCTTTAGCAGCCTGAACAGCGGCAGCATCGGTAATCTTGATTACGGTAGGAGCCTGCTTAACGGATACCTTATTCTCGTTAACATAGTTCTTAAAGTCGCTGTTGTACATAATGAATTCGCACACAACAATGCCTCTCTTGATGAGCATACGAACAAGTCTTGCTTTACCAACCTTATACTCTTCGTAACGAAGGTTCTTGAACTTCTTGGAGTCTTCTTTGCTTGCTGCGTAAGAAGCGATTTCGTTATAGAATCCCTTCTGCTCGTCGTCAAGCTTGAAGAACTTGTCGTCAAGGCTGTCTTTTGCGGTGGTATTGAAAGCAACGTCGGGCTTATTCTCTTCAGCTACCTCTTCCTCAACGGTCTCGGCAACTTCCTCTTCTACGGGAGCTTCTTCCACAACCTCTTCCACTACTTCTTCTGCTACGGGCTCTTCTACTACTTCCTCAACGGGAGCTTCTTCCACAACCTCTTCCACTACTTCTTCTGCTACGGGCTCTTCCTCGATAACAACTGCCTTCTCAGCAACGGGAGCTGCCTCGATAACTGCGGGAGCTGCCTTCTGTGCCTCAAGTAATGCCTTGATCTCAGCAATTCCTTCTGCGATAGCCTTCATAGCCTCGTCGTCCTTTTCGATTACAACGGGAGCAGGCGCCTCAACAGCTACGGGAGCTGCAACTTCGGGCAACTTAGCTTTTGCAAGAGCTTTTTCTGCTTCAAGCTGTTCTGCCTCGAGTCTGGTTCTTTCGATAAGAGACTTCTGGTCGGCAATAAGACGACGTTCAGCCTCGGTTCTACGAACCTCTCTGTTCTCCTTGAGCATATCTCTTACAACCGTTACGAGTGTAAAGAGTACGACCAAGCCCACGATGAATCCGAAAACAATTAATAAAATTTCCATTGTTCCCATGTTTTTTTACCTCTCTTTATAAAATTTTTTCTTTTTATGTAAATGCCGCACTTTATTGCGCGGATATTACCGGAGTTTACTTCTCATCCTCTCCGCCGTCCGTTTCTTTGTCGGGGATATCAGTACCCGTTTGCGGACTTGGGGATGTTTGAGATTCAGCGTTGTCCTGCATGCCGTTGTTTTGCAAGAGCGATTGCTGTGCAAGCGCAATCTGTTTTTTAAGCTCTTCTATATCGTTTTTAACAGCATCGTTTTCGGCTTGCTTTGCCTCTTGCAGTTCCTTGTCTTTTTCCTTTTTAGACTGAACGATGATGCTTATGATCTTTATGACCTCGATAACCGCAATAACCAGACACGGTATAAATATTACAAGAATCGCGCCGAGCGGTTGCTTTATCATATATACCACGTTGCCCAAAAATTCGTTTTGCGCAACAACCTTGCCTATGACGTAGTTCGTCCCCTGCTTGTCGGTTATTATTGTCTGAACGCCTGCCGTTCCGTCGCTTCCTCTGTTATCTCCCATAAGATCGATTCTCCATCCCCCGTTACCCGTGGGCTGTTTGTCGATAATACGGTGAGTAACAACTCCTATTCCCGAATATTGAAAAGTGAGAACGTCGCCTTTATTCAATCCGTCGTACCACTTGTCGGCGGAAGCCTTGTCGGTAGGAACAAGCTCGATAAAAATCATTGTGTTTACGGGCAAATGACCTATCTCGTATTCGCTTACGTCAAGATGATCGCACTCCTCGTCAGGATCGTCGTGTTTGCATTTTTCCATAGAGCCCGTAAGAATCGTGCGCATTTGGTATCCGAAAATATTGGTAGCGCCGTCCGGGCTTTTTTTGGAGGTTAAGGTAATTATCAGAACCAGCACCGCCAAAATAACGACTATAACAACTATTACGGTTGCAACCACGTCCAAAATCTTTTGCAATAAAGTCTTGGGCTTGGTTTCTTCCTGTTCTTTCTGTTCTTTAATATCAGCCATGCATATCGCCTATCGTCTGATTTTCGAAAGTTACGGTCAAATAAAAGTCCGCCGTGGTGTTTTTTACAACGTTACCAACCTCGGGTGGAAGATAGAACTTAATATCGATATCAAACGATTTACCCTCTACTACCTTTATTACCTGTTTATAATCCTCGCCTTCAAATACCTCGCTGAGGAGCTTATCAAAAACCTGCTCTCCGCTTACCGAAACGGCAACCCTCGTATAATCCTTTAAGGGGGTATTTACAGAGCCGTCCATTTCGTCAAAATCCAAAATAAGATCCGCGTAAACGCTTGATACGGGAGTTACGCGCAAAGTGTAGTTGTCACTTCCTCCGGGAACTACCATAAAGCCACTAAACTCCATTTGCTCTGAAGCAACCGATCTTCCGTCAACGATCAATTCCCACTTGGTATCGCGCTTACGAAGCTCGTTTGTCATAAAAAGACCGAACATGCACATCAGACACATGGATATTAACAAGATGATAGAATTTCTGAATTTCATGCCGTTCTCCTTTTGAAATTTCAATAAATGCATTTTCCCATAACCGTCAAAGCCAATTTTTACACGGCTAAGGCTCATACACATTTTCTTAATATAATATTATACACATAATCCAAAAAATGTCAAGATATCTTTTAAAAAAAATCGAGAATTTTTGAATTTTTTTCTTTTTTTCACAATGTTCGCCTACGTATGCGCCATTTTGAGTCACTTTTTTAGTATAAAAATAAAAAAAGCACGTGTTTTATCGCATTTTTACTCGATTTGATTATCAAACACGACGTCAAACAAAAAATTTTTCAATATTTGACTTGTTTTCAGATATACGTATTCTCTATTATTTAAACTCACAAAAGCCACTCCTGCTCCCTGCAAACAATTTTCCCACCTTATTCATCATGCTTCTTTTATAAGTGCTTAGCGAGTGCACGTACCTGTTGAGGGTTACCGTGGAATTTTTGTGTCCCAATATTTCGGACAGTGTTTTCACGTCCATTCCACATTCTATAGCGCGCGTGGCAAAGGTATGTCTTAACGCATGAAAATTTTTATACTCCACTCCGCATTTGTGTTGCAAAAGCTCGAAAGAGTGTTGGTACGACCGCAATCCGACAATCTTACCCTTATCCTCCACAACATACTCGCTCGTACCGTTTTTTCTGTATTCTTTGAGTAATTCCCTCAAAAAAGGCGGAATGGGTATTACGCGGTTGGACGAAGCGGTTTTAGCCGAATGTTCTACCCTTTCGTTTTTTCCGCACACGAACACGTCGTAACACGTTCTATTAATACTGATCTGTCTCCTTTTCAGATTTACGTCGCTCCACTTAAGCGCGAGCACCTCGCCCAATCTCAGCCCCGTATACAGACATACGATAACGCCGATATACTTGCGTTTGCCCTTAAGCGCGCCCTCTTCAAGTAGGTGCTGATCTCTTATGGAAAAACACTCCACTTTGCGTTCTTCGCGCTTGGGACGTTTCAGCCTGTTATCGAGATAATGATCGATAATCCCAACATCGTATGCAGATTTCAGCGAATTTTTAAGCACACTGATCGCTACGTTTACGCTGTTGGCAGAAAGCTTTTCGCCCGTAAGGCAGTTCCCTCTTTCCGTAATTTTGGTTATAAACCGTTGCACCAAAAGCGGACTGATATCGTCAAGCTCTATCTCTCCCAAGCTTGGTAATATCTGACACCTCAGCACGTTTGCATACCTTAAGTACGTTCTCTCCTTTACCGACGGCTTAACGTAATTCGCCATCCATTCCTTGCTCCATTGTTGATAATTCATTGTTTTATCCTCCTTTCCTCGCATTTTTACGCGGGTAAGAATATTGTAAAACAAAAAACGGAATAATGGAATAAAAAAACGCGCATCCCTTTTTTACGGAAAGCGCGCCCTGATTTATAAAACTTTATTTCCGCTTATTCAAAAAGCCCAAAAGCCTTAAAAGATAAAGCAGAATATTGATATAGTCGAGATACAACTGCATTGCGGAATAGATCACGTACTTATTATAATCGTTTTCGGTCATAGCCAGACCTGCAAAGTGTCTGATCTTTTTGGTATCGTAAACCGTTACCGCGCCAAAAATAAGCACTCCCAATCCGCACACTATCATCTCCGCAACTCCACCCACGAAAAACGCAATGACAGACGTTATTATAAGCGCAACAAGCATAACAGAAAGAGTGGGCCACACTCTTGCCACGTCCTTTTTGGTGATAAAGCCGATTATCGTAAGCACCAAAAACATACCACCCGTCACACCGAACGCCAAATGAAACGTCTTAAACCCAAACACCGTCAAAAACAGCGACAGCGTAAATCCCGTAAGTATCGAGTACACGAAGAACAGCACTCCCGTTGCTACAGGCGAAAGCTTTCTGAACGCAAAGCTGAAAATCATTGCCACCGCAAGCTCACCTATTATCACCGCCATGTAAAACTCAAATTCAAACATTGCCGTAGGAAAGAACAGCGCGGTAAGAAGCGCAACTGCGAACGATACCGCAAGACCGCCTGCCATAAACCCATAAGTCTTTGCTGCAAACAAGCTCCCATCTACCGAAATACGTTCTTGAGGCTGTGCCGTTTGCTCACGCACTCCCTCGCTTCCCGTATATACGTTACCCGTGTTTCCGTCATAAATTTCCATATTTTCTTGCATACGTATTCTCCTTTTTTGTAAATTAATATTTTACGAACGTGCTTTTGCCACAGCTTTTACCCAGCCGTCGAGCCGTTCTTCTCTTGTTTTTTCGCTTATCGAGGGTGAGAAAACGGTATACTCTCCACACCTCATAATCTCGCTCTTGTCCGCAATAAATCCGCTTGCAAGCCCTGCCAAAAACCCTGCACCCATTGCGGTGGATTCGAGGTTGGAATTACGGATAACGTTCACGTTGCTTACGTCGGACTGAAACTGCATTAAAAAGTTATTAGCGCAAGCTCCGCCGTCCACCTTAAGCTCTTTTACCTTGACGGAAAGATCCTCTTCCATTGCGCGCAGTACGTCATAGGTTTGGTAAGCAATACTCTCCAGCCCCGCTCTTACGAAATGCGCTCGATTTGCGCCCCTTGTAAGTCCGCACACTATTCCTCTTGCATTGCTATCCCAATACGGCGCGCCCAAGCCCACGAACGCAGGAACTATATAAACGCCCGCGGTATCGGGCACGGAAAGCGCAATATTCTCACTGTCAGATGATTTTTCGAGCATACGCATCTCATCTCTCAGCCACTGTATTACCGCACCACCCATAAACACGCTACCCTCGGTAACGTAAGGAACACTCTCGCCCTCCACGCTCGCGCCAAGCGTACAAATAAGACCGCGAGTGGATTTAAGCGGAGTGTCGCCCGTATTCATCAAAAGAAAGCATCCCGTGCCGTAAGTGTTTTTAACCTCACCACGCTCCCAGCATTTTTGCCCGAAAAGCGCGCTCTGCTGATCACCCACAAGCGAACATATCTCTATCGTTGCGCCGATCTCGTCTTTTTCCGTTATTCCGTACCTATGCCCGGACGGATAAACCTTGGGCAACAAGCTTTGCGGAACCGAGAACATCTCACACAAGCCCTTATCCCAAGACTTGTCGTAAATATCAAAAAGCATTGTTCTTGACGCGTTAGTATAGTCGGTGGCATGCACCTTTCCGCCGGTAAGACGGTAGAGAAGATAAGTATCCACTGTACCAAACAAAAGCTCGCCGTTTTCTGCCTTCTCACGCGCGTCTTTCACGTTATCAAGAATCCATTTTATCTTGCTTGCCGAAAAGTATGCATCGGGAATAAGTCCTGTTTTGGAGCTTACGTATGCCTCTTTTTCGGTATTTTTAAGCTTTTCTATCTCATCTGCGGTACGTCTGCATTGCCAAACTATAGCATTGTAAACAGGCTTTCCCGATTGCTTTTCCCATACCACCGTGGTTTCTCGCTGATTGGTTATACCTAAGCACGCAACGTCGTTTTCTACGCCCTCTATTACGTCACGCACAGCCTTTTTTACCGTGCTGTAAATAACCTCGGGATCGTGCTCCACCCAGCCCGGATGCGGATAGATCTGCGCAAACTCATACTGCGACTGACGAATAATATTACCGCTCTTGTCAAAAAGTATTGCTCTTGACGACGTTGTTCCCTGATCTATGGAAAGTATATATTTTTTCATATAATCCCTCTCTTTTGCCTCTTATATATAGTATACCGTTTTTCTTGATATATTACTATCGGCTTGCGCCTATAATTAGTATATCACAATTTCTTTTGTTTTGCAATACCCTTGGAAAAAAATCAGACTACGTGTCAAGAATTGTTTAATAACACCCTATGATTTAACCATCATTGAATCAGAACCACGAATTATAACAGTACGCAATAACACACTCAAAACCGAGATTTTGTAATCGGAAATAGATACAACACTCCTCTCTCCAATTACAGCTAAAACGAACACACGTGCAGGGGTAAAACCATCCGGTCAGTTATTAACTGACCGGCACTCAGGAGTGCTCCCAATATGAAAACCCCACAGTAGTTAAGTGTTTGGCTTTATTAAAACACAATTATTGGGTGTACGCCTGCGTAGTGGGCAGACCCACCGTCAATATGGAAAAACCCACGACGGTTGAGTGTTTGGCTTTTCTGAAAGGACAATAGAGGATGAAACGCAACATTTCCCTTTGCAAGGACGACTTTTAAGAGGTTGAGATTGCCACGTCGCTCTGCTCCTCGCAATGACATGAGGAAGCTGTCGAGATGACGAGAAATACAACGAAAGCCCAAGCAAAAAACTTGGACTTTCTTGTTTTTATTTAGCAAATGCTCCGCTTTTTGTGTTATGCAACTACCTCTCAAGCTGTTTTATACTATGGTAATTTTATAATCGTCTATTAGAATTAATCTGTTTTGTTGCATATTATATGCCATAAATACACAATCGTAATTACCTACATTGGGGTATTGATTGTACTCATTGTCGGTTATATTATAAAACAAAAAGTAATCAAAATCTTCGATCTCTATTTCAATAACATCAGATAAAATTCCTTTAACATATGTGCTCATCTCTGCTACCCATAATGGATTTGAAGCAATATCTTCTTCAAACGTCTTCTCTTCTTGTTGACTTATAATTTGGACATAACTTATGTTATAATTACCGTAAATATTTGTTGCAACTTTTACGTTATGAGGAAGATTTATATCTACCGCTTCTTCAACACGTATCACACTTTCAACATCATACGAAACCGTATGAGCAAATATAAAACGGTACGAACCGAAAAGCATCAGTAACGGAACACAAATAAATGCAATTACATAATTTTTCTTATATTTTTGATTATTCCTTTTCAATAATACTCCCACGATAAAAGAGCACACACCTATGGGAATAAAAAACCACATTATCCACGTATATCTCAACATTCCAGGAATTCCAAAAATATTCGGTTCTCCCACCAGTGTTGAAATGCTAAAAGCAACAACAGGTGAGCACAACGTTGCAATAAATAGAATATTACCTATTATCTTCCTCTTATTCATTAACTAACTCCTTTTTGATTAGGCATATACGGGAACTGTCGGTGTAATTCCAGTTGTAATAAACATATATGCACAATATCCCGCCACAAATAGCGCACCGATGTTTATTCCAAATGTTAATCCTGTAGTTTAACAATTTGTTCCACTTTTGTTTTCACCACAAATATACCATAATACATTTAACGTAGACTTATTAATAACAACGCATAAAAACAATGGAAAAATCCTTTGTGCAACACTTGTCAGATATTTATAAATATCAATCTTATATAAACCATCGATTAGCTTAAAATTAAAATCACACATAGGTAAACTTAAAATGCTAAAAACTATCGGTAAACTAAAAGATATTATTAGTGCTATAAAAGAAAAAACGTTTAACAAGTTGTTATATGGAATATCATCACATCCAATCCACCAAGCACGCATTTCATATTTTCTTAATTGTTTTCTGTTTACATAATCTCTAAAAAACTCTTCTTTCCTTTGTGTAATAATGTTCTCTTTTCCCGATCTTCTTTTGCTGCAATATATAACATTACAAATAGCACAAGCTAAAAACATACATAATAAAACAATATAGTTAATAATACTTGAAATAGCACTAAAAAATGAAATAACAAATAAAAATAACAATATGATATTAATTATGGTATATATGCGATATAAAACAGTTTTTGTCACTATAATTACCCCCAAAACCAATAATAATCATATCCTGCGCGGTGTATACGGCTGTGCCAAGCGTGATGCTGTAATTGGTCTTGGCATTTGCTACTCCGTACTTGAAGAAGAACTTGCTTACAACGTTTCCCCAAGCATCGTAGTTATATGATACCACAAAACTAACGATGTGTCAATAGACAATGAAAATTAGGCGGTCAAGTAACAACTGACCGAAG
>JAGAPA010000066.1 GCA_017623455.1 Clostridia bacterium | reverse complement strand
GTTTCTACCCGTTTGCTCAAAGTAAACGTCAAACGGGTCTTTGATTACAAAGTCAACCTTTTTACCATCCGCGCTTGCCGTAAGAGGCGTTAGAGCAAACACGCTAACGATAAGTGCAAACGCAAGCAAAATTGAAACTAAGATTTTAGATTTTGTTTTCATAGACTTTTCTCCTTTATTTATCTTAAACACGAACGCATAAAGCAACCGAGAAACGTTAGCAAATTTATAGCACGCTCTAAGTGTTGTTAGTGTTTTTAGTTTGTGGGTGGTAAGCAATACGCCCACCACCCAAGCATCTTTTTATTCTACGGTGATAACTACCCTACCTGACGTTACACACGTAATTACTAAATAGAAATCCCAAGTATCGGCTATGTCGCTGTATATTTCCGTTACAACGGGTAATCCTTCGTCGGAAGGCGTCGCGGCAGTCAACGAATGTGTTACATACCTAAACGTTGCCGTACTACCTTCGTCCGCCTTAAAGTAGAAGTCGTTGAGTTTACTGTTAGAGCCACCCATAACCTTGAAGTAAAGTTTTTGTCCTGCGCTAACGTCGAAGGTGATTTTTTCGGCGGTTTGACACTTAAACACATAGGCGTTGCTTAAACTCGTGGAAACTTCATGCTCTTGTCCGCATGCGCAAGAGCCGTCGAACTGTACGTCGCAATCTTCAACGATGGTCAAAGTTCCGATAACGCCGTTCTCGTCAGGCACAAAACGGTAATATTCGGCGATACTTTCGTCCTTATATTCAACCAACTCTTTACCCGTCGCGCTATACTGCTCGTCTATAATTAAGTCGTATACCGCTCCTACCCCCACACCAGACGCATTGTCTTTTGAAATAGTAATCGTAATAGAACCTTCGTCTGAAAGGATACCGTCTTTACCTAACAACGTAATCTCGCCGAGGTTATACGTACCAACGGCAACCCTTAAATCGAGCGCGGGCAGGCTTTTAGCGTTAACTACGATGCTACGTTTGTCGTTGTAGTCTATATTAAGATCGAAGTTATCTCCAAGGCTTGCCTCCGCTAAACTTACTCCCTCGTATCTGCCGGGAGCGTAAATCTTGTTTATTCCGTCGCTTTTATATGCCGTGAAAAGGAGTGTTGCCTGTACTCCGTCTATCTCTAAATTTGCAACCAAGCCGTCCGTTGTTCCGCTTATTCCGTTATACTCCGTTTCGATTACGAGGGGTAATTCTGAAACTACTTTCTTTACGAGCGTAACGTTTGCGCCTTCGCCAAGAACGTAATTATTTCCAACGAATCCAGGCTCGAAACTTGAGTCGAGTTTAGCGCCTGCGTTAGACGTTTCGAACTTTGCTTCAAATTCTACTTGGTCACCGTTAATTATATCGTTCGTCGCGTCGCCTACAATCGTAACCACACGGTGGGCAGTTCCGTTATATTCAAACGCGTACGTAAAGTCGTCCACAACTTTTGGAAGAATGGTTGCCGAACTATCGTGAAGAACGAACTCGTAATTTGCGCGCCCATCGTTTCCGTCGAGGAATTCTATTCCCTCAAGAGCACTTCCAACGTCCTTTGCGCTAAACTTCCATTCAACCATAGAGCAATCGATACTCTCGCCTTCTAATACGTTTTGGATTACTACTTCCTCTATTGCCTCTTCGCCCGTCCATACAACGCAATTACCGTACGTAAATTTTACGTTTTCAGACCACACGGGACGTTTGTTGATTTTGGCGTTCACGGTGGTTTTTGAAACCTCGTAGTTTGCGTTATTTACAACGTACGTAATCGGTTGATTATCATAAACACCCGCGTTTGCATTGCCTATCTTAATATTGAAGATAATATCTTCCCTGCCGGGTTCTGTAAACTTAAATTCGAACTCGTCGTTGCCGTCGTACTCTTTTTCGAGTATGGGAATACTAATTTGTTTTTTCGAAATAGTAAATTCTTTCTCCGCGCTAACACCTGCGTAGGTGTCGTTTTCCGCAATGGAAATCTTTACTTTATATGTACCTGAGTTTATAGGTCTTGCATCAAGTTTAGCATCGCCTTGATACCACTCGATAGCAACCTCGCCGTCGGAGTTGGTTGAGTAGGTGGGATTTGCTACTTCTTCCCAGTCGAAGACCTTGGAAAGATCTTGAACATTCCAAATTCTCGTGTCAAGTTTTCCCGTTTCAAAATAAACGTTATCAGAAGCCTTTCCGCACTTGCAAGACTTCCAGTACTGCGCTTTTGACGTAGTCGTTGCGCTAGCCTTCAAAAAGTCTTCGTCCGTTACCCTCAATGAGTAGTCGTGCTTTTCTTTGCCCTTTTTTTCACCGCACTCGCAAACGTAATAGTGATACGTATCGTCGTACTCTAATTCCGTTCCAAACGTATGGTCTTCCTTTAATGCAATCGGTAAAACGATAGCGCAACCAATTCCTACTACGAGAACGGATGCAATAATAATCGAAACGAGTTTGTGTCCAATTATCCAAGCCTTAATTTTTCCAAAAAATTCTTTCATGTTTTACCTCCCTGTATTTTGTATAATAATTATAACATAATTATCTTCGCACTGTATACACCCACGATGGGTGTATTATGGGTAGGTTTGGGGCGTAATATTGTATTAATACACCCATACCTACACACTACGGATAGACGTACCCTATAAAGGCAGGCAGTAAACAGCAAAATCCACACGTGACGGTGCGAAGGCGCACTCCCGATTTTTGTTCTTTGACAAAGGCAACGTGACGGTGCGAAGGCGCACTCCCGATTTTTGTGCTTTAGTGTATCAAACAATTAACTGTCGTTAGTTACTCTATTTGTAGGGGCGACTAAAATGAGGTAAAACCAAACGCTTATACAAACAGAAAGAGCAAACACGCAAGGGGGAAAAGACCTTATGTGTCTGCTCTTTTTTTTGTAAGTGAAGTTTTCGCAGTAACTTCGCTTGCCCTTAAGGGCAAACTTAGTTTTAGCGTGTTCTCCGTTAAGGATAACATGCTAAAGACGCTACGCTGTTTTTACGTAACGCCTTTAAGTTTTTATATTTAGTTTTCTTTGTTTTTATAAACTAACGCGAAAATTTCCTCTTTGTTTTTTACGCCGAGCGTATCGTATAGCATTGACGTATGCATTTTTACGGTATTTTCGGAAATAATCAGCTTTGACGCTATTTCCTTTCTTGTTTTTCCGTCTAAAATCAGCTCTAAGATTTGTGACTGACGCTGAGTCAACTTGACGTCATCAGGCAATGACGTGTAAACGATCTTCATTTTTTCGGAAATAGACACGCTATCCACAACCACAATAGGCGACTGAACCTCGTCTTTTCTCACGTAGTCTTGCAGATCGGAAGAGCACACGTCTGAACTCCAGT
>JAGAPA010000065.1 GCA_017623455.1 Clostridia bacterium | reverse complement strand
TGCCTACGGCAAGCGATATGCCCTGCGAGGCGTGAGGGGATTTATATCATATCACATTGAAGCGAAGCGACAATATATCGCACGAGCAAAGCGAGTATATCGCGTTTGCTTGCAAACATATCGCCTAACAGAAAAAGAGAGAACATTTCGGCGATAAACCGTTTTGTTCTCTCTTTCTGCTTGTTATATGGGTTTGGGCTTAGCCCATTCTGTATTTGTCCAGACAAATGCGATGCTCGCACTTAGTAGAGTTTTCAAATTCTCCGCTAAGAACATTACTCTTTTCGTATGGGAAATTTTTTTGTTTGTTAGATGTTGATGTTCTTTGCGTAAACTTCTTCAATGTGCTTCTTAGCTTCTTCGGTAAGAGGTGCAAAGGGACTTCTTACGGTTCCTACGTCAATACCCTGCATTGTACAAATATACTTGGTTCCTGCCAAGGTACCGCTTTCGATACAAGCTCTGGTGATTGCGTTTGCAGACTTCTGAATCTCGAGAGCCTTGTCCATCTTGCCCTCGTTGTAAGCCTTAGCGATTCTTACGTACTTGTCAACCATGAAGTTGTACGTAGTTCCAATACCGCCGTTTGCGCCCATTGCGATTGCAGAGATGAAGTTCTCGTCAGAACCGGAGTATACGAACTTGCCGGTTTCTGCGATAACCTGTTGCATCATATAGTAGTTAGTGTCGGTAAACTTCAAGCTTTCTACCTTGGGAAGACGCATAATGTCTGCAAGCTCGGAAACGGTAAGAGAAACACCGGTAGAGCCGGGAATGTTGTACATAAGGGTAGGAATGGAAACAGACTCGGAAAGCTCTTTATAGTACTGCTTAATGCCTGCAAATCCGTACTTGAAGTAGAAGGGAGGAACAGAAGCGATCTCGTCTGCGCCTACTTTTTCAGCATGCTTTGCAAGGTCGATAGCGTTCTTTGTTCCTACGCTACCAACGTGCGCAACAACCTTTGCTCCGTTTGCAGCCTTTACGATAACCTCAATGCTCTTCTTCTGTTCTTCAGTAGAAAGAAGGAAGGTTTCAGCGCTGCTACCGGTTGCATAAATTCCGTCCGCACCGTCGTCAAGCACCTTTTTGGTGAGCTTTGCCAACGCATCATAGTTAACTTCTCCATTCTCCTTAAAAGGGGTAATGATAGGAACTAACAACTTTTTTGTTTCAGTCATAATACTCATAATTTTATATTCTCCTTAAAATATGTTTTTTATTTTTTTGTTTTTATAGATAAATTTTTAAGCGTGTAACTCCTTCTTCCGGAGCAAAGACTCTCTCTCGAACATAAAAAACCAACGGCGATTGATTGTTAAATTTGTTGAATAACAATAATGGGTGTACGCCTACGTAGTGGGCAGACCCACGGTCAATATGTGGACGATTCATGAATCGCCCCTACATCAAAAGGAACTAGCGGTAGTTAATTACTTGCTTTGTTAAAGCACAATAATCGGATGAAACGGTGGGCAGACCCACTCTCAATTTTAACAACCCCGTGCGGTGAGAGGATTGCCTACCTCTACACTCAATTCCCAGTAAAAAGGCTTTATTGCGAGGTGCGGAGGCGCACTCCCAATATGAAGGACTAACGGTAGTTAATTGCTCTCTTTGTTAAAGCACAAAGTTCGGATGCAACGTCACGTTGCAAAAAGGCTTTATTGCGAGCAAGAGAAATAAATGGGGTTTTCCCCGACGGGAGCGTACTAAAGCGTACGTGACCTAGGGGAAGTTCTCATTTATGCACTATTGCGACGCAAGAAAGACTTTTTATTTTTTTTCGGGAAGATCCCAAATTGTGTACATTATACTATTCTTATCGCCTTTGTTGTCGTGCTGATAATAAATAGTCATAATTCTACCGTCGTCAAGCTCCACAGAGCATGGATAGCCAAGGTCGGCGTTTTCGGCGTCTTTATCGATATAGAACGGCTCCGTCCAGCTCTCGCCCTCGTCGTAAGAAATCATAGCCTGCTCGCCAAACGGCGCGTCGCGTCTGCCGGTACAACAAATAATAGCACCGCTACTATGACGAAGAAGATGAGGAGGCGATCCCAAAATTCCGAGGTCTTTCGCTACGCTCCAATCACTTATTCCGTTACTGCTAACAGTTTGGAACGTTCTTAATCCCTTAAACGACGCGTTAGGTCCGCCCTGAACACGAATATGAACCATAACCTCACCGTTTTTAAGCTGTACAGCGTGGGGCTCGCACATATTATCCTTCATAAGCTCGTCGGGAAGCGGAATAGCAACGGGGTCTGTCCAGTTGTATCCGTCGGATGAGAACATATAATAAAGTCCGTAAGGGAGGAAATTATACTCTTTTCCTTTCGTTCTGTCAAGAGGATTTATTGCAAACTCTCTGCCCACCATAAAATATCTTCCGTCTTTTAGAAGAATAGGGCCATGCGGGCAAGTAATGGGAATTTTGTAACGAACGGGGAAAGTATATCCTCCGTCTTCGCTGACCGATATGGACGAACCTACGTCGTCCTCGTCGGCAACTCCTTCCATAAAGTCTATGTATGAATTGATAAGATTTTTATTTTTGTCGTCCTTCCAGTTACAATCACGTCTTTGGAATGCATAGTTATTATTAAACGAGCTTACAAGCACCTGCTTTCCATTTACAACAATACCTGCATCCCTATCGTCAAAATCGGTGTTTACTACGATTGCTTGCTTTGACCAGCTTTCGCCGTTGTCTTTAGAATAACAGATTACGCTTCTGCCAAACGGGCAAACGTGATGCATTCTGTTTCCGGAAAACACTGCGGCAAGCGTTCCGTCTACGAGTTTTGCAATAGAGGGCCAGCCTGCGTAATCAAACGCACCTTTGCCTGCCTTGTGTACAAATCCCTTTTTCATAGCGCCTCCTCTTTTATAAATATTTGTACGATTGCGAATTTTTTTCCATAATCCACTATTATAATTATAAACCTTTTTTTTAATATTTTCAATAACCTTTTTGCTCAAAAGCATAACAAAATTGCTTTACTTTGTTGCGTTATTGCTTTTTATGTTGTATAATATAATAAAGAAGAGAATGAGCGTATTCTTAAAACAACCTAAGAGGCGGAGATATGAGAAAAAAAAGCACTAATACCGACACTGAGTTTGTCGAAATAAAAGCAGTGAGCAAATACACCGAAATGGACAGTCGGTTCATAAATCATATTAAAGGCAAGTCCGTTTATTATTACAATATCGGTCAAGAAATGCTTAACCAATCTACGGTTGACGGACAGACTCCCACCTTGCTACTGTTTAACAAGGGAATGTATCATGCCGGGGAATATCAGCCTCCTCATTCACACAAGTACTTGGAGATATTTTACTTTCTGGAGGGGTACGGCGAAATTCAGTTCGGGGGAAAAAGCATTGAAATAAAACCCCATACCGTAGTTATACTCAACTCGGACGTTATTCACTCTCCGCATGCAAGCAACGATAAGCCCGTAGAGTTCTACTCGTTGCTTTTGGATAATATTAACATATCGTTTATGCCACCCAACACGCTATCGGACAATCCGTACGAATATAAGGTTTTCGGCGACAGCAACAATCCGATTTACAATCTTATGCTAAAAATGACGAACGAGCTTACAGATAATCGAGAGGGGTGTTATATTGCGCTAAAAGGGCTTGTGTATCAGCTGTTTTCGGAGATTGTGCGTCTTCCCGATAAGATCAGCCCCATAAAGCACAGATACAACGAGATTGCGCTTAAAATAAAGACGTACATAGACAATAATTACACCAAAAGCTTTGACGTTGAGTTTTTGGCAGAGCTGGTATTTGTAAATAAATTCTACCTCATCCACACGTTCAAGCGCACGTACAACGTAAGCCCCATGCAGTATCTTACTGCGGTGCGCATGCAAAAAGCCCAAACGTTGCTCCGCTCGTCCAATATGCCGATAACCGAAATATCTCAACAATGCGGTTATGACAACCCGGTATATTTTGCGGAACAGTTCAAAAAAACGGTAGGCACTACTCCTTCCATTTACAGAAAAATCAGCAGTATGAACTAAGAAAAACCATCTATTCTTTGACAAAGATTGAAAGGAGGACGACGAAATGACATTTAAGGATGACGTAATATGCGTGGACGAAAAGGAAATCCGCAAGCTTGTTGTTCATAAAGTAATGGGCGAAAAAATCAAGAAATCGGATATTTTCGATTGGGTTCTTAAAGAATCGGGAGCGTTAGATACAAAAAGCCTGAAAGACGACGCAGTGGTTAAATCAACGATAGGCGTTGCGCTTGCAGATATGGAAAAAACGGGACTTATCGTAAAGGAAGGATCGCTGTATACCGCCACTCCAAAGCTCAATAAGAACAGTAAAATCTGGAAAGGAAGAACTAAATTTTTAGACACGATACACTCTCTTGGCGGATACTTTTTCGAGGAATATACGGTAAGGCTACTCGAAAGATATTATACTATGCTCGGATACAACGTTGTAACCGCAAAGCGCACGGGCGGAAGTGAGGACGGCGGTATTGACGGCATTTTGGAAGTTGTCGATCAATTCGGGTTTGAAGAAAAAATTCTGATACAGTGCAAGAACAGATCGAGCAGTAACACTATAACAACAAAAGAAGTACGAGAATTTTACGGATGTGTATGCGCAATGGGCGGAACTCGCGGAATTTATTCTACCACAACGCGCTTCCATTGCGAAGCGGAAGAGCTTTTGCACTCTATTCACAATTGCGTGGGTATAGACGGCGACGCAATATTCAGAATAGCCAAAAAAACAGGCTACGGAATTAAGACCGTAAACGGCGAGGACATTATAGACACTCTCGTTATTCGTCCGCTTTAATCGCTTAAAACAATTTATAAACATAATTAAATATAACTATTTCTATCATTTTTATTGTATTTCGCGACAATTTTGCAAAATCTTATCGTGAAAAATAAAAACTTACAGAAAATAGTTGACATTTTTTTGTAAGTAACATATAATATTGTTAACAGAGCCCGACACGCCTCTTGACAATGCGAACCAAGTCGGGACTTTTTTTATTCAAACTTTGGAGAAAACTATGAGCACGCAAGATAAAAAGCCTATTAAACCCTTTTTAACACATCAACAACAAATAAAATTACTTGAAGATCGTGGGCTTACTATTGATATGCCAGATGCTGAATATATTTTATCGCAATTAAATTATTATAGATTTATAAATGCATACGGATTATCTTTCATTAATAAAAGCACTAATACATATGTTAATGCCACAACTTTTTCTACACTTTATAAGTTGTACGAATTTGATAGAGTTCTCCGCCATATTTTATCTGAATATATAGAAAAAATCGAAATCAAATTAAGATCATTAATAGCATACCATTCTGCAAACACATACGGAGCATTAGGATACCTTGATAAAACCACTTACAGTCCTAATTTTGATTTAAATAAGTTTATTGATACATTAGAAAAAGAAAAGGAAAAACAAAAAAACGTAACATTCTTACAACATTACAAGCAGTATGAAGAAATACCTTCTTGGGTTGCAGTAGAATACATCCCCTTTGGCACACTCTCGATTATGTATCAATTTTTCCAAAAAGATTTACAAAATAAAATTTTAAAAGATTTGGTACTAAATTTCAACACTAAACCATACTATTTAGCCAATTGGATACAACAAATAGTTCATATCAGAAATATTTGCGCTCATTATAGCAGACTGTACAATAAAGAATTAGAGATCGTTAAACTTCCTGATTATCTAAAACAACAATTCCCGGAAAATAAATTATTTGCACATGTTTATGTAATATGTTGTATGTTAAGCGAAGACGATATTAACAGTATCGTAACAAATTTAGATACCATTATAAATTCATACAATATAATCTTAACCGATATAGGCTTCCCATCTAATTGGCATGCGCTTCTTACGGATCTCATCAAATAATAATTTAATATTCTCACGAATAAAAAGCACCGATAAAACCTATTTAGGTGCGAAAAACACGGTTACGTTATGCGCAAAACGTTATAAATTACACTTTATCATAAAAAAAAACCCCATTGATTTTTCACTGATTTAAGGTGAAACTCAACGGGGTTTTATTGTTTTTACAGTACAAGCAAAAGCGAGAAAAGCGAAGCAAGAAGGGTGGGGATTGCAATTATGCAACCATATAAAACGAACTTAATATACCCGATTTTTACCTTTTGCGCTTTTAGGATATTGGACCACATAATGCCTGCAAGCGCTCCGATTGGCGTGAGAAAAGCACCGATATTAGAACCGATAATACATGCATACACCGCACCTACAGAACCGCCACCTGCGTTAAGCAACGAGCCGAAAAGCACGCTCATTGGAATATTATTTACCACGTTACAAGCCAAAGTTGAAGCAATACCGTAAGTAAACACGGGTTCGCCAAACGACAGGAGAGATGCAAACTGCGCCGTTGCACCGCTATAATCAAGCGCGGAAACGATAATGAACATGGAAAGCATAAAGGGAATAAGCCCCCAAGGCGCGCGTTTTATAGTCTGTGTAACCTCCACGAAATGCTCTCTTTTGAAGAATTTATACACGCTTACCACAACGAACAGAGAAACGGCAAACGCGGTGGATATTATCCACATGTCTACGCCCAAAGTATCGGCAAGAGCAAGCAAAACCGTGCAAAGCGCAAGGTGGACAAGACCTATTATTACCATGGGCTTCTTTATCGAAAAATGCTCGAACGAGGGCGAAATGGGTTGAGATAAACGACGATAAAAGATTGCAAACATCACTCCAAACGCAACAAGTCCGCCAATGAGCGCAGGTAACCACATTACCGACAAGTACTCCATAAATCCAATATCTTTGAAGAGCGCAAGGTAGATATTGGTGGGGTTTCCTATCATAAGCGCCATGGAAAACGTGTTTGCGCACACGAACTCCTCTATAAGAAAGGGCAGAGGATCGATTTTTGCATGCTTACAAAAATAACAGATAAAGGGTGTAAAGGTAAGAATTATTATGTCATTTGAGGTGAAAACGGTAAGCACCGAAACTGTTATGAACAGCATTAAAAATAGGCGAAACTGGCTATTCCCCGCCTTTTTCAACGTTACGCCGGCTAAGTATCTAAAGAAGCCTGCCTCATCCAAAAATACAGACAGCATTGTCATGGAAAGGAAAAGCACGAGGATTTTTACGGGATTTACCGAAGAGTCTGCAATAAGGGCATTTAAGGCTGTTTCCCACGGCAAAAGTCCGCTTATAAGTATTATAAGCGCACCTAAAAGCGTTACCACCCAGTAAAGCGGTATATGCAGTTTTTTTATTTCCGCATTGGTTATTACGCATACAATCATTGCTATACACGTAACCACCGTTATTATTATCGTAGGTATCATTACTTTGCCTTTGTTATTTTGAATGAGAATATAGTTTGGTTTTTTATATTTATCCCTTCCACCACCAAGGTGGTCCCCCTACCCTTGACTGAACAGGGGTAGGTCTTGTGAGGATAAGAATTTTTATATTTTCTTATTAAAAGACGATTGTTGGATTGCACTGTCACGTTGTCTTGTCTAAACAGGGGCAGGTCTTATAAGGATAAGGAATTTTATATTTTCTTATTAAAAGACGATTGTTGAATTGCGCCGTCACGTTAACATTATAATTGCGAAATCTTTTTGATTCTTGCATAGCAATCGGCAATGAACTCGTCGGGAGTCATGTGCTGATATTTTCCGTTGAAGACTTCGAGCATAAGCGAACCGCGGTACTCCGCTTTGTTTAGCTTATCCATCATAACCTTATAATCAACGTTACCGTCAAACGGCAAAAGATGCTCGTCGCCGTCAGCAAGCGGATCGTCCCAATGTCTGCCGTGGTTGTCGTGAATGTGCGTACACGTTATCTTCTTTCCATAAAAATCGAGGAAAGGAACTACAGCGGTATAGCAATGCTCGTGACCGCAATCGTAGCAGAATTTAACGTTTTCAATATTGTCGTATCTATCCATAAGGCACGCAAGATTGCCGAGCTTTCTGAGATTTTCAAAGGCAAGATTTACGTTTTTACCTATTGCGTATTCGACTAACGCGTCATATCTAAAAAGTCCGACGTCGCAAACCTGAGGTGGATTCCAACCACTTGAAACGTGGGTTATAACGGTTTTTATTCCACACTCGGACGCGGTATCAATGCTCTGCTTCATGCCGTTGTAAACGGAAAGATAATCAAGCCCGGGCGTCCACATGTAGTTTATTCCCTTAAAGGGGGCATGAATAAATTCACATTCAAGACCAAGTTTGTCCGCCTTATTTACAAGCGCGGAAACGGTTTCGTTGTCAATATACCCTGTAAAAAACGTTTCAAAGCCCGCCTTTTTTATGCGGTCCAAAGTATCGATCGGCTCTTCGCCACCAATACATTCGCTTATTATTCCAAGTTTTCTTTCCATAATTTTCTCCTTTTGTTTTTACAATATGATTATAGCACTTATAAAACCGAATATCAAGCAATATTACAAAAGATAAAAAATAAAAAAGGGCGATTCGTGGATCGGTGCGAATGCACACTCCCAAACAAAAGAACTAATGGTGGTTGTTTGAGATTGCCACGTCGCTACGCTCCTCGCAATGACAGGTGGGAAAGGACTAGTTGTAGTTAATTACTTGCTTTGCTAAAGAACAATAATTGGATGCAACGTCACGTTGCTTCGGCAGTCGTCATCGTACATCAAGTTAAGAAACCAACTACACTTAATTACTCGCTTTTGCAAAAGAACTCATTTTGCCAGCAGGGGCTTTCCTGCAAAATCCCACTCCCTATATATAATAAGGAATGGGATTTAATATGCTTTTAGTGAAGTCTTGCTTTTACGGGAACGGTAAAATAATCGTGTAGGGGCTTGTCGCAGATTATATCGTCCACGTCGTTTACGTTACAAAGCTTAAAGGTGGACTGTTGAGAAAGCTTGGTGCTGTCGCAAAGAAATACCTTTCGTGAAGAGTTTTTCATCATAAGCTGACGAATACGGTTTTCCTCTTCGTAGCAATCGTATACCACGCCGTCGCTGTCCATCGTTTGCGAGGAAAAGAACACAATGTCTGCATGCACGGAATTGATCATTTCTTGCGCAAAGTTGCCCACAAGCACCGCGCGGTTGGGTGGCGACAACATTCCGCCCGTAGAATATACGTCAACGCGATATTTAGTAAGCGAGGTAAGCGCGTCTATTCCGTTGGTGATAACCTTAAGCTTTTCAAACCCCGACAAATACTCGGATAAAAAGTATGCGGTAGACGAGCCGTCGATAAAGATTACGTCGCCCTCCTTTATAAGCGATACTGCCTTTCTTGCAATAGACTTTTTAAGGTCGATATTACGGTGCGTACGCATTGCAAACGGCACAATAGACTTATCGCCACGAAGTAACGACACTCCGCCGTAGCTTCTCTTTACTATTCCCTTAGCTTCAAGCTTGTTAAGGTCCCTTCTTACGGACGAAGGACTGATATGTATGCACTGCGCAATGTACTCCACCGTCGCGTAATAATTGTTCTCCTGCAATATATTGAGGATTTGCGTTTCTCTTTCTTCGTTAAACATTGGATTTTTCTCCTTAAAACTTTGTCAACAATGTGCAAATCTCTCATATCTTGCTCATTTAATGCGCGTTGTTGCTTATTGTATTATAATACAATATAAAATCAATGTCAAGCAGAAAAGCGGAAAATTAGTACAAATCAGAAAAACTCAATCGTACAATATTATCTTTTATAACGTCTTTTACTAAACGCAAACATTATCAGCTTATTCCACATTTACGCATAGTTATATAAAACGCCTTTAATCTAACAATGCACCAAAACAGCATCTAACGGTGCAACCGTTATTTCATTACCCTCTACATTCGCTACTATAAATTGTTCTGTTGGATTTGCTATGATTGCAACCTTTCCATCATCCTTTTCCCAATATGAATAAAACAATCGTGAAAGCCCAATTTTACCTGCCTTGTCACGGCGTTCAAAATAATCCACACCGCTTTCTATTATTTGTCCGCTTGTCATTCTTCCATTATACAAATAAGGCTTTGCCTTTTCATTGTAAAAACGAGTGAGATTGCGAATCAGAAGCAACGCCTTATCTCCATCCGTTTTATTTTCAAAGTATTCCCTTCCCCAATGCGCCATAATTTTTTCGTCGGGATTCATAACAATTGTCATGCTGTCACCAGCAACAAATGAATACGCAAGACGATAACGAAGCGTATCTTCGCTCTGCTTAAACGGACAACCTACCTGATTACCCATAAAGTTACGGACGTACTCATGGTATACGTATTGATATAAAGGCACAGGTTTGCCCGCTTTGAAATTAAGCTCAAACCTATTATCGCTAAAGAGCAAACTTGATATAAACGGCTCTGCCGAAGCTGATTCGCACCCATATAACGTTTTAGGCGCATACGTATTCCACTTTTTGAGTAATTCTCTCATGTTTGCAGTCATCCATCTACCGGGTGCCGTTGGGTGTCCGTGCTCTTGATTATAGCACAAATATTGTCCTCCTCCGTGATTTTGGTCCAACACTTGCAAATAATCCATTCCTGATTTTAAGAAAGGAGTATACGCCTTTTCCAAAATTTCTTTACCCTCTTTAGATGCAGGACAAATATCATAACCCTTTCTCTGTACCGTACAAATGGCACCTCGCATCTCACCATTAATGCCCGTACACATTCCTCTTTTTAAGTTATTCTTTTCGAACTCCTCGGTTTTATCGTATGACGGTATAAGATTACTTTTAAGGGTATATCCGAAGCCCGAACTGTACAAGCCTATTAAATCGCCTCGTTTATGCAGTTCATTCCTAAACTCCTCCAGCATTTTTTCTCCGCCAACAGGTGGCCAAACGTAGGGCGGTGCCCATGGTGCAGTTCCCTCCCAGTGCATCAACAATACCAACAATCTACTATCGGTCTTCTCCTTAACTCTATCAATCATGCCTAAAGCGTTAGTATACGGAATATATCTGTTAGGCGACATTAAATCACTATCAAACCTGCCCTGAACGGGATAAGAAACAACTAACGGTGAATCCTCATACCAGTTAGGAATATCAGGATTATCATTTATTTTAACCAACCCTTTTGGCAGATCACTCTCAAACCATTCTCTGTATTTCTCTGCAACGTTCTGCCACGTTGGTCCGACAACGCTCCACACAACCGGATAGTCCATCTCAAACTTTTCGCCGAAATTAACACCACTAAATAAACGAATTCTAAACTCTACGCAGTCGCCCGAACGGAAAAAATCTATTCCCTTCAAGCCTCGTTCCTTATCATGTATGCCAACGTACAAACTTTTATCATCCCACAAATATGCTAACATTTGAGAAGAAATCATGTTGGGGAAAACAGCATAACTTCCTTGTGAAGGATAAACCGGTTCAAGTGGCGGAAAAGCAAAATCCTTTTCGTCAATATCACTAACCAATACCCCCTCGTTAAAGGGCCATAATACACTTCCTCCGTTTGGCGTGTTCTCTTTCAAAAGAGGTAATTTTATTTTAGGGAAATCCACCCACTCGACAACAACGTCTTTATTTTGACCTTTTGTGCTAAGTCGCCACTCTAAATCGTTGTTGCACAACTTAACTTCAACCTTACAAATAAGTTGACCGTATTCACACCCTTCAAATTCATATTCCGCGCCATTCTCAAAAATTTTAACTTGCTTTGCTAAAGACGAATCGCACGAAAACCGCTTTCCGTCTACTGATCTTAACCCCAAAGTAAAAATATCACTTTTATCCTGCAACCTCTGCTTATTGTCAATTAGAAAACTATCAATAGTTCCATTCTCAAAATTTATCAAAATGCTTATGTTTTCAGTTTTCAATAACATGTCACACCACCCCATATGTTCTTTTTATTAGGCTATGTCACAACAAATGGTTGATAAATATTATTATGTTTTGACGAGAAAAACACAAGAAAGACAAGTGTTCTTGTAAGGGCGCATACTTGCAAAGTCTGTAACCGAACAAAACACGCTGTATTTCGTAGTGGCTTTT
>JAGAPA010000064.1 GCA_017623455.1 Clostridia bacterium | reverse complement strand
TTTACGAATGCTCCAAGTAGCATTACAGTAGATGATGAAAAATACGTATATAAAGTATCCTGCTTCAGTCCTAGAGCATACGTGGATCCAGATGATTTTAATGATTATATAACGTCAATTTCTTTTAGGGCATCGATGGGGTGTCAAATATACTTTGTTGATGGTGTGGCTTGTAATAGAGAAGACTCTTATGATGGGGATTATGCATGGAGTAAATACTCAAACTATTATGATATTCTTTATTATGATGCAACGAATCATTTTGTATATATACGATTTAAAAATTTGGCATATTTGGACGACGATGAAAATGTAAGTGCTAGTTTGGAAGATATGTGCTTCTTATATGATGATACGACCTATAATCCAAGACCACAGCGTATTCATTATGATATATTTGAACCAACGGGTAATTTTTACAATACAAGTGGGACAAAAATATCGTCTTACTACTACAAAAACGCTTTTTATTATAAGGCAACAGACGAGGGTGAGGGCGTTAGTTATGTGCAGTATAAGAAGCCAGGCTCTACAAGTTGGACAACATATACTAATGGGTCTACAATTGCAAAAACTTCTGGTAATGGCGTGTATACGTTTAGAGCAGTTGATAAGCAAGGAAATATATCTAGTGAATCCTCGATATATCTTGATGCAACAGCACCAACTGGTTATGTTTATGCAAACGGTTCAATTCTCTCAAGTGGAGGGAAGACAGCAGCGTCATCGATATATTATTCAGCATCGGATGCGTGCGGAATATCAAGATGTTACGTTCGAGCTCCTGGTTCAAGCAGTTACGTGCAATATTCTAACGGGGCTTCGTTGACAGCTAGTGGTTCATACTCATTTTATTGTGTGGACTTGGCGGGAAATCTTTCAAGTACTTATACAGTGCTGATGGATAACGATAAGCCAACACTTAGTTGTGATATAGCAGAGTTTTCCGAAACAGTAAATAAAGCTTTTACGGTTACAGCGAGTGATGCGTTAAGTTCGGTAACGCTGTACTATAAAAAGCCGGGGGAAACCTCCTATACGGCGCATTCTCAAACCAGTATTACAATTCCTGTTTCTAATCCAGACGGTAAGTATTATTTTTACGCAAAGGACGCATTGGGTAATACGTCAGCAACTGTGTATATAGAATTAAAAGTTGATATCCCTGTGGCAACCATTGTGAAATCTAATACTGATAATAGGGTGTATGCCACATGGAGCGATTCTAATGTAACAGCAACGCTGAACGGTGTGGGTTATACAAAAGGAACGTGGATTTCTGAAGAAGGGAGTTATTCTTTGGTTATAGAAAATTCCGTAACGAAAAGAACAAATACGTATACTTTTGAAATAACGCACTTCTATGAAAAAGGTGCAGTAGTGGCTCCGACGTGTACAGCGCAAGGTTATACTGTCTATGAATGTATTTCATGTAATGATTATTATCACAGCGACTATGTTGCAGCGAATGGACATTCGTATCATTCAACGATTTATCCGCCAAGTTGTATGGCTCAAGGCTATACCGTTTACGTTTGTTCGGTTTGTAATTACACTTACACAGGAGATTATAAATCGGCAACAGGGCATAAGTATGAGCGTGAAATTGTAGAACCGACTTGTACTGAAAGAGGTTATACGGTTTCTACGTGTTCTTCGTGTGGGTATAGTTACATAAGCGATTACGTTTCTCCGCTGGGACATAATTATGCTTCAACGGATTTTGATGCAACGTGTACCGAAAAGGGAGGAACTCATTACGTTTGTACAAGGTGTGGAAACAACTATACAATTTACACGGAGAGTGAACTCGGTCATTATTATTATACTGAGCAGATAGATCCGACTTGTGATGCGGATGGATATATTAGGCACGTATGCACGCAGTGCGGGTATGATTATAAAACTGATATTGAAAAAGCATTAGGACATAGTTACATTACATGGGTAAGAGCAATGCCAGATTGCCATCATGATGGTTCCCGAGTTCATCAGTGTCAGACTTGTGGAAATGAGTATTACAAGACAATTCCTTGCCAAGGTCACAGTTACGTGATTACAGAAACTGAAACGGATAATGGCACGAAGCGAACTTACACATGTGAAATTTGTGGGGACGAGTATGTTCAATATTTGGGAGATCAGTATGTAATGGTTTCGGAGTTTGTAGACGACCTTATTGAGCAGTATTCTCCCTATATGATAATGATATTTTTGTCAACGGCTGGTTTATGGAGTATCGCAATGGGTATAGCGATTATCCTTGCATATAAAGCAGAAGATAAACAAAAGGCCAAACGCATGGTAAAGAATTACTGTATTGGGCTTATCGTAATATTTGCTATTTTGGTAGCTTGTCCATATTTGGTTAAAGGTATTGCATACCTTGTGGCACATTAAAATATAGAGATGTCGTTTGTATAAAGAAGACGTAGTGGAAGATTTAAGAGTATAACTTTTTATAAAAATTTCACATTAAACTACAAAACAATCTTGACAATAGGTGTAAATTATGGTATAATAAGACCACAATAAGAATATAATAGTAGTAGGAGGAAATAATTATGACTCAACCTTTACCTAAAATATTACCTGTAAATGAACTTAAAAACACGGCAAATATTATGAAAACTTGTCAAGAAAGTCCTGTGCCTATCGTTATAACTAAAAACGGATATGGCGAAGCTGTTATGATGAGCGTAAAACTTTATGAAGAAATGTTTGCAAAGATGCAAGCGGCGGCTCTTATCAACGCAAGTTTAGACGACATAGAAAATGGTGGTACGCCTGTAAATGGAACTGAATTTTTCGGTGCGATGAGGGCCAAGTATGGAAAATAATAAATATCAGCTAAAAATTTACCCTTTGGCTAGGCTGGATATGGAGCAAATATTTAACTATATTGCAGTTGAACTTTGTAATCCGACGGCAGCAATTGGTCAGATTAACGATTTTGAGAAGGCGTTTGATAACATTTGCTCTTTTCCCGAAAGTTGTCCGTTTATTAATAACGAATATGTTAAAGACAAATCTTTGCGTAAGTTGGTAGTAAATAACTACATAGCGTTTTATCGTATAAGGGATAAGGAAATACAAGTAGTACGTGTTTTATACGGTATGCGTAATTACGAAACATTTTTATAAGCGTTATAATATGTTTACTGGAGAAATTTAGATATGGCAAGAACTGCAAACATTATGACAAAGGTAGAATCCGAGATTAAAGAAAGGGCAGAAGCAGTATTGCACCAGCTCGGTATTTCAATGTCAACTGCTATGACAATATATCTAAAGCAAATAGCGATACAAGGAAAGATACCTTTTGAAATTTCATCGTCGATGAATACGCCTATTGCATTAGGTGATCTATCAGATGAAGAATTTGACGAGGCAATGGATAAGGCGGCTAGGTCGTATGCAAATGGTCTTTGTACTGATATTGCCGATTTCAAAATAGAACTTAATAAGTAAAGAGAATTAGGGAATAGTTTAAGTAAAATTATTTCCTATAATTTTTTCATCAAAGCATCAGCCAAGTGGTTGGTGCTTTTATCATTTTCAAATAAATCTAACGTTCGTATCGTTTGATACGGACGTTATTTTTATAATAAAAATTTTTTTAAGGAGGTGTCAAAATGACAGCTAAGAAGAACAACGCACTGCCGACTGATGTCGGCGAAACCAAGACTGATATTGTCTTGGAGAACAATGATTCTCAGGTCCCTGAGGAAGAAACTTCCGATGTTGGAGTCTGTGAAACTGAAACGGTTAAGGAAACCCCTTCGCCCGGATACGAAGAATTCGGCGAACCACCCAAAACTGATTTAGAAGCACAGAATGAAGACGTTGAGGCGTCTGGGAATCAGGAAGAAAACGCCCCAATTCCTAAAACTGAATTTGGGGATACAGGAGAAGCAACGACCCAGGTAACAGAAGGAGTGGAAATTATCGGTGAGAGTGAAACCGATACAGGACCGCACCAGGAAGACGTTCACCCGGGGAGGGAATTCTCTGAAAACAATCAAGTTCTCGAAACCGATAGGGAAATTGATGAAGGGATATCAACCGGCGAAATCGACTCGAAAGAAACCACAAAAACTGATTCGGAAATGACAGAA
Organism: Clostridia bacterium; assembly: GCA_017623455.1. Lineage (GTDB taxonomy): Bacteria > Bacillota > Clostridia > Christensenellales > Pumilibacteraceae > RUG12826. The sequence goes on along the minus strand of JAGAPA010000064.1, from coordinate 407 downwards.
AAACCCTTGAATGCCATGGAGAATTCTGGCGAAGAGGAGGAAACTGTGAAACCGAAAAAGAAAAGTGGTTCTTTAGAAGTTGCTAAGGCCAAAGAAGAAGCGGTAGAAGATATTAATCCTGAAAAGAAAAAGAAGAAAAGGGTAAAAAAATCGGAAACGCAGGAAACCGAAACCGTAGTAACTGAAAAAACGCAAGAGGACGTCAGTGTTGCTAAGAAAGTGGCAAAAAAGCAAACACTCGTAAAACCGATGCGTGATGTTGTAACCATTGATAACGAGAGAAGAGTGGAAACAGAAGAAGATAAAGCTCAAAACGATTTGTTAGACCTTTTGGAATCTCTCAAGGGTGGAAGATTTCTCACGGGAGTAATTCAAGGCGTAGAAAGCACGGAGAACGGTAACGAATC
>JAGAPA010000063.1 GCA_017623455.1 Clostridia bacterium | reverse complement strand
AGCAAAAACTATCCTTTTTTGTTTGGCACCACCACGGGGTGATTCCCCTAGTAGGGGAAATGTCTAGTAGGACAAAAGGGTAGCCGTCCCACGCTAGTGGATCGAACCCGTGGGGTGAGAGTCCGTATATATATTTAAAATAAAAACACGCTAGATTTTTTCAACCTAGCGTATTTACTTTGGTGCACCTTCAGGGACTCGAACCCTGGACCCACTGATTAAGAGTCAGTTGATCTACCAACTGAGCTAATGAATCATATGGCTGGGGTAGTAGGATTCGAACCTACGGATGACGGAGTCAGAGTCCGTTGCCTTACCGCTTGGCGACACCCCATTATATATGTCGATATATTAAGTTGTCTATGGCTGGGGTAGCTGGATTCGAACCAGCGTGATGCGAAAGTCAAAGTCTCGTGCCTTACCGCTTGGCGATACCCCATTAAAAAAGTATGGGGTGAGTAAAGGGATTCGAACTCTTGACCTCCAGAGCCACAATCTGGCGCTCTAACCAACTGAGCTATACCCACCATATACTTGGTACGCCAGGAGGGATTCGAACCCCCGACCCACGCCTTAGAAGGGCGTTGCTCTATCCAACTGAGCTACTGACGCAAAAAAAATGGAGCGGGTGATGGGAATCGGACCCACGTAGCCAGCTTGGAAGGCTGGAACTCTACCATTGAGTTACACCCGCACGCAACTCCATTTCGTGAATGCTTAAAAAGAATACCACAAACAAATTAAAATGTCAACAGTTTTTAACCGATTAAAACAATATTTGTAAAAATTTTTCCATCTTTTTTTTCTACGATGGCGTATGAGGGATATCCTGCTCGAGGTCTGGACACAGAACCGGGGTTAATCAGCTCCACTCCATAGCTTCTATCCATATCGGCAATATGGGTATGCCCGTAAAAAGCATAACTACATTCATTCTCGAGCGACGCATACGTTAGATCCAAAAGGGAGCTATCTACTCTATACCTGTGTCCGTGAGTAAAGAAAAACTTTGCTCCGCCCCATTCTTTTACTACAAACTCGGGTGACCGCATTACGAAATCGCAGTTCCCCCTTACGTAAACTATCTCCTTTACCTTAAGCTCAGGCTTAATCTTGAGTATATCGTCGTTACAATCGCCAAGATGAACCAGCGTGTCACATTCGTTGATTATGGGTAAAATTCTGCGGATAGCGTCGATATCGTGATGCGTATCCGAAATTACAATCATTTTCATAACTGCTTAACAAGATCGCAAATAGCTCTGTAGCGGTGACTTACGCTATTCTTTTCCTCAGCAGTAGCCTCTCCAAAGCATTTGTTAAGCTCCGTGCTGAAAAAGAGCGGATCGTAACCAAAGCCAGCATCGCCATGCTTTTCGTGCAAGATATAACCTTTTACTTCGCCTTTTCCCACAAGCGTTTTTGCGCCGTCGTAATACACTACCGCAGATACGAATTTCGCGCTACGGTCGCCTTTATCTTGTAAGTTTTTGAGCAAAAGCGCGTTGTTTGCCTCGTCGTTATGCTCCGCGCCTGCATATCTTGCGCTGTACACACCGGGCGCACCGTCTAACGCTTCCACAACAAGTCCGCTATCGTCACTGATTACGGGAACTCCGATAATTTCGTAAACGGCTTTTGCCTTTATGAGAGCGTTTTCCTCAAACGTCGTACCGGTTTCCTCAACGTCTACGTTTATGTTACAATCGGCAAGGGATAAAACCTCATAGTCCGATAAAATCTGTCTAAATTCCCTTATCTTACCTTTGTTATTACTTGCTACAACTATCTTTTTCATGATTTTTACCTCATAAAATAGCATAGTACAAAATCGGAAATAAGTCAATCTTTTTTTACTGAAAATGCATAAACCGCCACAAATTCCTTTGCGACGGTTTGCTTTGCATTAATCTTTAGAGCAGAATACAGATAACTCCGCCCTTTCCTTCGTTTACAATCCTACATAGTGCTTTGCGCATTTTCTTTTTTACTTCGTTTGAAGTGGATAGCATTTTAACTTTAATGTTCTCGCTGACAATCTCGTCCAAAGGTCTGCCCATCATATTATTTTTCCAAGAACCATCCTCGTTTGCGTACTGAGCGAACAGCTGTTTTACCATTTCCTCAGACTGAAGCTCCGCACCCATAAGAGGGCTTACCTCGGTTGTCGCATCCACTTTGATAATGTGGTACGCGCTTGCCGCCGCCTTTATTTTTACTCCGTATCTGCCACCCTTCTTTTCTATTTGAGGATCGTAAATGCTCGTATCATCCGCGCCGGGCAACACTATTCCGTAACCCTGCGACTGAGCATCTTTCAGCGCCTGTTCTATCTTGTCAAAACTGTTTTTCGCATAAACCAATGATTTCAGATTTGCCATAAGCTCGAACTCATCGTCTATCTTTACACCACATTCGCTACTTAAAACGGTGTAGAAAAGATTGGGATGCTCGCACACTCTAAACGACAAAACACCTTCGCCCAGACTTGAAGAAACAAGCTGAACACCCAAGAAATTCTCCTTGTCTGATTCTTGCTTAATTACCTTACTGTAATCGGACATTTTTACCGTATTTTGCGATACGTTTGCAACAATTTCACGCAATTCGCTTATTAATGGATGAGTTTTATCAAGGGCTTGAATCCACTTTGCAACCTCAAAATCAATGCGTTTTACGGGAAATTCCATAATAAGTGCGGAGAACACTTTGTCTATATCCTCTTGAGTTAACGCAAGTACGTCCATAACTATTACAGGCGTTTCGTACTTATCCGTAAGTTGTTTTGCAAGCTTTTGAACGTCTTTGCCCGATGGATTCTTGGTGTTTAATACCACCACGAAAGGCTTACCTATCTTTTTAAGCTCTTCTACTGTTCTTTCTTCCGCACTCTCGTAGTTAGCCCGAGGTATACCCGTATCGATAGTACCGTCCGTGGTCATAACTACGCCTACCGTAGAATGTTCTAAAATAACCTTTTGCGTACCAATTGTCGCAGCCTCGCTGAAAGGTATGGGGTTTTCACTCCAAGGCGTGGTTACCATACGCGGTTGACCGTTTTCCTCGTGACCGCTTGCACCCTCCACAATATATCCCACGCAATCCACAAGCCTAATTTTAACGTCAAAACTATCGGAAAGCTTTACGTTTACCGCCTCGCTCGGCACAAACTTAGGCTGAGTTGTCATAACGGTATTTCCGTTCGCGCTCTGCGGAAGCTCGTCACTCATTCTGCTTTTTTGGTGCTTGGACGTAATCTTGGGGATTACGGTCTTGTTCATAAAATTTGTTATAAAAGTTGATTTTCCCGTTCGCACGGGTCCAACGACGCCAACGTATATCTCGCCGTTGGTCCGCTCTTTCACGTCCTTATAAATATTAAATTCTTCCATAAAAAAGAAGTCCTCCAACATCAGATATTTTATATCTATGCCAAAGGACTTTTTTATATTCTTAAATTACCGTTTTACTCTGCTTTTTCTTCCTTATTCTCTTCTGAAACAATTTCAGCCTCAGGTTTTTCATTTGTTTCCGATCTTTTAATACAGGTATCTGCGTCGGATACTGCAACCTGTTCCTGTGCCGGATTGTTCTTTTTCTTGAAAAACTTTGCAAAAATGTACGTTTTGTTTTCCTTACCCTGAAAGAAACGCACAAGGTTCTTTCTGTGCATGAAGATTACGAGCGCATACAAGACGATGAGTACGACTCCGCCGAATATTTCTCCGCCAATAAAGCACATTACACTCTCGTAGATACAGGGAAGACCCAAAATAATGAACGACCCAAGAAAACCGAGCTTGGTTATTAATATGGAAAAAACGCCTGCGACAAAGGAAATAAGGGTCATCCACCAATTAAGAACGAAGCATACACCCATGGTGGTAGCTACGCCCTTTCCGCCCTTAAACTTGTAGAAAATGGGGAAAATGTGTCCTAAGATCGCAATGGTTGAGCACACGTATAAGCCTATTTTGCTACCTACAAAGGAGAACTGCGTGCCAAGCACAAACCAACCTAAAAGCGCAGGAATAACACCTTTTAACGCGTCTAACGTAAGAGTGAGAAGTCCGTACCAAAAGCCGAGGGAACGGAACATATTCATAGAACCCGGGTTTCCGCTACCCTGCTTTCTGATATCTTTTTTTGCAAGAACGGAAATTATTACCGCATTATTCACACTTCCGTAAAGGTAAGAAAAAATGCATAATACTATCCACAAAAATATTTCATTAGTGATAAAATCCAGAAACGTCATAAATTATTTTTTCTCCTGTTTACTCTTAAAAATAAGTTTTATTGGCGTACCACTGAAGTCAAAAGCTCTTCTCATGCAATTTTCGAGATATCTTTCATATGAAAAATGCATAAGAGCCGCGTTGTTTACAAAAATAGTAAATGTGGGGGGATTGTTACCCGTCTGCGTAATAAACTGAACCTTAAGTCTTCTACCCGACGACGTGGGAGGTTCTACCGCCGCAACCGCCTCGCCTATTACCTCGTTAAGCACACCCGTAGAAATCTTTTGGGATGCGTTAAGGAATACGGTGTCTACAAGGGGCAGAATACGGTCTGTTCTCAGTCCCGTAAGCGCGGAAACGAATATGAACTGCGCGTAATCCATAAAATCGAGCTTTTTCTTGATTTCTTTGAGATAATTGTCCGCAGTATACGTGTCTTTTTCTATCTTATCCCATTTATTAATAAGAATAAAACCCGGTTTACCCTGTTCGTGAACGTAACCGATAATGCGGATATCCTGCTCCGAGATCTCTTCGGATGCATCAATAACCGAAATTACCACGTCCGCTCTATCTATTGCGGAAATTGTACGCATAACCGAATAGTCTTCTACGGATTCATCCTCTATTCCGCGTTTTCTGCGCATACCTGCAGTATCGATAATGGTGTACTTTGTGTCGTTGTATGTAAAGGGCGTATCGATTGCATCACGGGTTGTTCCCTCAACGTCCGATACTATTACGCGCTTAAAGCCCAATATCTTATTGACAAGACTGGACTTTCCGACGTTAGGTCTGCCGACAAGCGCAATTTTAAGCCCTAAATCCTCTTCTTCTTCGTTCTTTTGCGGAAAACACGCAACTACTTCATCCAAAAGATCCCCAAGCCCCAAAGATTGCTCGCACGAGATCGCATGAGGCTCGCCAAGTCCCAACTGATAAAAATCGTAAGTATCTTCGATGTTATTGTTGTCAAGCTTGTTTACTACCAACAGTACGGGTTTTTTAGAAAGTCTTAAGATGTCGGCTATATCAAAGTCGGATGCAAGAAGTCCGTCCTTGCCGTCCACGAAAAACAGTATTACGTCGGCAACGTCTATTGCCACCTCCGCCTGTTCTCTGATATGCTTGAACATAGTATCCTGACTTTTAAGCTCTATTCCGCCCGTGTCGATAAGGGTAAAGTTGTGTCCGCACCATTCTGCATCGGCGTAGATACGATCACGCGTTACTCCCGGAACGTCCTTTACGATGGAAATACGTCTACCGCAAATTTTATTGAAGAAGGAAGATTTTCCTACGTTTGGTCTTCCTACTATTGCTACTAAATATTTTCTACTCATAATACACATAGTTTAACACAAAAAGTAGAAAATGTCTAATCTTTTTGTATTATTTATTTGTCTTCGTTGTGATTTGTGAAATATTCGTCAAAATATTTGCCGTCAATTTCGTTTTCTTCCGCCTCTTCGCTACTGAGCTGTCTGCGTCTTACGCCCGTTGATACGAACTTTTCACGCACGGATGCAAAGATCTGAATACCAACTCCACACATGAGAACAGATATCATAATAAGACCGAATACCGAACTGCTTCCAATTACAATGGGCGTTCCCACGGTAAAGTATGCAATAAGCGAATTTATTACGTTTGCAACAACTATACCGCCTATTACCGAGCTGATTGCGCTTGCATAAGTTCGGGTAATCATAAACGCAATAACGGCAACGACGATAGAAATTCCTATCGTTGAAAGAACGGTTGTCGCCGTATTGATACCGAATGCAAACAAAAAGACGGGAAGCACTACTGCAACTATAAGTGTTGCCGACACCTTGTTAAGCAAAAATTCCCGAGTAAAGCCCATCTTAAAGTCAAGCGCGCCCATTATTATAACGGGCACTAAAAATCCCGCAATGCCAAACCTTACGCCAAATATATTAATAAATGGAATAAAGGCACTGCCCACCAATACTGCAAGGATTATTACCATGGCAACCGTATTAACGCCAAGTGCGTTAAGCACGTTTCTGAGTAATCCAAGCAGTAGTAAAACTGCAATAATTCCAATAGTTATAAGAGCAATTATCATAATCGTTTCTCCTCCGCTTATAGTAATTTGCCTTTAACGCAATTTTTATACGCGGTTAAGAAAAATTAATTAATCGAAAATTCTCAACTATTGACAACCACTCACAAAACAAAAGGACGGATTTCCGCAACAATAATTACGGTAACCGTCCTAATTTTTATTTTTTGTCTTTATTTCCAAACTCATTGATAAAATCAGCAAACGTCGTAACATCTCTGAACTGTCTGTATACGGACGCGAATCGGATATAGGCTACTTCGTCAAGATTCTTAAGCCCACTCATAACCATTTCGCCGATCTGCGTAGACGAAATTTCCTGTTCTAAATTATTATATACCTTCTTTTCAATTTCGTTAACGAGCTTTTCGATATCGCTTATAGCAACCGGGCGCTTCTCGCACGATTTGATAATACCGTTTTTCAACTTGTTTACGTCGAACGTTTGACGGGTTCCGTCGTTCTTTACAACGAGAACGGGGGTGTTTTCGATAACCTCGTAAGTTGTAAACCTCTTTCCGCACTTAAGACACTCGCGTCTGCGTCTGATACTGGTATCGTCGTCGGTAGATCTGGAATCGATTACTTTACTGTCGATATATCCGCAAAAAATGCACTTCATGGTAATACCTCTTATATTTATTGTTACTATTATACCTTTTTATAAGAGATTTGTCAACAAAGTTTTTAATTTTAGTTATTTTTTCCATCTGTATGCGCAGTCAAACAGCATACATTTCTCACATCTTAAGTCGCAATCGGGTTTTTGCGGTTCTACGTCACACGGTTTGGGCGGTGGCGGACACGGTGATGGACACGGTGGCACGCAATCGGGGCGGTGCGAAGGATGGGGCGGAATTCCTTGCGGTATGCCGTCGGGGTGCTTCAGGTCCTGACAATTAACGTCCACAAGCACAATATCTTCTCCGATTTTCAAAATACACTTAAACGGTATAAAAATATCCTGACCTTTGCCAAAATACGATTTTTTACCGTATGGCGCTACTATTCCGCGAATTTTGCCCGTCACACTGTCAAACACTATATCGCAAGCTTTCCCCAATCTTTTTCCGTCAGACGAATTTATAAGATCTTTTGACCTAAGCTCCGTAAAAGTCATATCCTTTCCAGTTGTCATTTTTTCACCTCACAAAATTTATATGCACGCAAATAAAATAAAATTACGAAATGAATAATTTTCATGCAAAGGGAAATAATGCATGCAAGGAGGATTTTTTAATGTCTACAAGAGTTAAAATTTGCGGAATAGACACCTCGTCTTTACCGCAATTGTCACAAAATGACAGCAACGTATTGCTGAAAAAGGCTCAAAACGGAGATAAAGATGCCCGTGATGAGTTTCTGCTTGCCAATACAAGGCTCGTACTGTCCGTTATACAAAAATACTACGGAAAAAAAGATTGCGCCGAAGATTTGTTTCAGGTGGGATTTGTGGGGCTTATCAAATCAATGGATAACTTCGATCCTTCGCTTAATCTCAAATTTTCCACGTACGCTGTTCCCATGATAATCGGCGAGATCAGGCGACACCTGAGAGATAGCTCCGCCGTAAGAGTAAGCAGATCGCTACGCGATGTTGCATACTCGGTTATTCAAGCCAAGCAGTCGATTGAAAAGACCGAACATCGAGAGGCAAGCAACGAGGAAATCGCGTGTACGCTGAACATTCCGCTTAAGAAAGTTAACGACGCTATGGACGCAATATCCGACCCAATTTCGCTTTTTGAACCGATATATCACGACGGCAACGAAACCACGCTTGTTATGGACCAGATAAGCGACGTAAAAAATACAGACGAAAAATGGATTGAAAATATAAGCATGCAACAAGCAATGCAAGAGCTTTCGGAAAAGGAACGCAACATCTTGCTTATGCGGTACTATCAAGGCAAGACTCAAACGGAAATATCCGAAGAAATAGGAATTTCGCAAGCACAAGTTTCAAGACTGGAAAAAAATGCAAAATCCAGTTTATTAAAAGCTATGAGTTAGTCATGAAATTTTCTCAACTATTGATATTTTATTATGGCAAAATCTCTTTTAGAGTACTTTTGCCATTTCTTTTTTTAGCCTGATTATAATTTTTTTCTCCAGTCGTGATATATAGGATTGTGAAATTCCCAGAAGGTCTGCTACCTCCTTTTGGGTTTTTTCTTCGTTTCCGCCCAAGCCAAACCGCAACGTCATTATATTTTTCTCGCGGTTATTGAGTTTTTCTATTGCATTATGTAAGAGCTGTTTTTCTATTTCGGTTTCAAGATTTTTACTCACAACGTCAGGATCTGTTCCCAAAATATCGCTGACGAGCAATTCGTTTCCCTCATAATCCACGTTGAGCGGTTCGTCAAATGATATCTCGCACTTTGTCCTGACGCTTTTTCTCAATTGCATCAAGATCTCGTTTTCGATACAGCGCGAGGCGTAAGTGGCAAGCTTGATATTTTTGTCGGGATCGAAGCTGTTAACCGCCTTTATAAGCCCAAGCGAGCCGATTGAAATCAAGTCTTCAAGATCGTTTCCGCTATTTTCAAACTTTCTCGCAATGTATACTACAAGCCTGAGGTTTCGCTCTATAAGCATAGTTTTAGCTTCGTTTTTCCTGTCGGTTTTGAGCATTTCCATTACTTCTTTCTCCTCACTTACGCTAAGAGGCGTGGGCAACGCTTCTTGCGAGGAAATGAAAAACAACACGTTGCGCTTTGCCCAAAGTTTGATGAAAAACTGTTTTATTTTTTGTATTAACCTTATCATTATTTACTCCTTTATCTATTAATAAATCGCGGTAGGATACTATAATATCCGTATTTTTTACTGTTTTTCCAACAACTTATACGATTGACGGATGCAGAATAACGTCATAGTCACCGTAAAATCCGCCAAAACTAATACCGACAGCCACGTCGGCACTGTCTTTTTTGCCTTCTATCACGAATAGTTCGGGGTATATCAGCATAATTCTGTTCACACCGCCCGTAACTGTCGTGTAGCTTATACAGTTACCGCTTCGTCCTTTTTCGATAAGGCTTGCAAACATTGCAGGCGAAAAAGCCTCGATTACTGCAGAAGCCTTAACTATCACCACGGGTAAACCGCTCTTTCCGTCAATAAGTCTGTTACCCGTATCCACAAAACCCTTAAGGATCAAGGTTTTGCCGTTTACCCCTATTTTTACCGTACGGATAAGATCTGCGCTCGTCTTATTCTTCAAAAGCGCAATACTCACACGTTTTATAACAAACGCAAAAACGTATCCCAAAATCACCAATACTCCTATCGGAAAGGTAAAATCCACTCTTCCGCCCACTGCGTCTTGCGCCGGCGTAAGTACCGTGGAAACAAAGGTTATTGCTCCGCCTATAAGCATGGTGGTCAGTAAAAACACGAGCGCGGAAAGAAATACGTTTTGTTTTTTAAGGTATAAAATAAGGCTAAGAACTATCCATAGCACGGCTTTAAGTATGTAAGTTGCTACAATCTGATCTGTTAAAAACAGGTATAAAAAAGACGTAACCGTTGCTATTATTGAAGCTATTACCGCCCGAACTCTGCTTTTTTTTCGCATTGTAACGACGTAACTCAGATCACATATAAGATAGGTGATACAGAAATTGTTCAGTATCAAATATTCCACGTAAATAACCATACGTATAGTTTAGTATTTTTCGTGTGCAAAATCTTTCAGTTTATATATAAAAAACATTTCTCACGCTTATAAAAATTTTCAGTTTGTCAAATCGGGTGAAAACCTAAAGCGGAAGGACGATCCCTTCCCTACAATAAAACAGTAACGGCATTTTATTATTCCCTCTATGCTCTAAATGACATTCGTGTCGTTGGATCCGATATGGGGAAATTGTAGTTCTTCTGTTTTGATAAAATAAAAATATCGTAGTGGAATACGCTTATCACTACGATATTTTTGCGATTTTTTTTGTGATTTTTCGGTGTTTTAGTAAAGAAAATGCTTTTTCTTTACTATATAGTTATGTTTTACAATCAGAAATGTCCGTTATCCTCTTTTGGCTCGTCAGCCTGCTCTTTGGGAATAAGGGCATCGTCAAAGTGGATTATGACGTTATTCTTTTCAAGCCTTGCTTGAAGAGTTTTTATATCCACGGCGTATATGGGCTTGTTGGATTCGATTGCAAGAGCACAAGCCTCGCCTGCTGCCTGACCTGTAAGGATTGCGGGCGGAATTACTCGAACAACGTCCCAGCCGTACCCTATAGCTGACGTGCATCTGCCTGAAGATATAACGTTTTTATAGCCTGTTTTTACAAGCGAGGCAAACGGAACCTCGTACAGATAGTCCTTGCGGTCAAAATCGCATATTGCACATATACTGTCATCTTTATGCTTGTATGCATCATCCACCGTAAACGTTGCATCTCCATCCAATCTTCGGGTTGTTCTAAACTGTGGCATAGACGGAAGCACGGTAAGGTCAAACTCATCGGGATTCATTCCCTTAATATTTTCGAGCAGAACCATTTGGTTATCGGTTATATACTCGGTAACATCTTCCTTTGTTACGCCAACGTAAAACTTTCTGCCCTCAGGATGATTTCCGCCGTACAGATTTGCAGTACCGCCCATACAATTGCGGTACATAGTATGCATTTTGTTTGTTTCTATATACCTTTTTACAGTATCCTTATTTATTCCCTTTGCCGCATACGTAAAGTAATTTTTTCCGTCTGCTGTAGGAACTCCTGCCCTATACAGAAGGTCGGCATCTCCCGTAGCGTCCACGAACATTTTTGCTTTGATATACTCTCTGCCTGACTTACTGGTAATTATTACACCATCTATCTTTCCGTTGTTTACAACTGCGTTATCAAGCACGGTATCAAGATAGAGCGTTACACCTTCCTTTCTTAAAAGTTCGACCATTGCAAGCGAAAAAATAGCAGGGGAATAATGGGCTACCATTCTGCCGTTTTTTACCTCATAGCCGTTTTTCCAGCTATCATTCATTGACGTCCAGCCGTATTTGTACGAAAGCTTGAGCAGTTCATCACAAAGTCCGAATATAATCTGAGTACCTCTTCCGTTACACATGGGCACGAATAAATTTATCAGCCCGTTAGTGGCAAGACCGCCCAAATTTACAGTTTTTTCGATAAGAACAACACTTTTCCCTGCTCTTGCTCCCGAAACGGCTGCGGCAACACCTGCAACGCCTCCACCTGCAACGAGAATATCCCATTCTCCTACTTCTTTGATGTTTTCGGTAAAAATCATAACATTATTCCTCTTTTATTGCGTTTAAGTATATTATATTCTGAAAACCAGTTAAATGATATAAAGCACAGGCATTCGGTAAAACTTAAGCCTGTGCTATTGAAGTTATTGTCTGCGACTGAGACGCTTTAGGAACTCGGGGAGATCGTCGTCGATTGCAACCCTTGTAGAACCGCCAAGTCCCGAACTTTGGGGCTGAGGTTGCTGTACAGGCTGTTGCACGGTTGTAGTAGGACGAACCTGCTCCTCCTGCTTAGGCGCTACTGCCGGTCTTTGCTCCGGGGGGATATTCTGGTGATTGAAGCCGGTTGCGATAATGGTTACGACAAACTCGTTTTCCATATTATCTCTGATATCCGCGCCGAATATGATGTTTGCGCCCGGCTGAACAACGCTACGAACAAGATCGGTTGCTTCCTGAATCTCATCCAAGGTCATATCGGTAGAACCCATAATATTGAGAATAATCTTGCTTGCGCCCTCTATAGACGTTTCGAGAAGGGGACTGAATACCGCTTGCTTAACCGCTTCTACCGTTCTCTTGTCGCCCTTTGCTCTTCCTATTCCCATGTGCGCGACACCGCTGTTGTGCATAACCGTTCTTACGTCTGCAAAGTCAAGGTTGATGGTAGAAGGCGTTACGATAAGATCCGAAATACCCTGAATTCCTTCTCTAAGAACATCGTCTGCATGTCTGAATGCTTCGTTGATGGGAATCTTGGAAGCAAACTGCATAAGCTTTTCGTTGGGAATAACGATAAGAGTATCTACTACTTTACTGAGGTTTGCGATACCGATTTCCGCATTGGTCATTCTGGGCGTACCTTCAAATCTGAACGGCTTAGTAACAACGGCTACGGTAAGCTTACCCATTTCTTTGGCAATGCTTGCAATTACGGGAGCTGCTCCCGTTCCCGTGCCTCCGCCCATACCTGCAGTAATAAACACGAGGTCGGCATCCTTTATTGCATCGGAAATAGCAAGTCTGCTTTCTTCTGCGGATTTCTGTCCTTTTTCGGGATCTGCGCCTGCGCCCTGTCCGTGAGTAAGCTTATCTCCTATCTGAATACGAGTTTGAGCTTTCGACATAGTAAGATCCTGAAGGTCGGTATTAACGGCGATGAACTGCGCGCTCTTAATACCTGCGTCTATCATTCTGTTTACTGCATTATTTCCGGCACCGCCTATACCAATAACTTTGATAACTGCGGGCAATCTTAACATTGTTTTACTAAATTCCATATTGTTCTCCTAACTGTTCTTTCTAAAATCTTTATTCGGCTTTTTTGAAAATTTTGTTCCAGAACGACTTTTTACCGAAATCCTCGGCTATAGCCATATCCATAAGCGACCAAGGCGCGGAAAGGTTGGGTCTTTCAGCTAAAGGCGCGGTGGGCGCAACTATTTCGGTCTTCTTACCCGTTACGGACGCAACTATTTCCTTTGCGCCTCTGATAAACGCAATGCCTCCGCCCGTAATGCTGTAAGGTGTATAATCGGGATACTCGTATTCGCAACGCGCTATGCACTTTTCGATTCCTCTTGCAATGATCTTAATACGCTCCGTTGCAATCTCGTTTACCGATTTTTTAGACACGTACTCAGGTTTCCCGTTTAGTTCAAACTCGTAAATCTCATGGCTTTCCGTAGCCAAAGAAAGCATGAGCTTGCGCTTGATTTTTTCCGCCTGCTTGAACGGAACGTCAAGACAAGTGGAAATATCCGCGGTAATATTGGCACCGCCGTTTGCAAAGCTCTTCATACACAGTATTCCGTCGCCCTTTGCAACAATTACTTCCGTAGTAAGATATCCGACGTCTACAAGTACAACTCCCGAATCCCGTTTTTGCGAGGGGAAAAGATATAAAAGCTGAGCAAGCGCGGTGGATGAAAATCCCACTTCGTTGATGCCTACGCCCTTCAAAATCTCACGCATAGGCTCGGTAAAACGTTTTTCGGCAAGCACAAAGCTTACCATAGCGGTAAGAGAAGTTGTCGTTTGACCCTCGGGATCCATAAGCCGTCTGTCGCTGTCAAGCATAAAGTATATTGGGGTAACGTTGATTATCTCATAATCGTTCTCTTTGTCAAAATCGTCACAGCTGTTGTACAAGTCCTGAATATCGTACTGCGTCACCTTGTGCTTTTTCTTGAAATTAAGCGAAAGCGTTTTGCATGCCGTAACGCAAAAATCACTGGGCACACCAAGATACAAGCTCTCTATTTTTTGTCCCCACACGTCCTGCGCATCGGCAATCGCACCCTCCATTGCCTCTTTAAGCTTAAGAGGTTCCAGAATTTCGCCATCGATAAAACCGGAATACTCTCGTACTCCCACACCAATGACTCTGATTGTGTTGTTCAGTCCCCTTTCGCCTACGAAAACGGAAATTTTTTCGGATCCGAAATCCATTACGGATACTTTGTGCGCCACTTATATTCTCCTTACTTTACGTTACGGTGATTTTGACCGTATTTTATACATACGTTATTATCTATTATATAATTATATATCGGCTTTGTCAAGTTCTCTTGACGATTTGTTTGACAGTATTTTTAATTTTTCGCATACGAAATCTTATCGGAATAGACTCGCCATATACCGCTTGTCCTTTTACTCTCTTCGCACGAGGTTATCGCAGACACCGCCAGCTGAATCTTTTTTTCAAAATTACGATCGGGGTATTCAACGTGAACGTGAGCCCCCGTTCTCCATTTTATTACGATAAGATCAGCCTTAATCCGAGTAAAATCCACTTCTTCTATCATTTGTTCCGCGCTCTTAAAACCCATGCGTTCCATTATATCGAGCATGGTGTAAAGATAGCTTGCCGTATACCCCTTTGCGTCGAACAACTTATCTCCCGAAACGGTACTTTCGTCAGTGGTTATCTTGATGAGCTGACTGCTTGACGCAATCTCTCCCCCGTCGCTGTCAAGAACCTTGCAATCCTTGGAAACGTATTTATACACGCCGTCGGAAATTGCGTACGCATAGTTCTTTTTTACGACGTAATTAACCTTTATCGCATCGGGAAATATACGCTCTATTCCCACGATTTCAACCGAGGGAAACTTGCGTTCAAGCTTTGCTTTAAGATCGCTCTCGCTCACTAAAAATATGCTTTTGTTTTCATATTCCGACCTTACCGTGTTTACTATCTGAGAGTTGAGTTCGCTATCCGTATGATTGTAGCAATATCCCTTGAAATTACGCGAGCTGAAAAGCACTCCGGTAAAAACAACTACCACCGTAAGAGCTGCAAGAACTATGAAAAGTATGTATTTTTTGTTCCGATTTTCCATTACTTATATATTATACCAAATCCTGAATCAAAAATCAATAGGAAAAACGGAATTATATCAGTTTTTTAATCGTTTAATTTGCGCCCCGAGCATAATAAAGTCGTTTTCTATATTCTCATATCCTCGGTCTATATGATGAACTGAAGACACCTCGGTTATGCCCTCTGCGCACAAGCCTGCTATTACGAGCGAAGCTCCCCCTCTTAAGTCCTTCGCCTCAACCTCGCAACCTTTAAGCCGTTTTACGCCCTTTATTATCGCAACTCTGTTTCTTACCGTAATATCAGCTCCCATTTTTTGTAGCTGTAACGTATAATTAAAGCGATTTTCAAACAAGTTTTCTACCACTATGCTACACCCTCTGCACTGTGCAAGATAGGCGGTAAGCTGTGGCTGAAGATCGGTGGGAAATCCCGGATACGGTTGAGTTTCGGTGCGTTTTACCGCTCGCCTCTGCGAACTGTTTTTTACAGTAATTCTGCGTAATTCCGTACTGATTTTCGCGCCCGACCCAATCAGCTTTTCGGTAAGAGGAATCAAGAACGCGGGGTTTACGCCGTCCACTACCACCTCTTTTCCCATAAGCGCGCCCGCAATAAGATGAGTACCTGCCACAATCCTGTCCTTTATCGGAAAATACCGTCCGCCACTCAGAGATTTTACTCCCTCTACCGTTATTCTGTCCGTACCCGCTCCAAGCACTTTTCCGCCCATCACGTTAATAAAGTTTGCAAGATCGCAAATTTCGGGCTCTTTGGCACAGTTGTAAATGCGCGTGGTTCCGTCTAAAAGCGTGCTTGCCATAATCACGTTCTCCGTTGCGCCGACTGAGGGAAAATCGAGAAATACGTCGCCGTTTTTCATATTCAGCCCGTCACATTCTATTCTTCCGTTACCACATTCGATATTGACAGACAAACTTTTTAGCCCCGAAAGGTGCAAATCGATAGGTCTGAGTCCTATTTCGCAACCGCCCGGATAGCACACGGACGCGCTTTTGAATGCGGAAAGCATGGGGCCCAAAACGAAAAGAGAGGCGCGCAAAGTACACGTATACGAATCGTCTATGCAATACGGACTGAAGTTTTTGCAGTTTATAACCAAACTATCGCCCTCGTATTCGGCAACTCCGCCTCCTGCTCTTATTATTTTTAGCATAGATTCTATATCTGCAAGATGCGGACACTCGTGAAGAATTACCTCTGATTTTATCATAATACAGCAAGCAATTATGGGTAAAATCGCATTCTTCGCGCCTTTTATTTTCACTTTACCCTCTAAAAACTTTCCGCCCGTTATTCTTATGCGCTCCATTATTCCTCCTAAAAAAGCTTGTAAATACCAAGCAGTATTAAAAATACTCCCGACGCAAGCATACCGCGTTTTGCTGTTTTAAGTAGTTTTGCCGTGCTTTGACCGAGCATGAAAAAAGCCGAGTGAAAAACCGCCATAACAACCGAAAGCACTACCGCACCCATAAACGCGAATGAAAACGACAGGCACGCAATTCCTGCGTCAAGACCTACGCTTATCCCCACCGTAACAGCGGACGTGTTTCTGTTTTTTTCTTGCTCTTTGCGGTATGCGCATATATTCTTTATTCCGAGCACGATGAAAAGCAATGCCCCCACTATTTTGAATACAATACCGTACTTGCTTAAAACGTTACCTATCATCAGCGCAATTATGCTTAGCAAAAACGTAAACGCAAACACACTCGCTACGTATTTTAACGTGGGAGCTTTACCGAGCGTGAAAGCAAGACCTGCAACGTACGCATCTATACTGACGGAGAAAGCGGTAAGTAAAAACAACATAGTAAACCTCTTTTGTTTTCCTGTTTTACAGGATTTATTATCATTGTATGCGCTCTTTTGCTATTAAGTGTCATTACGGGCAAATAATATAGCGCGCGTTACGGGCGTTGACTAATCGAGGCAATAAAAAACTTACCCACTCGCATTAAGCGAACGGGTAAGCCGTTAAGTTTGATATTTAATTGTGGCTATGTCACAACAAATGGTTGATAAATATTATTATGTTTTGACGAGAAAAACACAAGAAAGACAAGTGTTCTTGTGAGGGCGCATACTTGCAAAGTCTGTAACCGAACAAAACACGCTGTATTTCGTAGTGGCTTTTCCGTCAAATATCAACCTACTGTTGTGTCAGAGCCTTTATTATTCTTTTTTCTCGGATTTATCCGCAATTGCTTCGTCTATTCTGTCGAGGATTGCGTCCAAATCGTTATCGTCGGCTTCTGCGTTCTGAGCCACGTTTTCGGTAATAGCCTCAACGTCGCCCTTAAGCTCGCTGATTACCGATTTTACCGTTTCGAAGGAAGCTTCGGTATCCTCGGTAGTTTCGAATACTTTCTCTACAACCTTTTTAAGCTCCGCGTTTTCACTTCTGACGGTTTCCAAATTTGCGCCCATTTCGTCCATTCGCGATTGCATTTTCTGCATATTCTCAAACATTGCGGTCATAATCTCGTTTTGTTTTTCGAGCTGAGATGCAATGGCGGATGAGTTTGCGGACAAATTCTCGTCGTTATACCTAAACGAAACGATCTCCTTGATCTCATGTATGGTTTCCAAGCTGTTTACGACGGTCATAATTCTGTCAACCGCCCTATCTACGCTTTCCTTGATAATATTTATATTATCGTTTATTATAGCAAGGTTATCCAAAACGTTAACCTCAAGCGCGTCCGCAACGTTTTTTACGTCGTCAAACAGTCTGTCGAGCTGTCCTACGATACTCTCTAAGGTAAGAGTGCCCGATACGACCGCTCCGCCCTGTTGCGCTCCGCTTTCTGATACGGAATTAATCTTTCCGGACTGTATGATATCGAGCTTCTCCTTTATGTAGGAGATATCGGACGCTATTCCCATTCCCGAATTGTCCGCAGACGTAAGTCCGCCCGACGAAATAATGCTCTTAAGCTCGTTTACGGTTTCGTAAATACTCTTGTTGGAGGGCTGTTTAAGCACCTTGAAATCCTTTTGGATCTCAATCTTATCAAATACGTAGACGTCGCCGATACTGAGCTTTGTAAGCTCTTTGAGTATGGAGTTCGTCTTATTGCGTAAAAACGTAACGCTATCTTTATCCGTTTCGGTTTGAAGCGCATTGCAGTTCTTTACGTACTCGGCATGTAAAGCCTCGGTTTCCGCTCTCTTTTTGTGACAGATTGCGTTCTTTCTGCTTACGATGTCGTCAAGCATACCGCTTGCTTTTTCGGCAGTGGTAAGAGAAGCTTTTTCGGCAAGAGAGAGATACGTTTCAAGCTCTTTAACGTAAGTTGTGCTCATGCGCGTTTCTTTTCCCTGATTCAGATACGTAGCCAACGCGGTAAGACTTTCTTTTGTGAGCGCTTGCGACGATAGTTTACCGATAAGGATATTAGCCTTGTCGACAAGGGGGGCTACGTCGTAATTGTACGCTTCCTTAAGCCTCTGAACAAGATCGTCAATCGCCCCGAACTTACGCTCGTAGGGAATATTGCCGTTTTCTACGTATCTTGTCGCCTTTTGCTCTAAAAGATAGAGCTCGTTAAGCTCGTTATTGAGTTGAACCTCCGCAATATTATCACTGCCGATTAGCTTTTTGATTTTTACCAACTGATGAATAACAGAGGTTACGAAAGTATCGTTATAAGTGTTTTCGGGTGCGGATTCCAGCTTACTTTTAAGCTCGATAAAAGCTTCTTCCGCTTTACCTAACCCGTTTTTTATAAGCTCGATATCTTTGGATGAAGAGTTTTTTGCAAGCACGGTAAGCGTACTCTTTACCTGAGCAAGCTCTTCTTTTACTTTGAGCAGTGCGTCCGCCGATACCGTGGGAACGGTCTGAACGGGTTGTACCGTATACTCGGGCTGTTTCACGTACTCGTGTTGCGGTACGTATTCGGGCTGTTTGTACTCCACGGTTCTCGATTCCGTGCGCTTATACCCGTCGCGCGTGGGCGAATACGGTTCGCTTTTGGTTACGCCCATTGCGAGAGTTTCTTTAAGCCCCGCAATTTCGTTGAGCGCGCTGTCCAGTCCCTCCTCTACGGAAAACTCGTCCTCGGTTTCAAAATCCTCGTCCTTGAATATTCCGTTCAATGATTTGTTTTCGTCTAATTCTAACATGATTTCTCCTTAAAATCTCACTTCCATGAGGATTGAGCCACTTCTCCGGCAAGCTTTGCGTCGTCAAGACATTTTTTTATAATTCCCACAATCTTAGGATCGGAAAGGTCTTCTTCGGAAAGAGTGGACGAAAATCTGCGCAATTTTTCTCTGTATTCTTTTGCGGCGTATATGCTGTCTATGTTGCGAATCTCGCTCTTGTATATCTCGAGCTCCTCCACTATCTTTATCTTGCGCTGATTTACTACTCCGTACTCGTCTTCAAACTGTCTGGTAATTGCACGCGTTCTGAGTACCGTCTTTTCCGCATATATCTTTTTCTCGAGCTCTTCAAGTCTTGAAAGAAGCTGTTGCTGTTTTGCCGCGGTTTCCTCCTTGCTTACGCCAAACGATTGTTTTACCGTTTCCACGTACTCGTTTTTGATCTTTTCTATCTCTGCGTGGTACACGTTTTTACGTACCGTTTTACCGTCGGACAACACGTCGGAAAAATCGCTTCCCCTGAAAAACGCGGCAGGTGACATCTTGGGGTATTCTTCCTTAAAGCTCTCTATGCGGTATATCTCTTTCTTTGTTTCGGATATCTTGTTGAGAAGATCGGACACCCTTCTGCTACTCTCAGTTTTGCGCTCAATGTCTTTTTTGTTTATTCTTTCGTAGTTTTTATGTTCTACGGTATACTCTTTTTGAAGTACGGACAGGCGCGCTTTTGCCTTGGATATATCTCCGTCCAATCTTGCGCCCGTGGTTTCATACTTATGTAAAGCTATCAAGCTGTCTTGCGCAAAGGTGAAATTCTCCTTGCTTATACCCTGCTCACTCATAACCGCTATTGCAGAATTACGCGTAGTTTCCACGTCCTTTCTTGCCGTTTCGATATTATCTCTGAGAGTTTCGATCTTTGCGTTGTTTTCCACAATCTCCTTATTTTTCTGGTTGATTTTCTTGGACAGATCGCTGGAAGAACTTGAAGACTGGGTGAGCATTGCCGTCATTTGTCTAACCTCGGTTTTCGCAAGGTTCGTATCGCTTGCCAAGGTATTATACTTGCTCATAAGCTGTTCCATATTGAGTCTGCTCTTTATATACACGAGTAACGGCTCTTTAATCTTGGGATTTTCCTTAACGATACGCATTCCCTTTTCGTACAGCTTTACCGCCTCGTAAGTTGCGCCGTTTTTGTTTTCGGTAGAGTCGAGGGTAGCTTTTTTATCCTCCATAGTAACTTCCAAGGTGCGGATCTGGGTGTTAAGATGCTCTAAAGCCTCCTGACACATGGTTATTCTCTTATTGCAAAAATCCACCGCGGACTCGTGATCCGTAACGTTTGCAATATTGTTTTTAATCTCGCTGTTGATATCCGCAATACGGTTCTTGTTTTTCTTTCTGCCCTTACTCTTCTCGTTTGCAAGCTCGGCTTTAAGCGCGCTGATAACGTCGTTGCACGTACTCTTACGCTCTTCCGCATCCTTTTTTTCCACAAGAAGCGCGGATATCTTTTCCTCGGTTATCGTCTTTTGCTGTTTTTTCAGTTCAAGAGCATCTTCAACAGACGCCGCTGAGGATGCAACCGCGTAAAAGTCGCCTTGCACCTCGACCGTTTTTACAACGTCGTAAGGATTGAAGCCCAACAATTTTTTTACGTCGGGAATAACTTTTTCGTAACCTCTTCCTCTTCCTTTTCCTTTTGCAGGAAGATTTTTCATGCGTTTTGCTTTTACCGCTCCGTATATAATCGAGAGTATGATTATCAACAGGAAAAACGCTCCGAATACTATTATTAAGCCACCGTAATCGGCAAACACCGCCTCTATTGAGGACAGATACGGTGATATATATGATGATAAATTGATATTATTCATTTCTTCCGCTCCGTTTTGTTCGCGCTCTTGCGCTGTATACCAATATATATTATACATCAAATATTCACACAAGTCAATACGTATTTGGTTAAAGATAGATTAAAAAATGCAGTTTATTACGTAAAAATTGTCGCTTATTCGCTTTTGCACACGATATCATAGCCTCACGCAACAAAATATTTTCAAATTTGTTTGGTTTTATAGGCAAAAAAGACTTGCTTTTGTATTGTATTTGATTTATAATATCTTGGAATGGTCTTTTACCGTTCAATAAATTTAAATTATAATTTAACTATATTTTTTCGGAGGAACAAAATTTATGAGAAAGTACAATTTTTCTGCAGGCCCGTCTATGTTGCCACTTGAAGTTCTTGAACGCGTTCAAAGTCAGCTTTTGGACTATGAAGGTTCAGGCATGTCGGTAATGGAGATGAGTCACCGATCTAAACCGTACGACGCCATAAATAACGAAGCTGAAGCTCTTCTTCGCGAGCTTATGAACGTTCCCGATAACTACGATATTATTTTTGTACAGGGTGGTGCATCCACTCAGTTTGAAGCACTCCCCTTAAACCTTGCGCACAACTCAAACTGTGCAAAAGGCGACTACATCGTTTCGGGAAACTTCTCAAACAAGGCGTTTAAGGAAGCTCAAAAATACGGAGATATGGTTGTAGTTGCATCAAGCAAAGATAAAAATTTCTCTTACATACCCACAACTACTCCCGACATGTTCAGAAAGGACGCCGACTACGTTCATATCTGCTACAATAACACCATTTTCGGATCTCGTTATATCGATATTCCCGATACCAACGGAATCCCCCTCGTTGCGGATATGTCTTCCATGATCTTAAGTCAGGAAGTTGACGTAAGCAAGTTTGGAGTAATCTACGCAGGCGCGCAGAAAAACGTGGGACCTGCAGGTGTTACCATCGTTATCGTAAGAAAGGATCTTCAGGATCTTGCAAACCCACTCTGCCCCACTATGCTTAAGTGGAAAACTCAGATTACAGAAAAGAGTTTGTATAACACTCCGCCCTGTTTTTCTACCTACGTCGCACTCGAGGTATTCAGATATCTTAAGAAAATGGGCGGTGTAAAGGCTATGCAAAAGATTAACGAAGAGAAAGCTCAAATGCTTTACGATTATATCGATAATTCTAAGCTCTACACAAACCCCATCGAAAAGAAATACCGTTCGCTTATGAACGTTCCCTTCGTTACAACCTCTCCCGAGCTTGACGCTAAGTTTGTAAAAGAGGCAGGCGAGGCAGGACTTGTTTCCATTAAGGGACACAGACTTGTAGGCGGTATGAGAGCAAGCATTTACAACGCTATGCCCGTAGAAGGCGTAAAGGCTCTTATTGACTTTATGAAAAAATTTGAGCAGGAAAACGCGTAATTGAAATTGGAGAAAAATATTATGACTGAAATATTGAAACTTAACGACATAAGCAAGGTTGCCGAAAACGCTCTCGGTAACGACTATACACTCGTAAAGGAAAGCGCAGACCCCAAGGGTATTATGCTTCGCTCCTTTAATATGCACGACTACGAAATCCCCTCCTCCGTTCTTTGCGTAGGAAGAGCAGGCGCAGGCGTAAACAATATCCCCATTCCCAAGTGCTCGGAGCAGGGTATCGTTGTTTTTAACACTCCCGGAGCAAACGCAAACGCGGTTAAAGAGCTTGTTTTGTGCGGACTTTTACTTGCTTCACGTAAGGTTACGGCAGGTATTGAGTGGACCAACACTCTTAAGGGTACTCCCGACATTTCCAAGCAGGTTGAAAAGGGCAAGAAAGCTTTCGTTGGTCCTGAAATTGCAGGCAAGACGCTTGGTATTATCGGACTTGGCGCAATAGGCGCACTCGTTGCAAACGCGGCTATCGCTCTTGGAATGAAGGTTATCGGTTACGATCCCTACATCTCTATTGACGGAGCTTGGCATCTTGACAATCACGTAATCAAGGAAACCGATCTTTCCGCGCTTTTTGCTAAGTGCGACTACGTTACCTTGCACGTACCTCTTACCGATTCTACAAGAGAGCTTGTAAACAAGGCTTCCATTGAGAATATGAAAGACGGTATCGCAATCCTTAACTTTGCCCGTGGCGAACTTGTAAACAACGCCGATATCATAGAGGCTGTAAAGAGCGGAAAAGTTTCTCGCTACGTTACCGACTTTGCTTGCGACGAACTTTTGGGCGTGGAAGATATTATCTGTACTCCTCACCTTGGAGCAAGCACACCCGAAGCCGAAGACAACTGTGCGGTTATGGTTGCGCGTCAGATGGTTGACTTCTTTGAAAACGGAAATATCGTTAACTCCGTTAACCTTCCTCGCTGTCAGGTTGCGCGTCAGGGAAAATGCCGTATTACCGTGTTCCACAGAAACATCAAGAACGTTATTAACTCCATCACTACCGTTATCAGTGAAGAGGGCGTAAACATTGCAAACCTCGTATCTCAATCTAAGGGCGACTACGCTTATATCATTATTGACCTCGACGACAGCGTGAACGAACACGTTATCGAGAGAATTAAGTCCCTCGACAACATCATCAGACTCAGAGTTTTATAATAAGGCTACGGCGTGATAAACGGTTGATTTCAGACCAACCGAAAAAAGCATAAAACGAATAGAGCGGTACAACCGAAATGGTTGCACCGCTTTTGTTTTACGTTCCTATTCTTCCAAGCCTTTCATTCTGTACCCCACGCCCAGCTCGTTTACGATATAGCTCTCTTCTCCCGGCTTTATACCGAATTTTTTACGGATATTTGCCATATTTACCTGTAGCTTTTTAATACCTCCGCCGTCGGGATAGCCCCAGATTGCTTTTATGATGCCCTGATACGTCATCATTTTTCCTGCGTTTTGCGCAAGAAACGCAACAATATTATATTCCGTTTGCGTAAGACGAATCTCGGCGTTTGCAATAAAGATGCGCCTTGACTCGTAATCTATTTTCAAATCGTCTACGTTGAACGTTGCGTGCGGAAGTCTGCCTGTTTCGCTCAACCTTACGCTTCTGAGCGCGCTTCGGATACGCGCAAGAAACTCTGCGGATGAAAACGGCTTTGTAACGTAATCGTTTGCGCCTGCGTCAAGCGCGTCCACCTTGTCACTCTCCGAATTACGCGCGGAAAGCACGATCAGCGGAACTGCTGTTGTTTTGCGTAATTTTTTCAAAAACACTATACCGTCACCGTCGGGCATGCCCAGATCCAAAATTATAAGATCGGGGCGATGCGAAACGAAAAGCATATCCGCTTCCGCCAAATTATACGCCGATATAACACTATATCCCTCCGTTTCTAAAAGTGCGGAAACGAGAGTTTGTATATTTTTTTCATCTTCCACTACTAAAATTTTATACTTATTATTCATACTGTCCCTTTTCTCGCTCAAGATCAAACGTAAATTTTGCTCCGCCCTCTCTCTGATTTTCTGCGCAGATAAATCCGCCGTGCGCTTTTATTATACTTGCACATACCGACAGACCGATACCCGCATTGCGTTTACGGTTATCGTTTGAATTATCCTTTTCTCCGCCGTACCCGTCAAACAGATTGAGCAGTCTGTCTTTCTCTATTCCGCAACCATTGTCGATTATGGAAAAATACGCCTTATTTTCATCCACCTCTACGCAAAAACGGAGCTCGGTCATTCCTTTTGCATGGTGAACCGCGTTTTCTAAAATATTGACCAGTACTTGAGAAATCAGCAGTGCATCCATGGGAATAACGACTATCTCGTCGGGTATTTGCACCGTTATATTCACGTGGGGATAACGTTTCTTAAAACGAACGATTACCGAATCGACAAGCTCATCCAAAACCGTGGGAGTCTTTATAATTTTAACCTTTCCTTCACTTATCCTTGTAACCGACAGTAAATTTTCCACTATGCGGTTAAGCCAATCGGCATCCTCTTTTATACCTTTGAGTATCTCGATCTGTTTTTCTTTATCTATTGCGTCGCCACTGTCAAGCAACATGGATGTCGCTCCGTATATGGTGGTAAGAGGTGTGCGCAGATCGTGGGAAACCGCTCGCAAAAGATTAGCTCTCATGCGTTCCTTTTCATTCTCTCTCTTAAGATCTTCCGTGTACTTTACCTTGGTAACGAGCATACTCGTAAAAAGCGCGATTATTATCATTACCACGGCGGAAACGATATTTTCGGTCATACCAAAACTGAATGCAAAATATGGGAACGTAAACGCCCAGTTTACCGCAAGTACGGACACAAACGCGGAAACTATTCCATAAACGTACTTATCCGTTATAAACGAAACGATAAAAACGGCAAATACGAATACCGCTGCGACAATCTGCTTTACTCCAAACACGTTCTGCATCAGAATTGCAGTACCGAACGCACACGTGAGTACGAGCGCGGTAAGTAAAATATTTTTAATTACCGATGATTTTTTCATAATTTTTCCTCACTGTTACAGTACAACACCCGTGAGCCGACGCCCTTTACGATATCATCGTCGTGGAAAAGTATGGCGGTATATCTCGGCTTTGAGTATTCGGTATAAAAATAAGCCGATCTCTCTGCGCTGTAACCTGCTTTTGCCCTATCCTTACAGCTGAAGCACAGTTTGTGATAGCTCTCGTCACCGCACAATACGTACACGGTTTTATCGGTAGTAAGCTCTACAACGCAAGAGCCTGCACTGTGTCCGCCTATATGTTTTATCACTACGTTGTCGGCTAATTTATATTCTTTGCTAAAGGTTATAATTTTATTGTCGGGCGCAAGCTTTTTTACGTTATCCGCCTCACGCTCGTGAACGTAAACCGTTGCGTTGGGATAATAACGTATACCGTCAATATGGTCGTGGTGGGTATGTGAAAGTATTACGCCGTCCACATCCGCTCCGTTTATCCCAAGCCCGTTCAGGAGCTTTATGGGGCTTGTGTGCTCGATAAGCTCAAAGCCGGGCATGGTATCGCAACCTACGTCCGCCAAATATTTTTTCCCGTTGATTTCCAAAAGAAAAAATAAAAGCGCGATACGGTACTTTTTGTCGGGATTACCGTCCGTAAAGATCCAATCCTCGTTAAGCAAAGTTGTTCCGTACCTGATTGCGGTCAGCTTCATATCGTTACTCCTTAATTGATATAATTAACGTCGAAAATCTTGTCATCCATGTAATAACGCATGCCGTTACTGCTGTAAAAAAGCGTCATATTCAAAAAAGCGAGAAGCATCGAACATACCGGCACTGCTATAATGAGCGCTACTCCAAACGTAAAGACCGTCAAGAAAACGCACAGCGAGATTATGCATATCCAAGAAATGAGATACGCGGAAAATACTTTCGCAAAATTTTTGAAAAACAATATTATGCTTTTACCGAGCGCCACCATCATATTGCGGTTATCCACGGTGATATACGGAAGCCAAGCAAAGAACAAAGAACTTCTGAAAGTGAGAAATACGATAAGCACAAGCATTACGACAAACGGAATAAGCAACGGCACGCCCGACACCGCCTTAAGCACGAGGTACAGTACAAGTAAGGTTACCGAATCGTAAATCATAAACGTTACCGTTTTTACCAAAGAATACCCCAAAGACTTTCCGAACTGCGAAATATACGAAACCCAGAAGCCGGGCTTGGAATTATCACTCATTATGCCGTATATCTGCTTTGAAAAACCGAGCTCGAACGTTGTGAGCAAAAACTTATACACTCCCAATATCAAAAAGCCGAACTTGAGCGTAAAATCCCATAGTATTCCCGGATGGCTTACGTAATAATTAAAAAACTGTTCGCTTAGACGTAAAAAAGACTCTAACAGCGATACGATATTCCCGTTTGACGAATAGGCTGTCCATGCCTGAGCAAGCTTTGCGATAAATCCCATATTCTCCAACCAGCTATACATGGAAAGAATAGGATCGATACACAAACCTATTACGACGAGAGAACTTACAAGTATTGCGGCAAGCTTTGCCCATACCATATTAAACTTTGTAAAAACAAGTTTGATTGCGTTTTTGAACGACATTTCTACCTCCTGTAACGCGGAACGTCCCTGCGTTCTATTTCGCAAAGATCAAACATTACCGTTATTGCAAGCGCGATAAAATATGCGAATACGAAAAAGTATACAACCGTTCTGATTACTATTTCCAGCCAGTACGGAACGGTAAGCAATAAACACGTAAAGTTGAGCGCGACTATGGTAAGCAGAGGAATGAGCGTTGCGAAAAACATGGTAACGGAAAATTTGTTATGCAAAAGTTTTCCGTTCGCGCTCCAAGCTTCCATAAGTCCATATCCGTATACGTACATATGGAAAACCATCATGAGCGGTGTTTTTAACATAAAGTTACTGAACAGGAATATAAATAAGATTAATACGTACGCAATTATTCTGAATATCCAATAAGGAATAGACAGGGACGAGAACAGAGAATTAAACAGTACGAGTACTCCGCTTATTATCAGTTGCATAAGTATTATATACACGAATATGCACAGTAACATCTTTGCAAACGGAATAAATCCGCCGTTCATATACCTAAGAGGTGTACGTATGGATATCTTTCCCGTTCTCATGTGCCGATACATAGTAATATACGCATAGCTTAAAAACGCGGCGATAAGCAAAGTGATTGCAAGATACACAAATATATAATACCACTCCGTGGCAAAATCAAGACTTTCGATAAGATCTTTCGGGTCATGAAACTCCTCCGCCGTTATATAAAACAGGGCGGTAACCGAAGTAAGCGGTTTTATAAAGAACGCGCAAAGAACGGATATGGGAATAAGGGTGAGAAACACTCGCCAAAAATTACCGAAAAGATATTTAACTGTCATTTTTATATATTTCATATGAACATTATACACTAAAATCAAATAAAATGCAACATTTACTTGACAATCCCTAATATATTTTATATAATATTCGCGTGCTGGAGGGACCTCATAACGGGAGGTTGAGATTCGGTGCCTACACCGTGACTCTTTGAACCTGTGAGTTAATACTCGCGTAGGGAAGCCTTTTTGTAAATTTTTTTAATGCAAAAAAAGGTGACTTATACGCAACGTAGGTCACCTTTTCCTCTTCCCTGAAGGAGAAAAAAACATGTTGAGCTGTGATGAAATTTTCAGATTCGACAAACTTGCGGAAATGTTCGATTTCCGTTACGTTGGAACAAACCCTTGGTTTATGGTTCTGATGTTCGCCGTAATCGTCGGCATTGGCGTTGCCCTGTACTTTTTGTCCAAGTACGTAGACAAAAAGCGCGGAATTGAGCGAACGACCACCACCAAAGAACTGGTGTTTGGAGCGGTGTGTATTGCGCTGTCCTTCGTTCTGTCCATGATACGTATTTTCAGATTGGCAAACGCAGGCTCGGTTACTCTTGCTTCAATTTTCCCGATTGCTCTTTACTGTTACGTATTCGGCTTTAATAAGAGCATGGTGGTATGCTTCGTGTTCTCTTTGCTTAATTTTTGCCAAGGTCCGTACGTTATTTCGGTGTGGAGCGCGCTTTTGGACTATTTACTGCCTTATCTTGCGCTCTCGCTCGTGGGTATTTTCGCAGTAAACCCCAAAACGTTTCAAAGCGACGGCCCCGCGCTTAAAAAACACGGTAAATTCTTTATCGGGCTTGCTCTGTACTTTATTGTGCGTCTTGCTTCCCATACGCTTGCGGGAATGTTGTTCTGGTCGCAGGGCGTAGACTTTTGGGTATTTGAGGGCGACCTTGTAGGTTGGGCGTCGTTTGCATACTCGCTTACGTACAACCTTGCGTACCTTTTACCCGACACGGTAGTAGCAGGAGTCGTTGCCGTGTTCCTACTCTCTTCCAAAGGTATTAACCGCGAAATTTATAAGCTCGTTTGCTCTACAAAAACAAAAAAGACGATTAACTCCGACGCTAAAGAAGAAGAAGCCGAAGCTATCGAAGCTTAGTTTTATACAAATTAAATCCGCTTTTAGACTTAACGCGGTTTAAGAGCGCAAAACTAAAATCAACAGGGCGCAAAGCTGTAAAACACAGACTTTGTGCTTTGTTTTTTTATCTCAGTAAGCATCTCCGTATCTTTTTATGCTGTTAAGAATACCGATCGCGCAACAAAAAGCTATTATGGAGCTTGTTCCGCTTGACACGAACGGCAACGGAAGACCGGTTGGTGGAATTGATCCCGATACGACGGCAATATTAATAATAACCTGAACGGAGATAAGACAACCGATACCGTACGCAAGGTATGCGCCAAATCTGTCGGACGCCTTTTTTGCTATCTTGAACGCGCGCGAAACCACGAGCACGTATACGCTTATAAGACACGCGCACCCGAGCCACCCCAACTCTTCGCCAATGATGCTTAAAATAAAATCGCTTTCGGCAAAAGGTAAAAACAGATATTTTTGACGCGAATTGAACAGTCCGAGCCCGAACATTCCTCCACTACCGAGCGAATAATACGACTGAACGAGCTGATAGCCTTCCTCGAGCGGAGATTCCCACGGATTGAGAAACGCGATCAATCTTTTCATTCGGTACGGTTCTGCAATGATAAGCGCAGGAACGGCAAGCAATGCAGGCGCACCTATACACACGAAATGCTTTATTCTCGCTCCGCCGATGAAGAGCATACAGAACATAACGATTGCAACGCATACGGTTATGGACATGTTAGGCTCTAAAATTATCAGCGCACATATCACCCCTCCCGAAATAAGAACGGGCAGAATACCCTTGAACGTGGTCATTTTTTCGTAGTTTTCTGACATATAGGCTGACGCGAAGATTACGAAGCCGACCTTTGCTATCTCACTTGACTGCAACGTAAAGAGCGGAAATTTAATCCACCGCTTTGCCCCGTAATTTTCCACGCCTATACCCGGAACAAATACGAGAATAAGCAACACTACCGACGTTATATATATTATCCACCTCAGCTTTTTCAGCTTTTTATAATCGAAAAGTGATAGCGCGAACATGGCGAAAATTCCGAGAATAACGCCTAAAACCTGTTTGAACAGGTAGTAATACTCGTTTCCGTACCAGACCTTTGCCTGATACGAGCCTGCGCTATGCACCATTACGCATCCAAACACAAGCAAGCCGAGCGTAGACAAGGTAAGAATCCAATCTATACCGTTTTTCTTAGAGTTTTCCATTCGCAATCCTCATAACCGCCTGTATAAATTTTTCACCGCGCTGTTTGTACGAGGCAAACATACCGTAACTTGCCGAGCCCGGGGAGAGCAACACGTTATCGGGGGAAACGAGGTATGCGCACACCGTGGCTTTTTCTATATCTTCGCATTTGTATATTTCCGAAAATCCGTATTCTTTTGCCGTAACGATTAGAGAATCTGCTATCTCGCCTATTACGCAAATCCTTATAACGTTAGTGAGTTTTTTGAACAAATCGGCATAATCAAGCCCCTTTTCGCTTCCGCCGAGAATGAGAGCCACACTACCTTTCATGGAAAGGAGAGCTTTTAGCGTGGAATCCACGTTAGTGCTTTTGGAATCGTTGTAAAAGCGTACTCCGTTTATCACGTTTACAAGCTGTATTCTGTGGTCGCGAGGCGCAAACCGTTCGAGCCCGAGTTTTATATCTTCGTTACTTATCCCGAAAATTTTGCTTACCGCAACAGCAAACAACGCGTTTTCCACGTTGTGCGGTATTGACAGATATTCTTGATTCGGGAGCGCGGTTATATGCTCGCCGTAAAAATAAACCGCACCGTCTTTGATATATGCTCCGTCTGTTTTTTTATGAGTGCTGACGTACGCAACCTTTGCTCTCGTACTAAGCTGAGCAAGTCCGTAAAGTTCCGACTCGTACGGAAGCACAAGCCAGTCGTCGCTGTTTTGATGCGCGGTTATCGAATACTTAATCTTTGAGTACTCTTCCATAGTTTTGTGACGAATCAGATGATCGGGCGTTATATTTGTAATTACAGCCACGTGCGGATGCATATAGGAAGTTTGCTCCAACTGAAAGCTGGACACCTCGGTTATTGCAACGTCGTAATTTCCGCCCGCGGCAAGAGAGGCGAACGATACCCCCACGTTTCCGCATAATGCGGTTTTTTGCGAAAGCGTGAAAATACTGTCTATCATGCCCACAACCGTGGTTTTACCGTTTGTGCCCGTTACCGCAATAAGCGGTTTTTCGTTGAGCGCACAGCCAAGCTCATACTCACTCATTATCGGCACGTTCCGTTCTTTTGCAAACGCGTACAAAAAGTGTGTTTTTTCAAACGACGGACTTAAGATTATCGCGCCGTAGTCATCGCTCTTAAACGGCTCTCCGTCGCAGTAAGTACAAACGGGAACGTTAAGCTCTAAAAGCGCTTCCTTCGCTCCCGTTCCGCTCACTCCAACTCCTGCCACAAGCACTTTTTTTCCGTTAAAAAAATCCGACATAGATTACTCCTTTTTTATAATCTATGCCGAAAAACTTTAATTAATGACCGCTTACCGCAAGAGTGATAACAACGCAAACAAGACCGGACAAAAGAGTAATGCAGGAATACGCGGTAACGATTTTATTTTCATGCACACCCTTACGCTCGAAATGGTGATGAAGTGGCGCCATAACAAAGATACGTTTGCCTGTTTTTTTGAAATATGCCACTTGAATAACGTCGGACAGACAGGTTAGAACGAACATTATTCCAAGCATGGGAGCGTACAGCGAAAGACGGCTCAGCACTGCAAGCGCGCCTATACCTCCGCCCAATGCAAGAGAGCCCGTATCTCCCATAAATATCTTTGCAGGGAAGCTATTATACAGTAAAAATCCGCAAACCGCGCTCGCAAGACTTAGCGCAAAAAGTATAAGGTTGTCCACCTCCTCTGTCGTTCCTCTTACGTACGTATATATCCACATTATAATGGCAAAGAAAACAAGGTACACCACCGACGTCTTTCCTGCAAGCCCGTCCAATCCGTCCGCTAAATTTACAGCGTTCGTAAACGCCAGAAATATGAACACGTAATACGGAATTGCGAAATAACCGAGGCTGAAGGAATTAAGCGAAAACGGGAGTATAATCGAATCCGACACGTTGGGTTCGCTATACGCATAAACCGCCACGATAATGCTTACTGCGGTTTGAAAAATTATTTTTTGGATAGCACTAAGTCCCTTATTTTGCTTGGATCGCGTTTTTATAAAATCGTCGGTAAACCCTATTACACCGTAAGCAAAGCATACGGCAAGACACATGAGCGCCAGACTTTTTCCGCCTCGGACAAAAATCAAAACGGCAATCACCGTTGCGGCAGTAAACGCAATTCCTCCAAAGGTGGGAGTTCCGCTTTTGGATTTATGGTTGTCAACGTAGGAAAGGACGGGCTGACCTAC
Source organism: Clostridia bacterium (assembly GCA_017623455.1). Classification (GTDB taxonomy): domain Bacteria; phylum Bacillota; class Clostridia; order Christensenellales; family Pumilibacteraceae; genus RUG12826. The sequence continues at coordinate 6,010 of JAGAPA010000063.1, read as the reverse complement.
CTTAAGGCGTTTGTCTACTGCTATTATAACGGGTACGGCTATTGCGGATAAAACAAGCGCAACAGCCGACGACAAGGCAAGCATCATACGATAAACTCCTCCTTGATAAGCTCCATTATATATTTTTCGTCGTTATACTCGTACTTTATCCCGTCAATTTCCTGATACTGCTCTGCGCCCTTGCCCGCAATAAATATTATGTCGTCCTTTTGCGCCATATTCAGTGCGTATCGGATTGCTTCCTTTCGCTTTAGCAAAACCTCGTAGTTGTCCTTTTTTATTCCGCTTTTTATATCGTTTACTATATCGATTGGTTTTTCAGAGCGCGGATTATCAGACGTTATTATGCAAAAATCCGACAGCTCCGTCGCCACCTCACCCATAAGCGGACGCTTTGCTTTATCCCTATCGCCACCACACCCGAACACTGTTATTATCCTACCCTTGGAAAACTCACGAATGGAAGATATTGCGTTTTTAAGTCCATCGTCGGTATGCGCAAAGTCTATAATTATGCTCGTATCTTTTGCCGAAATTATATTAAACCGCCCGTCTACGCGCTTTATACTGCGTATACCCTCCTCTATCGTTCTGACGGAAATTCCGAGAAGATGCGCAACAGCCGATGCACACATAATGTTATACACGTTAAATCTTCCGCAAAGATTGCTCTTTACGTACGCGATATCGTCCATTACGTTCATTACGAATTTAACTCCGTCTTCCCCGAACTCCTCGTCTACGGCAAACACGTCGGCAGGGTTGTCGATACCGTACGTTACCGTCTTTCCGCTATACGTACGAGCAATCTCCCTACCCGTTTCGTCGTCCGCGTTTACAACACACGTATTGGCAAAACCACTACCAAACAGGCGAAGCTTAGCCTTTTTATATTCTTCCATATCACCGAAAAAATCAAGGTGATCTCGGGTAAAATTGGTAAAGCAAACTATATCGTATTTTATTCCGTCCACCTTGTTTAAGGCAAGGGAATGAGCCGACACCTCGCTTACCGCAACCTTTACTCCGCTATCTACCATAAGCGCGAGCATTGCATTGTACTCGATAGGATCGGGAGTGGTAAGCTTTGTTTCGTAGCGGTCTGAGCCAACGTAAATGCCGTTTGTTCCTATCATTCCCGTCTTGTAGCCTGCCTTTTCCAAAATAGCCTTTATCATATACGAAGTACTCGTTTTTCCGTTGGTGCCCGTTACTCCGATAAGAGTTAGTTTTTCGGACGGATTGCCGTAAAAAGCTCCGGAACACAGCGCAAGCGCCTTTCGGGTTGAGGGTACTTGTATTATAGGAATATCTGCTTTAACGTCTTTTTCGACAACGGCGCACACTGCCCCTCTGCTTTTTGCAATGCTTATATATTCGTGTCCGTCGTATCTGGATCCGCTAAGGCAAAAAAACAGCGAGCCGTCCTTTACCTCGGATGTATCGAATGCAAGCGAAGTTATTTCGATATCTCCATAAACACCAACGTCGTTAAGGATTTGTGAAAGTTTCATATTGTGCCTCCTGTTATATACTATAGTCCATTGCCCGTAAAAATGCAACGGCATAGCAAAAACAGACCTTTTTTGACATTATGTTCTCAAAAGCACCACGTCGCCTTTGGCTATTCTTTCTCCGCCAAGCGGTAGGGTGGATATAACGATATCGCCCTCGCCCTGAACCTCAAAGTTGAGCGAACGTGACTTTAGCAACTTTACCGCCTCGCTGTAACTAACTCCTTCTAAGTTGGGCATATCCGTATACTCTATGCTTTCCGACATCGTAGGCTCAATTTTTTCATACTCGAAAATTTTGGAAAAAACGTCGGATACGGCAGGTGCGGCGACTATCGATCCGTAATACGCGTAAGAGGACGGCTCGTCGACGATCATAAGTATTGCGTACTTTGGTTCGTCTGCAGGAGCAAACCCCACGAACGACGACACGTACTTTCCCTGTGCTATAACCCCGTTTTCGTACTTTTGCGCAGTTCCTGTTTTTCCGCCTATTCTGTATCCGCTCACTCCCGCCTTTTTTCCACTACCCTTGCTTACTACGTTTTCGAGCAGTTCTCGCATTTTTTTGCTTGTGCTTTCAGACAAAATACGCTCAGTCGTTTTTTCGTAATTGTATATAATATTGCCATACGTATTTGAGATTTTGGTAACAAAATGCGGTTTTACGCTATATCCTCCGTTTACCGTTGCGCACACGGATGACAGAAGTTGTACGGGGGTTACCGCCACCGCCTGACCAAAGCCGATGCGCGCAAGATCTACGGTTTTTACCGAGCTTTCACGCATTAAGAGTCCACTGCTTTCGCCAAAAAAATCTATTCCCGTTTTTGCTCCGAACCCGAATTTTCTCAAGCCTTGATAGAACTTTTCCACACCCATTGACAGCGCAAGATCCATAAAAACACAGTTACAGCTGTTCATTACACCCTCAGACAAATCCTGACTGCCGTGGCCTTTGCTTCGCCAGCACTTTATGCGCTGACCGTCCACTATCCTGTAGCCGGGGCAGTAAAACCTGCTATTTTCATTCACTTTACCGTATTCTATACAAAGCGCGGTTGTAAAAATCTTGAACGTTGAACCCGGTTCGTAAACGTCCACTATCATAGAATTTTTGCTGTACGCGTTAAGCATATTGATATCGTTTCTCGGTAAAGAGTTGAGGTCGTACGTGGGCGTAGAACACATTGCCACAATACCTCCGTCGTTTACATCCATAACTATCATGCTTGCTCGCTTGCAATTCCATTGCGCCTTAGCAACCTTTATTGCGTTTTCGCAAAAAGCCTGAACGTTGATATCTATAGTTGTGGTAAGCTGAGCGCCCTTTATGGGGGAAACGTACGAATACAAGGGAGATATCTCGCTTCCCTTGTTGTCAGACTCGACCAAAAGCGCGCCGTCCACGCCCTTGAGCATTTTGTCATAATATCCCTCCAAGCCGTTTTGCCCTTCGTTGTCAATATTTGTATACCCCACAACTTGGGCAAGGTACTCGCTGTACGGATAATCTCTTTGACTGTCCGACGTAAGATATACGCCGTCTATCGCCATTTCGCGAATACGGTTAGCTTCTTTTGGCGCCACGTTCTTTTTTACCGTTATCTCACCCACCGTTGAGGACGTTATTTTCGCGTACAGTTTTTGCTCGTCTAAATCAAGCAATACAGACAGTGCGTGCGCTACCTTTTGCGGATCGGTAACGCTTCTCGGTCTTACGTATACGGTGTAAACCGATTTATTTCCCACTATCACGTTACCGTATCTGTCGGTAATTTCGCCACGGGCTGCCTTTAGGGGAAGATCGCGGTACCATTGTTCGTTGCCTCGCTGTACGAGAAAATCGCTGTCTGCCACGCAGACAACGAACAGGCGAACGGCGAGAAGGATAAAAATAAAGGCTATTGACAAATATGCAATCAATAGCCTCATTCGTGTTTTTACCAAACTGTTATTCAATTAGTTTTAGCCTCCGAGCACTCCCGAAAACCAATCGCAGAAAACGTCGAATACGTTTGTGGAAGAAGAATAAGAAGCGCTCTGTCCTACGGGGATAAGAACGATAGTTCCGTCCACCTCGGTTTCTACCATGCCGTCAGCAGTTGCTTTGGAAGCGATATTGCTTTCCGACTCGAGCTCGTCAAGCTGAGAATTCTGTACGCCTACTACTGCGGACGCGGTTTTTACCTGACTTTCAAGCGCGCTTACCGTTTTTACGTTGTTTCCTATAATTATGCCGGTAACAGCAACGATTATTGAAAGAATGAACGCTATTCCAACGTACAAACCAAGCAAAACTTTGCTCTTTACGGAAAGTCCGGTAATTGTTTCTATCTCGGCTTTAGGCTCTGCCTTGACAACCGGAGTTTCCGATTTTTTTGCAACGGAGATTCTTCTTTCTACTGTTTCTTCCTTTTCAGGAACAAAGATAGACTCGTCGGTTATTCTTTTTACCTCTGTATTGCTACGAGTTACGGGTCTGTAACCGATTCCGTATCTTCTTTCTTTTTCATTAATGGTTTCAGGTGTTATTGTTACCATAATATTAACCTCCGTCCTTTTTTATTACTGCTTTTCTATATTTTTTCGATAATCCTCAACGTTGCGCTTGCGCTTCTGGAGTTATTTTCCAGTTCCTCTTTTGTCGGTTTTATTTTTCCGAGCGATTTTACCGATGCTTTATGTCCGCAAATGCAGATCGGTAATTTTTTGTCGCAAATACAGTCTGTTGAATGTAATGCGAACGCCTTTTTTACTATTCTGTCCTCAAGCGAATGGAACGTGATTATACACAGTCGTGATCCGCTGTTTAGCCTTGATATGATGTCTTCGATAACCTCGTCAAGTCCGCTAAGCTCACCGTTTACCTCTATGCGTATTGCCTGAAAGGTCTTTTTTGCAGGGTGTCCATTTTTCTGAGCCTGCATAGGTACGCTCTGTTTTACTATCTCGGCAAGCTCTAACGTTGTTTCGATAGGTTTGTTTTTTCTTGCGTTTACTACGTTCCTTGCTATGCGACGGGAAAATCTCTCTTCTGCATAAAGATATAAGATATCGGCAAGCTTTTCTTCGCTGTACGTATTTACTACGTCGTATGCGGATAGAGGTTGCTCGTCGCTCATTCGCATATCCAATCTTCCGTCAAATCTGTACGAAAATCCGCGCTCAGGTTCGTCTATCTGGTGAGAAGAAATTCCAAGATCGAGCAGTGCTCCGTCTATCTTATCTACGCCAAGCGAATCCAAGATGTTAATAAAATTTTTGTAGTTGTCGCGAACTAACGTGAATTTTCCCTCGTATTCGGGCTTTGCAAGTCTAACCTTTGCGTTTGCAATTGCGTCTTTGTCAAGATCGGTCGCGATAAGGTTTCCGCCTCGCATGAGTATTCCCTCGGAATGCCCTGCACCGCCCAACGTTCCGTCAAAGTAGGTCGCACCCTTTTTTACGGCAAGGTTATCCAAACATTCGTTGTATAAAACGGGAACGTGATAACTCATATTATTCGTCCTTGCTCGCAATCTTTTTAAGACACTCGTCGTATCCGTCCGAATCGAGGTTTGCGTATGCGTTCCATCTCTCTTCGCTCCAAATTTCCACTCTGTCAAACGCGCCGATCGTTACGATGTTCTTAACGATGCCTGCATGCTTGATGAGGTTTTGGGGAAGAAGAATTCTGCCCTGCTTGTCCTCTTCGGTTACCACGGTGGACGAGGTGAGAAGTCTAAGAGCCTTGGTCTTGTCCGCCTGTGTGAAATCGTTGTTTGCAAACTTGGTGGCAAACATGTTGTTCATAGCCTCTTGCGAGTACACGAACAAGCATCCGTCCGTTCCTTTTAGTATTACGGGAGATTCGCCAAGCGCGTCTTTAAGCTTAGCCGGTATTCTTATTCTGCTTTTCTCGTCTATTTGATGATGATATTCGCCCATCAGCAACATACGCGCTTTACCTCCTTTAACACTATGTGAATATATTATAGCACAACTGTTTGACACTTTGCAACCACTTTTGACCACTTTTTATGATTTTTTTTAGAATTTTTTTGTTTTTTAACCACTTTTCACCCCTAATTAACCACTTAAAACCAACTTAAAACACAAAATAGAGCTACGTTATGCGGTTTTTTGTCGATTTTTGTAAAAAGTGCAATAGGTGGTCACGATTTTTTATCAGTGGTCAAAAATGGCTGTGCGGTACTCTATATCACTACCAAAATAAAAGAACTGACGGTGGGTGAGTGTTTGACTTTAGTAAAAAAACAATAGCAGATCAAGCTTTAAGCTTGCTCGCAATAACAAGGAGTGGGGAGTGAGGAATGAGTGGTTGGGTGGGCAGACCCACAGTCAATATGAGAAGAACGATATTGGGTGCAGACCTATCTGCCACGGTCGATATGAAAAAAAACCGACGGTGATTGATTAACTTTGTAAGATATCCCTTCCACCGCTATGCGGTCCCCCTCCCCTTGATATACAAGTGGAGGTCTTGAGCGGTT
>JAGAPA010000062.1 GCA_017623455.1 Clostridia bacterium | reverse complement strand
TTTCGTAAGTTCGCCTTTCCATACGGCAAGATAGGAATAAAACCTACTGTTTCCGCAAGGAACGGAATAGCGTTGTTTATCTTTGCGTTTTATAATCGCAAGCATATATTTCGGGATAGGTTTAATATCTTTTACGGTAATCATTGTTATATATCTCCTTCTTGGATAGTAAGTTCATCACCGAAAGTTTCCATCAGTTTGCAAAGCGCTGACGTTTCAAAGGCTTTTGAGCGTTCACGCATTTCGGCAAGTTCGGTATCTTCGGCATCGTCAATTTGTATTTTGGGTTCTTCTTTTACGCCGTAAGGAGTTGCAACGTTCTTATCAATAACGACAAGTTCGTGCTTTTCGGCAATTTTCTTAAAGTAGTTATCCGATGCGTGAAAAGGAAAACCTATCATCGGCACACGTTCTTCAAGTCCGCAATCCCGACCTGTAAGCGTAAGTTCGAGTTCGTTGGAAATCATAACTGCGTTATCCCCGAACACTTCAAAAAAATCCCCAAGCCGGTAAGCAATTACCGCCTGGGGATATTGAGTTTGAAAACCTATGTATTTTTGATACATTGGGGAAAGTTGTTTTACGGGTTCGGGTTTTATAACCGTTTCAGGTTGTAAAATTTCGCCCGTTTCAATATCAACTTTCAAATCGGTAGTAGTTTCTTTGTCGGGTTCTTCCGTTTCATCGACTTTTTCTTCGGCTTTTTCCATCATATCAAAGAGCGACATTTGAGCCTTTGGCGGTTTCGGTTTGGTAGTAATAACGGGTGGTGTCGCAGGCTTATATACGGGTTTCGGTATTTCGTATTTGCTACCGTCTTCGTTATATAACGTGCCTTCGATTTCATCTTCTTCAAAGTAGTGTACAGCCCACCCGAATACTGTTTCGTCTTCGGTGTAGTCGTCGCCACTTTCACGAGCCTTTTTACAAGCATACGACCAAAAGCCGTCCAAGTCTTTCTTGCTTATGAGCGTTTTGCCGTCTTTTTCTATTCGCACGCCGTTATTGATTTTGTCTGCAAGGACTTCGCTTGCGTTATGCTCTAAATACTCTTTGATACGACGTTGCGAGCCGTTTTTGGTTTCAAGATTTAATGTAATCATTTTTTGCTCCTTGTAATTTATTTCAAAAGTTCCGATATGTAAATCGGGTTTTTGTTTTTCGTATAACAACGTTTACAGTCAATACAACGACTTTTACCACAGTTGATAACAACGCCGTTCTTTTCCGCATATTGTTTTGTATAAACCGTAAATATCTTTAAGTTTTTTAATGGTAAAGATAAGTTCTCGGCTATGTTGAAAGGGTTGTTAAGCATAAGTGAAGATATAACTATGGATAAGTTTGACGGTTGTTTATGAGTTTGAAAGTAATTAAAAACCGTTGCGTAGTTTTTAGTAAATAAAGAGAATACACAATGCGGATTTTTCTTAATGATGTTTATGTAATTTTGCAAGTGCGTAACGTTGATTATATCGCCAAAGGTTTCTAATCTACAAAACGCTGCATTGATAAACGGGATTTGATTTTTAGGAATTATAGAAGAAGATAACAAATTGCTATTTTCTCTATAACAATGTTCGGTGTTAGGTCGTGAAAGTAAGTATTTTTTTGTATAGCATTTTTCACATACACTTCCCGTAATTGCAGAAAGTTTTTGACAATGTTCGTTGCAAAGCATCGAAGAAGTGATTGCAGGCATACCAGACATTTTACCCGTTAATCCTTGTGATATAGATAGTAATTTGCATTGTGGATATATAGCGAATTTTTCTTTCATTTTTATGCTCCTTATTCAACGCAACAATGGTCGAATATCTTTCTTCTTAAAGTTTGATATTCGTAATAATCACCAACGGTAACGTGAACTTCGTTATAATTAAAATCCACGTCGTATGGTAAGTTAGTACAAAGGAATTTTTCAAGGAACTCCAAAGTTTTAACGACTTCAAATACGTCGTCAGGCTTGAGAACGGTAACTATTAAATTGCCTAATTCTCCGTTTGAACAAAAATCAATTTTCATAAGTTTAACTCCTTATATATTTTTTATTTTTCCCTTTCGGGCAAGGACGAAAGTGCATAGGAAAAAGAGGCATAATTTTCGTATATAGCGTGTTTTCCGAATGTCAACGAAAAAGAGAATCGCAGGACAAAATTTTTTGTCCGTAAAATAAAAAAAGCCGAGCAATAAGCCCGGCAATTAAAGTAATTTGCAAAAAATTTTTCCCGTTGATATTCGGATTTGTCCTATGCGACGCTACGTCCCCGAAAGGAAAAAATATATGTTGGAAATCAGAACGGGAGTTCGTCCCAAATTCCTTTTTTGTATTCTTTTCTTGTAATCGGTTTTATAGACCATACGGGATTGATAAGCGGACGGTTTGTTTCCCGTTCGTTTGGTTGATATTCTCGGTAATGTCGTAGCGAGAATAATGCTTGCTCATAAGTGTAAGTCTTAAAATAGCGTATAAAAAGACGACTACCGTTTTCACGGTAGCCGACTTTATAACCATAAGGATTGTTTCTATTCATACTCATTTTCCGCCGTTAGAATTTGATATTCTTCTTCGTTAATGTCTAAATAGGTAAGAATAGCATCGTGTTCGTATTCGCTAAACTCTAATTCTTTTATTGCGTTTTGAGCAATACTTGTCAGTTTGTCTTTTGAAATATAGTCAATGCTATCGTTATCTTTTTGTCCTTGCAGTTCTTTAATAAGGTTGTTATACTTTCGTTTAGAGTATTCCATTTCTTCTATAACACGAGTATAAAGGTCGATTTTAGCCGTTTTATAATCGTCTATATAATGTCCGTAGTAATACGCTCTATTAAAGTATTGCCAAGTAACGTATTTTTCTGTCGTTTCGTGTTTGCCTAATACGTATTCAAGTTCGCCAACTTGAATACTGTCAATAATGACGTAGTTTACATTTTTTCTTTCGGTGGTGGGGTTTTTCATTTCTTGTATTCCTCCAAGTATTTTTTATATTCGGTTTCATCTTCTAAAAATTCCATAAGTACGGGCATAATCGTTTCTTTGGTTTGCCCGATACAAATAACGGATTTTATGTTGCTATTAAACCCGAAAATGCGACGAAACGCATAATCGGTAAGACGGTAAATATCTTCATCACGATTTTTACTAACGTAGTTAAGACAATGAATAGCGGTTAAAATTGCGTGTAATTCTTTTAAGTTTTTCATAATATTGCTCCTTTTTATGCAAAATGGAAAAGGTATTTTGCCTTTTCGATAAGTTCGGGTAAAGTTGTGTGATTGTTGCCACCGCCGTGATAATCTTTTTCGCTTTTAGCGGTGCGTATTAAAATACGGTTATACCATTCGTTTTGCCAAAAACGAACGTCTGATATTGAGATATAAAGGTATTTATTTTCATTGTTTTGCAGGAAAGCGGAAAAACAATAGTGGTTTCGCCCAACGTTTACAAGTTGCCAACCTTGTTCTTTACAAAGCGAGCGTAAATAATTTATGTACTTTGTTTGGAAAGTTTTATAGTCTTCGCCCGTATAACAACCCGTAGAAAATTCATAGTTCAAATACTTTTCTAAATCTTTTAATTTTGCCATTTTTTATTGCTCCTTTTTAATGATTTTTATAATTTCGTTTATATCGTTCGGTAGGGGCTTTTCGATAACGTCAAAGCCGTTAAGCCAACCGATACTGCCTTGCGGATATTCTTGCGTGCGTTTGCCCGTGTCGTAGTTTAAGGAAACGGATTTCATTGATGACGAGCAATATTCGCCTTTATAGTCGTTATCGTCGTTATATTCGCAAGCACAGGTTAAAGACAAACTATAACAGTCGTATTCATTTTTAGCGTTAGGTTTTTCAAAGTGTATGCTAACGTGCGCCCGTAAACCAAACGGGCCGTAGATTTCGTATTTTTCACAACCTAAAAGCGGTGCTAAAACTTTTGCAAGCGGTTCTACCAAGCATTTAACCCAACCATCTGAATAGCGTTTATGTTCAAGTTTTTTGATTTGTTTTTCAAGCCTGCGAATAGAACGTTCTTTATCGCATATTTTTTCAGCGATTTTGCGTTTTTCTAACTCAACGGCTAAATAGCCGTTATAAATTTCTTGTAAGTTATTCATATTTAACCCCCGTATTTTTAATAAATTCTTCCGTATTAAAGGTTTTCAATGTTGAAAAATCACAACGATTTTCAAAATAACCTTTGTTTATTGGCATTAGGTAAGCGCACATAGATTGTTGACGAAGATATAATCCGAGCAAGTATTCTTCATCGTTGTCGTTTGTTATTACAAGACAAAGTGGATTCGCCTTGTAAGGTTTGAATTTGAACTCATCGTTTTTAACGACAAGCCATTGATTTGTTTCTTTTACTTTGATACACATTTTAAGAACTCCTTATAAAATTTTATTTTCGCCTTTCGGCGTAGGGCAAAAAGCATAGGGAATAAAAAGTAAGTTCTTTGGTGGTGGTCGTGCAAAAGTCAACGGAAAAGCAAAGCGAAAGGAAAAAAATTGTGTAGGAATATTTTTGAAAAAGTCCAAGAAAGCAAAAAAACGCCGAGTAGGTTTGAACCTACCCGGCGTTTCGTTTGTTTTGCCTTGAAAGGATTTAAGCAATATTTTTCCCCGTTTACTTTTGCGGAAGCCTATGCTACAACTGCCCAAGCGAAAGAAGAAAATTTGCTTATTCATATTTAGTTTTGTTTTCCCGTAAAAGAAAGACAAAGTCGAACCCACTTGTCCGTTACTTGAACAATAGTGTTCGACTTCGTCCGATTTGGTGCGGATGAAGGGACTTGAACCCCCACGTCGAGGACACTAGCTCCTAAGGCTAGCGCGTCTGCCATTTCGCCACATCCGCGAGCCTCTATATTATACTATGTTTTTTTTAATTTGTGAACTGTTTTTTAGTGCTTTTTATAAAATTTTAATTATTTTAATTTTACCAAACTAAGTTTTTGTCTTTGCCTTGCATAAATGCTTCGATATTTGAAAGAACGGTGTTGAAGCATCTTGTTCTTGCTTCAAACGAGCCCCAAGCCATATGCGGAGTGAGAATTACGTTATCTTTATCTAAAATTTTATTGAACGGGTGATCTACAGACATTGGCTCAACAGAGAATACGTCACAGCCAATACCGCCTATTTTACCTTCCAAAACGGCGGAAGCAACGTCTTCTTCGTTCCATACTGCACCACGGGCAACGTTGATTAAAATTGCGGTATTTTTAACTTTTTCAAGCTCAGTTTTTGTGATAAGGTTGCGAGTTTTGTCGGTAAGCGGACAGTGAATGGAGATTATATCAGATTTTTGAAGTAGCGTATCAACGTCAACGCACTCATATCCATCGATAGGGGTTTGCTTGTTTACTAAAAGCTTGCAACCAAACGCTTCGGCAATCTTTCCCACAGCTTTTCCAATGTTGCCAAACCCGATAATTCCCCAGGTAAGACCGCTGAGTTCGTGATATACGGGTGTGAGTTTGTTTGCATTTTCGCTCGTTTGGTACTTGCCCTCGTGCACGAAACTCTGATATTCGTTAAGGTGAGTCATAAGAGAGCATGCCATTGAAACGGTAACCTGAGCAACTGAAGCGGCGGAGTAGGCAGGGGTATTAGTAACTTTTATGCCCAGTTCCTTGCAGTATCTGATATCAATATTGTCAAATCCCGTAGCCGTTTCGCAGATAAGTTTAAGATTTTTCGCACTGTCAATAACGTCTTTGGTAATTTTAACCTTATTTACAACGATAATATCGGCATTTTTAACTCTTATTAAAGCTTCCTCTTGATTGGTGGTGGGGTATTTTATAACGTTGCCGTATTTGTTAAGCCCAGACAAGTCAAGATCTTCGCCTAAAGTTTTATAATCAAGTATAACGATATTCATATTGCCCTCTATAAGTTTGTTATTTAGATTATTTTAGCATAGGAGCACGATTTTGTCAATAGTGATGTGCTTATAAACATAATAAATATCAATAAAATCCATTCTAAATTATTGAAAATAAAGTTTGATTGTGTTATAATATTTTGTAGGCTTAAAAAGGAGATTGAATGATGGATAGAAACAAACTTGCAGAGACTCAAAGGTGGATAAAGAGCGAACTTGAAAAATGCGTAAGCTTTTGGCTTGATAACGGAATGGATAGCAAATACGGTGGTGTTTATACGTGTTTGGACAGAGAAGGCAAGGTGTATTCTACGGATAAAAGCGTATGGATGCAAGGCAGATGCGCTTGGACTTTTGCTTGGTTGTGTCATTTGTACGGAGTGAAGGACGAGTGGCTTAAAGCGAGTGAGTCCTGCTTGGATTTTATGGAGAAATACTGTAAAAATCCTAATGCCGGTGGAAGAATGTATTTTACGGTAACTGAGGACGGACAGCCCTTGCGTCAACGCAGATATTTTTATTCCGAAACCTTTTATTCTATGGCAAATGCCGAGTATTACGGAATAACGGGCGATAAGAAATGTCTAAATAGAGCGAGAGAAGCTTATGAAACGTATTGGAATTTATGGCACGGTGGCGAAGATCCTACGGGGCTTGGTGCAAAAACGATTCCCGAAACGAGAACGGGCAGAGCATTTGGCTTGCCTATGATATATCTTAATATGACGTCCGTTTTGCAAAGAGTGGATCCCGAGAGAAGGGAATTGTACGAAGAGCGAGCAAAGGCTTGTGTTGATGATATTTTCAAGTATCACGTTCATCCCGAGCTTAAGGCAACGCTTGAAAACGTTGGGCCAAACGGCGAGGCAAGACTGAATTTCACAGATGGCAGAATAGTAAATCCGGGACACGATATCGAGGGTGTCTGGTTTATATTGGAGTATGCAAAAAGAGTGGGAGATACAGAGCTTGTAGGTAAGTGCGAGGATATGTTTAATTGGGCTTTTGATGCAGGTTGGGACGATACGTATGGCGGATTATTGTACTTTGTGGACGTTAAAGGACTTCCGCCCGAGGCGTACGAGCACGATATGAAGCTGTGGTGGCCTCACAACGAAATCCTCATTTCTACGCTTATGTTATACCGTGATACAGGAAAAGAAGAGTATCTGGAAAAATTCTATAAAACGCTTGATTATTGTCAAAAAGTATTTGCAGATTCTGAGTATGGAGAGTGGTACGGATATCTTCGTCGTGACGGAAAACCCACCGAGCCAAGCACGAAAGGTTCAACCTTCAAAGGACCTTTCCATCTTCCAAGAATGCTTTCTATGGTAGATATTATGATTGGCGAAATTTTAGGTGAATAAAAATTAAAAACGGAATTTTATGCTTTAATAGTGTAAAATATTATGGGGGAATTTTATGTTTACAAAAAATGGCGGAGACAATATACAAAAGCAGATAGATAACGCACTTAAAAAAGGTGCTAATCAAATTATTGTAACCGGTGATTACGAGATTGAAAAGGCTATAATATTACCCGAAAATTTTACAATAATATTACAAGATGCTCATTTGCGTTTAGCAGACGATACTTACTGTAATATTTTTATTAATCGTTCTAGCGTACAGCCAATAAGAACTACTGAACAAACAGACCATAATATAAATATTATCGGTGTGGGGAGAGCAATTTTGGACGGGGCAAATTTAACGGGCTTAACGAACGAAATGCTAAAGAGAAGGGTATTCCGATGACGGTTAATAATTTGATATTATTGACTAATTTGGAAAAATTTTCAATAAAAGGAATTCAATTAAGAAATCAACGCTGGTGGTCCATCAACTTAATGTATTGTAGTGATGGACATATTTCTGATATAGACATATGTGCAGATGACAGTATTTTATATGTTGAGGGGCAACGTAATTATTCTTGGGGATATATGGATTTGGTTCATAAACATCTGGATAAACTTCGAAATGCAGACGGGATTGATTTAAGAATAGGTTGTCACGATATTTTAATTGAAAATATTACTGGTTTTACTGAAGACGATACGGTTGCGTTAACTGCTTTGATGGGGAAAGAGAAACATCCATATGCGGTTGAAGGTGTAGAGCCGTCAATATATAACGTCATAATAAGAAATATAAAGTCTAGTTCTTGGTGTGCAAATATTCGATTATTAAATCAAGGAGGCACCAAATTATATAATGTTTTAATTGACGGAGTAATTGATACCTCAATGAATAGTAAACATATGAATCGTGGACTGCATGCCGTTAGAATTGGTGACGAATTTCTTTATTCAACTAGACATTCTACCGAAGAAGAAACGTACAACATTACCGTTAAAAACGTGTTTTCAAGAGCGGAAAATATAATAAATTTAGCAGGTTCAATAACAAATTGCACAATAGAAAACATTAATGGTTTTGACAATTTTGGAACTAAAATTATTAATACTGCTAAATTATTTGGTAATAGTAAAATAGAAGAATAAACTTAAAAATTTAGTTTAGGAGATTTATTAAAAACAACTAAAAGTACTTATGATAGGCACGTATTTAGACGATAACGATTTTAGATGTGGTACTTTGCTTAAAACAGACAAAAGCAATGACATAAAGTACAGTTTTTGTCAATGTGTAAGAGAGGTTTTATAAAACTCTTGATTACTGCAAGATGGTTGACAAAATGATAGATGAAATTTTGGGTGAGTAATAAAATTACATATCAGAAAATAGCAGTCTTACGTTATATTGCATAAGACTGCTAAGTATTGTTTTTATAACAATTTTGTGGTCGAAATTTTATAAAAACTAACCGTTAAACAAATTCTAATTTAACGAGGAGTATTATGGAAGAAATACTAATTAAAATACTTGTCTGTTTTCTTGCAGGGGCCGGGGCAGGTATTGGAACGGGTTTTGCCGGTATGAGCGCTGCCGCCGTTATAGGACCTATGCTTACAACGTTTTTAGGGGTTCCTGCGTATGATGCTGTAGGGATAGGGCTTATCAGTGACGTTTTGGCAAGCCTTGTCAGTGCCTATACGTACAAAAAAAGCGGAAATTTGGATGTAAAAAACAGTTTACCGTTGCTTATAAGCGTTCTGATTGTAACAATGATAGGCAGTTTTGTTGCAAGCTTCTTGCCTGAGCAAGCAATGAGTGGAACAATGCAAATTGCATTGATTATAATCGGATTGCGCTTTATTATAAAGCCCGTAAACAAGACGAGAGAACAGTTAGAAGAAAGCTCCCCGAAAAGCAGGATGATTAAAGCAATCGTCGGTGGCATATTCGTTGGCTTTATATGCGGTTTTGTCGGCGCCGGCGGAGGAATGATGCTACTGCTTGTATTAACTTCTTTCCTTGGCTATCCCATGCATTTGGCGGTTGGAACAAGTGTATTTATTATGGCGTTCACGGCGCTTACGGGCGGTGTTAGTCATTTTATAATCGGTGGATTTCCTGACGTTCTTTGCCTTGTTCTTTGCGTTGTGTTTACTTTACTATGGGCAAGAATTGCATCAAAAATTGCCAATAAATCTAACGCAAAAACCTTAAACCGTGTAGTAGGTATAGTTATGATTGTTACGAGCATTGTGATATTAGTGGTGAATTATCTCTCTTAAATCACAGATTGATACTAATATTGCAGTAAAAAGTTTTTTATAAATATTGTATAAGGACTGGCGCAATAGCGTCAGTCCTTGAATTTTGTATTACGTAATAGTTTGTTAGTTATAAACGAATTAATCTGTGTTTTTATATAAGCTTTTGTACTTTTTTAAGGCGTAGTGGTAGTAGTTTCGCATAAATATTCCTAGTTTTTTAGGCGAAAGAATGAGCGCGGCGTCGCCAAATCTTTCGAAATAATAAAGTAGTTGGTTTGCCGAACAGTTAAACGTATATATATCACCTTCGATGCTTACGGGAGTTGGGCGGTATAGGTATATTTTATCGAACATTATTTTGCCTTTATCTGTAAGTTGAACCTTAATTGGTTCGTTGTCGCTTGGATACATAGGGTGCTGAGGCGCACATTCAACTTGTCGGATAAGTAAATTTCGGGTATTTCTGCTTTTGTACTAAGTAATGAAACGTGTTTTATAGATGCAAGACGAATAGTAACGTTGTTTTTGCCGTCAAAACCCAAAACGTAGTTAAAAAGCTCATCCTTTGCTGGACTTATTGAAAATATTGAAACGCAAGGTAAAATTGTATTTTTGTTTGTTTCAATGCACACTTTTATACCTGTTTTAATTGCTTTGGTAATAGTTGTGTAGTTTTCTTTATGTATAATTTTTTCGCGCTCGTTCTTTGTTTTTTGGACGTACGAAGAAAACATTCGACGGTAGAACGAGGAGATGGATTCGTGTTGCAATACAATATTTTCTATAAATGAGATTGCTTTATCTGAGATTTTTGTGGGCTTAAACGAAAACGTTGCCGTTTCTTTTTTCATGCCCGAAATTTCATTTTTTCTTTCAAAAATCTTTATAACGTCGTTAAAAACTGATTCTTTATATCTATCAGGTACAAGATTCAACGATTTTCGTATTTCGTTGTGCAAAGATTCCTCGTTTGCCGAAAAACTCTCGTAGTAATTAACAATAAGAGTGTTAATAAACAAATTTACGTTTGTTTGTCCGTTTTCCTTTAGTATCTTAAAATCAGAGCAGTCTTTTCTGAGTGTTTCAAGAACACTTTTAGGAAGGCTGATTTTTATTTTTTCGTCCATAGTAAAAACTCCTTTTATATAATTGTACCCTAAAAGGGGGCAAAAAACAAGTAAATACGCATTAAAAAATCATAATAATACGCAATATTTTCCTAAAACAACGCGTAAATTAATAAATTTAAGGGGTGCAAAAAATATTTATATATTGCGGTACAACAAATTGCAACAACGTAGTGTATAATGAAAGTATCAAATCGACGCAGGAGGAAAAATTTATGGATTATACTTTTGACAATATTGCAGGATTCGAGGTGGAAAAGAAGGAACTTATGCGCTTGTGCGAGATTTTCAACAATCGCGAAAAATACGAAAGCAAGGGCGCGAGCATGCCTAAAGGAATAATTTTCTTTGGAGAACCGGGAAATGGAAAAACGTTATTTTCTAAAGTTATGGCGAACGTATGCGGGCTTGAAGTTTTCAAGATCGATCTTGGTGACGTAGAGGATGACGTAAAAATTTGTAGGCATATTAGAAAGGCCTTTCTTAAGGCAGGAAAAAGAAGCGAGCCTACGATGGTTTTCTTTGACGAGATGGATAAAGTTCTTCCGTCCGCAGACGATAATTATTGTACGGACAGGTCAAAAACTATTCTTACTCAACTTCTTACGCTTATTGATGGAATGGAAAGTTCTAACAATATCGTATTTGTTGCAACTTGTAACGACTACGATTCTTTACCCGAGGCATTAATTCGTCCGGGTAGATTAGATAAAAAGATTGGTATTGGATTTCCCGACTATTCTTCGCGTGTGGCTATATTAAATATGTATGCGAGTAAATCGTCTTGCAAGTTTGAGTCTTCGTTTGAGGATATGGCAAAACTTACCTCAGGTTTTTCTAGTGCAGGCTTAAAAACTCTTATAAACGAATGTGTCTTATCTTCCGATGATAGCGGATTTATTGGTGAGAGTGTTGTTAGGGATAAATTCTACGAAATTAGCAATGAAGATATCCCGAGAAAACAACCAAAGTCAGATGCTAAAATTAGGGCGTGCAAAAACGTTGGTTCGTATCTTGTTGGAAAATTTATTAACGGCGGAGGAACTATTCTAAATCTTAACGATGACGCGAGCGTTTATAACAATCATTTTGACGATATTCTCAGTGGTGTACGCAGTGACGACGATTATGACGAATATTATGACGATTGTGACGCTGATGATGAGGACGA
Organism: Clostridia bacterium; assembly: GCA_017623455.1. Classification (GTDB taxonomy): domain Bacteria; phylum Bacillota; class Clostridia; order Christensenellales; family Pumilibacteraceae; genus RUG12826. The sequence goes on along the minus strand of JAGAPA010000062.1, from coordinate 7,420 downwards.
TTGTAATAGCGGTGAATATTGTGCTAAAAACGACTATTTAGGAGTAGTCATTTCACTTTTAGGTGGTTACGTGGCGGAGGAATTGATTCTTAACAAGGTTTATGATAATATGAGCCAAAGTATTAGAATGGTTGACTTAATTATGGTTAGAATGGCGAATTGCGGAATGTTCGGTTTAGACGTTTATTATTCTTCTAATCGTAATTCGGATTTTCCGTTTAAGGAGGACAGGATCGCAAAACTCAATGAGATTTTTGACGTTACGGTAAAAGAATGTTACGAAAAAGCAAAATTTATTCTTGAAAACAACAAAGATGCTTTGAAAAAACTTGTATCCGAACTTGTAAAAAGAGAAGTTTTGAAAATTGAAGAGAGTGAAGAAATTATTGCAAGCTTTGGAGGAATTAAATAAGGAGAATATAATGAATAAAGTTGTTAGTGAAAGAAGAAAAGAAATGTTAAAAAAAGCGATAAAATTGCAATTAAATGTTGACGAATTGAATTTTTTCTCTATTAAAAACTTACCAATTATTGATGATTGTTATGATATTAATTGTATTCGTGACGGATTTAAGGCGTATTATAGCGAAAAAATCAATAAGGCGTACTTTTGTAAGTGGTGTAAGGCGTATTCGTACGCAATAGCTAATTCTTACGAATTAAAAAGGCGAGAAGATATTGCGTACAGGGAGATCTCTAGTCTTTTGTGTGACGTTGCTTCGGGTGTGGAATCACCAATAACTGCGCTTGTTAAAATAGAGCTTCACAACGATATTTTAGAAGGAACTAAAGAAGCTTATTACGAGATCGCTTCGGACTGTGAAAACTTTTGCACGAACGAAGATTATGACGAATATAAGGATGTGATTTCCATAAATCATAAACGAAAGACGTTTACGGTTTACAGAGAGGTAAACTCTCAAGTTCTTGATGGTTGGGACGTTTTGGGCGAGCCATACGTAGTAAGCAGTGTATCCCGGATTGTTTTTGAAGGGATTTGTCGACAAATTGAAAATTTAAGATATAAAGAGCTTACATTTGAGGAGAACAACTGTGAACAACGTTAGATTGTTTAACAAAATATTATCGGCAAATATAGACGGAGATTTTGAAAACGTGCCTATAATAAGAGGATATAATACCGACGACAGCTTTGAAAAATATTATGATTTTAATATAATAAAAAAAGCTATCAAAAAGTATCACAAAAAAGAAATAACGGTGAATATGTTTACCAATTGGTTGATTACATATAACAACGTTATTAGCTCCGGATTGAATTTTAGTGATATTGTAACTTATGACCAGGTTATAAAAGAGAATATATCAAATGCGTTGGAATTAATGTCGTATTGCGATGACGACGTATCTTATTTTAAGAATAGTAAGAGAACAATATTTGCGCTTAATATTTTATATAAAGAGCAAAGCAAATACGAAGTGATTTGCGCTAAGGACGAATTGGAAGACGAAGATGATTTGTATATTTTTTTAGCAATAAATCACAAGAAAAAGAAATATTATATCAATTATATTGCTGAGCAAACAAATTTTGACGTGCCTGAATTGCCCAAAAATTATTTGATTTTCAGACTTCAAAAGATATTAAAAAAAGGATATACAACTTTATAACAAGGAGTAAATAATGAAGAATATTAAAACCCAAAGAAAAATTGAAACGTACACAAAGGCTGTTAAAATGCAATTAAGTAGCGTTGAACTAAAGTCTTTATCGCTCAATAACGTGCCTTGCATTGACGGGTGTTTTGATATCGAATACGTTAGAGCTTGTTTTGGCGCATATTTGCAAAACAAAATTGATAAAGAGTATTTTAGTAAATGGTGTATAATATTTTCGTTATTAATCAGAGAATCTTATGAGCTTTGTTGTAGGGAAGATATTGCGTATGACAAAATTAGTGAAATTCTTTATTCGGTTGGTTTGCAAAACGAATCGCCAATAAAGTCGCTTGCAGAGATTGAAATTCACAATGAAGTTTTGATTGGAAAACGAGAAGCAGATTATGAAATTGCTGCAGATTGCGAGATTTTTTGTACAGGCGAGGGTTATAACGATGATGATTTGGTAGATATGATTTCAATTAATCACAAAAAGAAAACCTTTGCTATTTATAGGGGTATAAGCTGGCGATTTGCAGATGGAGGTTATGATATCTTAGGCGAGCAAATTGACGAAAACTGGGTGACAAGAATTATTTTTGAAATGATTTGCAAAGAAATTCAAAACGTTGAGTATAAAGAATTGATTTTTAAGGATGGCAATCATGAACAACAAAATAACTGTTGATAAAATCGTAAACGTTGATATTGAATATAATTATATAATACCGTCGTTGGATTTCAGGTTTGAAACGGTTGCTGACGGTTTTGAAAAGTTTTATAACTTAGAAATTGTAAATAAGGCTATTGGGAAATACGTAGAATCCCAAATCAGCTCCGATGCTTTTGTTTATTGGTGTTGGTCGTATGAAGACATTATCAGCGCCGACCTAAATCACGAAAATGTTTTTTCTCTTAAGGATATCGTGAAACTTAAAATTTGTAAAGTTTTCACGTCTTTATCCACGTGTAGAAAAATTAATTTAACTCGGTTTAAAGCTGATTTACACAATATAGATAGTTTGTACAAAACTATTAATGAATGGTCTGTTGCGTATGCACCATACGAAATGAGATCTGATGCCGAAGACGGTGAGTATATTTTTCTTGCTGTAAACCATAATAAAAAGTTGTTCAGCATACTTTATACGTGTGATTTAGTGTATAAAGGAGAAGAACGTATATATAAGGAGCGAGAACTTAATTCCTTAAAACGGGATTTAATCAATAGGGGATATGAACGGATAAGGTGCTACAGTTAGTATAAATACCTATCGTAAAACTTTTTTTTGCGATAGGTATTTATTATCTTGACAAAACAAAACAAAAAGAGTATAATTATTGTCGGTAATTGCCCAAGTGGCGGAATGGCAGACGCAAGGGACTTAAAATCCCTCGGTAGAAATACCGTACCGGTTCGAGTCCGGTTTTGGGCACCAAAAGAACTTGTTTTAATTAACGAGTTCTTTTTTTGTATCCTTAAGCGTCTGCAAAGCAGACGGCAAGGGAGTATCCCTCGGTAGAAATACCGTACCAAGACCAAAGTCCGGTTTTGGGCACCAAAAGAACTTGTTTTAAATAACGAGTTCTTTTTTTGTATCCTTAGGCGTCTGCAAGACAGACGGCAAGGGAGTATCCCTCGGTAGAAATACCGTACCAAGACCAAAGTCCGGTTTTGGGCACCAAAAGAGCTTGTTTTAATTAACGAGTTTTTTTTTATATTCTTATAGTGTCTGCAAAGCAGGCGGCAAGGGAGTATCCCTTGGTAGAAATACCGTACCAATAACATCAAATGGATAATAAATAATTCTAGCAAAAAAAATTAAGCACGGCCTATACTTACTTTAGGTCGTGCGTTTAAAATATTTGGTCATTATTGTTATTTAAATATATTCTTTCATTAAGCAAAAGCGGAGTTCTGTCTATGAGATTTGTTATATGTTAATATCTGTTTGGCTTGAAAGGTAATAATCCGAAATTAAATTTCCTTGTTGATGTTTTGGGTGGATAATTTGAATATTTCACCATACTTAGGTATAATTACGCTAGTTTTGGGTGATTTTTTGAGTATGCTTGTACGAGCAACCTCGGCATGAGTGGTTGTCCACATTTTGTCTTGAGGACGGTTTACGAAAAGATGCGTTATAAAAATGTTCTTTCTTGAATTTGAAAGAGCGAAGTCTGCAAATTCATAACTTTTGGGAATGTATTTGTCGGGATTTAATGCTTTATCGGTAAGCCATAAATGAGCATAGCAATAATCAGCATCTAACTCGTTAGTGTTTGGAGTGTAGTCCCTTACGTCACTAGGAAATGCAATAGACGGGCCGTTTTCGTTTTTAATCAAATAACCTACTGTTTCAATTCCACCACCGCCGTTAGGTCTAAAATGTTTACCTTCTAAAACTTTTACGTTAAGCGGACCAACCGACAATTCGTCATCAACGTTCACTGTGATTAGTTTGTCTTCTTTTATGCCAAAACTGAGCATTTTGTCTTTAAGGAAAGAGGGGACAACCCATGTTATTGGGGTGCAGGCAAGAGCACGAATGGTTTGTTCTTCCATATGATCAGCGTGTGCGTGGGTGATAAACACAAGTTTTAGGTCTTTCAAATAATCTCCAACTTGCGACGGTGTTTTTGCAAGTTTTCTAATGTGTAAGAAAGAAACGTCCATTGCCCAATGGTATCCGTAAGTTGAGAATAAATATGACGAGGGAGAAATTAAGGTTGTATAACACCCGTCATTTTTATTAAAGATATCTAATGCGTCAAGAAAACTTTTGTCATAGTTTAATCGGGTTTCATCATAATACGATGCATAAAATGGATAGTTTTCTTTTAATGTTCTTGCGGAGATTAAATACGATTCGTTTTCGTCCCACTTGTTAGCGTAACGCTTGGCATCGAGTTCTATATTATACACTCCAAAATAATTATATTCCAACGCTTTAATATATGATGAAATAGGCTCTAAATAATCAAAAAGCGGAAAGTGAGTTGAGCCTTCCATATAAGAATGTATATGTGTATGTATTACTTTTGATAAAAATTCTTTAGGTGGAACAAGATTTGGTGTGTCTGTATGGTTTGCGGTAAACCAAGCGTAGTGTCCCATATCAAAACAAATTCCAACGTTTTTTCTGTCAACTTTTGTTACGATATCAGTAACGAAAGCCATACTGTCCCCTATTGAGTTGTCTGGCATCTTTCTGTTATTTTCCAAAGCAATTTTAATCGGGTATGCGTTATGGTAGATGTAGTCAGAAAGAAGTGTCAGCATTTGCACGTTGTCGCCGTTAATAGGGTGAACCGTCACGATGAGTTTTTGCTGTCGTAGGTTTTTTAACACTGATTCGAGAGGGGTGATAATGTCTTGAATTGGTGTTTGATAATTTTTGCAAAGAGCATGAACCGTGACGGAAAAACCATAATCCCATAAAAGATTGCATATCTGTAATACGTCTGTGGGATTTTCGTTTGGGACAACCGCCCTTATCTCGATACTTCGTACGTTTTCATCCCATAAGCGGGTTAAAATTTCATTAGACTCTATTTTGTTAGCTAATTTTAGTAGTTTTTTGTATGGAAGAGATACTCCTATCATTTTTTTACTCCAACAAATAATTTTATAACATTTTATCATACTTATATATTGATGTCAATATTAAAATTAATCATTATATAAAGTTATTAAAATAGTGCTAAATTTAAGTTGAAACTTAGAGTAAAACGTCAATAAATTGTCAAACAAAGTGTGTCTGGAAAGCATACACTATATAGTTTTTGCATCTAACAATGAGCCTATCATAATGATAAGCTCATCGTTCTTATATTTTCTTTCTGCAACCGTCGATAATAACGTTTTCGCCTGTAATGTAGCCGTTTTTATCGCTTGCTAAAAAGCAAATAATGTTTGCATTTTCGATATCAGATCCCGTTCTTCCCAAGTACGAAAGTTCGCTTGGTTCAGTAAAAGTAATATCAGGGTTGGAGGAATTAGATACTGTTCCCGGAGATACGCAGTTAACAAGGATATTGTATGGAGCCAGCTCTTTGGCAATTGCTTTAGTAAGAGAGATAATAGCGCCTTTTGTTGCTGAATACATTGCCATATTTCTGTTTCCGTACACGCCTGCAACTGATCCGATGTTTATTATTCTTCCGTAGTTATTGCTTTTCATATATGGAGTAACTGCTCTCGAAAGAAAAACCGTGCCAAAAACGTTTATATTAAAGAATGTGTGCCATTTTTCAGTGGTCGTTTCTTCAAAAGGTTCAAAATTACGCCATAAAGCTGCGTTGTTGACCAATATATCTATTTTACCGTATTTTGTTATAGCGTCGGTTACGACTTCGTTTACGCTTTTTTCGTCAGCAACGTCGCATTTGTAAATAAGAACGTTGTTGTTATACTCGGAAATTTCTTTTTTTACCTCTTCTAGTTTTTCGAAGTTAACGTCCAAAAGTATAGTCTTTGCGCCTTTTTGAGCAAAAAGCATAGCAGTTGCTCTGCCGATTCCCACACTTGCGCCGGTTATAAGCGCAACTTTTCCACTAAATTCCATAATTGTATCTTCCTTTTGGTTTATTTTTACTTAAATAATTTTAAGTACGTTTACAGTATAGTATTAAGTTGGTTTAAATGCAATGTTTAATATTATAGTAAATTTAGCCAAAGTTATACTTTTTTTAATATATATAATAAAAATACTTGTTTTTAGTTGGTTCAATATGATATGATAAATAAAAGGAGGGTGTATGGACAATTTTGTTGTAACTGAATTTATTGGTGCAATGCTTTCAAAAGATCCTAAAGGGCGCAAGTTTGTTTATAATAACAGACCTTACGCTTGTTTTATCGTAACGTATAAAGGTAGGGTGAAATTTACGAGCAAATATGGTATAGTTGTCGCAGATAGTGAACATTCCGTGTTTTTACCGCAAGGTTTATCTTACGTTAACGAATGTGAAGAGGATGCCGAAAGTTACGTTTTTAACTTTTTAACTCAAAGTAAATACGACGCACCCCTATCGTTAAACGCGTTGGAGAAATCGGAAATAGACCTAATATACAAAAACATAAAGAGGGAGAACGATAGAAAGTTTATAATAAATAACAATGTAGGAATTTTTGCTGAAACGTATATTTTAGCAAAAAAATTATTTTTAGACAAATTTGACCATAACGATATTCATCCTATAATAAAAAAAGCGATGATTTATATGAACGAGAATTACTCAAACAATAAAATAACAATGCAAGACGTTGCCGATAAATGTTACGTGAGCGAAGTATATTTACGAAAGTTATTTGATAAGCATCTTAACGAAACGCCGTTTAAGATACTTACTAAAATTAGAATGGAAAACGCTAAGTTTATGATTGAAGAAAAAAGACCGCTTACAGAAATTGCGTTAAGCGTAGGATATTCGGATATATATCAATTTTCACGCGCATATAAAAAATTTTACGGACATTCACCGTCTTTCACTAAAAAAACGTACACGCTCTAAAGTGGGCGATGTTCTTAGCGGAGAATTTGAAAACTCTACTAAGTGCGAGCATCGCATTTGTCTGGACAAATACAGAATGGGCTAACCCCAAACCCTTATACAAGCAGAAAGAGAGAACAAAACGGTTTATCGCCGAAATGTCCTCTCTTTTTCTGTTAGTGAAGTTTTCGCTGCCGCGAAAGTGAAGTTGCTATGCAGTGAAGTTTGTGCTACGCACAAGTGAAGTTAAGTTTGCCCATCACTTCGCCATCAGGCGAAACTTCACTCACAAAGTGAACTTCAC
>JAGAPA010000061.1 GCA_017623455.1 Clostridia bacterium | reverse complement strand
TGCCTACGGCAAGCGATATGCCCTGCGAGGCGTGAGGGGATTTATATCATATCACATTGAAGCGAAGCGACAATATATCGCACGAGCAAAGCGAGTATATCGCGTTTGCTTGCAAACATATCGCCTAACAGAAAAAGAGAGGACATTTCGGCAATAAACCGTTTTGTTCTCTCTTTCTGCTTGTATAAGGGTTTGGGGGTAGCCCATTCTGTATTTGTCCAGACAAATGCGATGTTCGCACTTAGTAGAGTTTTCAAATTCTACGCTAAGAACATCACCCTTTTTGCTTAGACTTTATTTTTCTCTTATATCATTATGCTGTTTTCTCGTCAGGCATTACACAATCGTCGTTCGCCGTTTTGTTTTTCCTGTCAAGATCACGTTTGCGGTCCGCGCGTTTTTCAAACGATTTTTTAATGCGTCCTATAATTGCGCCAATTATAATACCGATAATTTCTAAAGAAAACTGGAAAGACAGAGAAGTGCCGGACACTATTATCATTATTAGAGTAATAACAGAAAAGTGAACGTGTATCAGTTCGTAAGAGTTTATTATTAAAACTGCAAATCGCACCCCGTATTTTATTATGCGCAACAACTTATAAACGCCTTTCGGCTTCTTTTTGTTTTTGACAAAAGACGTAACGTCCAAAATGCAGGTTATAAGCGCGATAGCAAAAAAGAGTGAGTAGACGACAAAAAACGCCGTGTGATTTACATTGCTTACCGCCGAATACAAATAATGAATCAGGAAAATACACGTAACGGCTATACTTACAATAAATATCAGCTTTTTTACGGTATGAAAGATTTTTGTAAGGGAGGTAAGGGGTTTATCGGGTGTAGTCATAAAAATTTCCTTACTTAGTTGATTTTTCTATAACGTCGCTAAACGTTGCCAAAACTTCCGAGATTTTAATTTTTTGCGGACAAACGTTTTCACAGCTTCTACATCCAATGCATTTGTTGGGACGCTTATCTTCGGGGATAAAGTCCAAAGATTTCACCGCAAAACCGCCGTTTGCAAAAGAGAATTCGTTGTAGTGGTACAGCAGGTCGGGGATGTCCAATTGCATGGGGCAGTATTCGGTGCAGTACTTACATTCTGTGCAAGGCACGGTGTTCTTCATCATATCCTTTGCAATGGAGTAAAGAACGTCGTTTTCCGCTTTCGTGGTGCGTTCGTCGGCAGAAAAAGTTTCTATGTTTTCGCAAAGCTGACTCATGTTCGACATTCCCGAAAGGGTTACGCACACCTCGTCAATGGACTGAATGTACCTAAAAGCCCACTCGGGCATGGAAGCGGACGGACGGAGCGCGCGGAGCTTTTCCTCGTTCTCTTTAGCAAGCTTGGCAAGCCTTCCTCCTCGTACGGGCTCCATAACGAATACGGGAATATTGTGCTTTTTCAGCATTTCAAGCTTGCCTTTTGCGTCCTGAAAATCATAGTCAAGCCAGTTCAGCTGAATTTGACAAAACTCCATATATTTACCGTACTTATTCAAAAACTTTTCGGTCATATCGTTATTTGCATGCACCGAAAAGCCAAGGTGACGTATCTTGCCCTCTTTTTTCATCTGCATCAAATACTCAAACAGTCCGTACTTACCCTCTTCGTCCATATAATACTCAAAGTTAACGTCGCACAGGTTGTGAAAAAGATAGAAGTCAAAGTAGTCCGTTTGCAGTTTTTCGAGCTGTTTGTTAAAGATTTCTTCCTTGTTAAGCAGGTTTTCGGGAACGTAGCCGGGGAACTTGGTCGCAAGATAAAAACTATCGCGAGGGTAGGCTGATAAAATTTTACCCATTACCGTTTCCGAATTGCCGTTGTGATAGCCCCAGGCGGTGTCGAAATAGTTAATACCGTGTTTTATTGCAAAATCCACGATCTCCGCGCTTTTTTCTTCGTCAATTTCTCCGTTATCTCCGTTCTTTACAGGAAGACGCATTGTGCCCAAACCGAGGGCGGACAGCTGTAAGTCTTGGAATTTTTTGTAGATCATTTTATATTCTCCTTATTTTGCAAAGTGTTTAGAGCAGTTTTTATTTTTTCAAGCGCAACGAGAGGGGAAGATTCGTCTTTTACCGCGCTTTCAATCGGGCAAAATCCGCTCTTGTCGCGGTTTAAGATTCGATCGACCTCGTTTTCGCAAATTACCGAAATACCGTTTTCCCTAAGCATACGTATTGCGATAGTGCTTGCGGTAAGCGCGTAGACCTGTTTTACTTTAAGCAGTACGTAAAGTACGCTTGCGCCCTTGCCCACAACCTTGTCGCATGCGCAAAATCCCGATACGTTTACGTGATTTTCGTACAAATCGAGTAGAGGTCGTACGCCCCTTGCCGTGGACGTGTGTGTAGTTTCGCCGTCTGTTACCGCCAAAGTAAGACTGTCTTTTATGAGGCGGTCTTTAGCTTTTTGCGTTTGAGGATAAATTGCCGTTTGATCGTTTTTCATACTGTAATTATACATTATAATGCGTTTTATATCAAGCGAAATTAAAAAAAATTTTTGTAAATTAACAATTATCATTGACTACGGCATTTGTGGGTGGTATAATTTAGTGGTATATTAATTAATTTTAAGGAGAAAACGATGGATACAACAATTACACTTACTGCGCACAGAGGCTATAGAGCAAAGTTCCCCGAAAACACTATGCTTGCATTTGAAGAGGCGTTAAAGCTTGATATAGACAGTATTGAGATGGACGTAAGAATGACAAAGGATAATGAGATAGTTGTCATTCACGACGCTGCACTTGACAGGACAACGGACAAGACGGGCGTTATTAAAAATCTTACTCTTGCCGAAATCAGAGAGGCTGATGCAGGCGTTAAGTTTGGACATCCCGGGGTTAAAGTTCCTACTCTTGAGGAGTTTTTACAGCTTATGTCAACACGCCCCGACGTTAAGGTTTTGCTCGAGCTTAAGGACTATCCCGAGCAGGTAGGCGCTTTTGCGTACGCAAGTTGCGAAAAGACGATTGCGCTTTGCAAAAAGTACGGAGTGTGGGGTAAGGACAGAATAACTATCATAACCTTCTCCACAGGCATTTGCGCTTGGCTTCGTCACAAGCATCCCCGTGAGGAGATTACTATTCACGGCTTCTATCCCAAGCAGAAAATGCTTGGCTGGGAAAAGGACGATCCGTACAAGTATTACGACGAGGTCTGTCTGTTCAGCGATATCTATACTATGGATGGCGACCATTGCAAGGCATCGCATCCCGTTGTGGAAAAGGAAAAGTTTACTCAGTTTGCGCTTATGGACGTTAAGCCCTGCGTATACTGGGGTTGGGACGTAAACGAGGAGCATTACAAAGAAGCGTTCTCGTACGGTGCAATCGGTTTTACGTGCGACGATCCTTACGAGTGCGGAAAAATCCTCGATAAAATCGGAGCAAGAAAGCTTAGGAAATAGGTGCGAAGGCGCACTCCCACTATTGTCCTTTAGTTAAGGTAAAACATTCACTATCGTCAGTCCTTTCATAATGACGTCGATAATTTTGAGAATATTGGAGGAAAATAAAATGGCAGAAGAAAAGAAGAATATTTTGGACGACTTCAAGGTGGTTCAGGGCGAAGACAAAAAGTTTGGCAAGGTTTTTAAGCTCGCAATAATCGGAACGGGCGGTATTGCAGGCGCGTACGCTAACGAGATAAACAAAATGGATGACGTTCACGTTGTTGCGCTTTCCGATCTTGTGGACGGTAAGGCGGAAAAGTTTGCTCAAAAGTATGGCTGGACGAACGTTAAATTCTACCCCTCTCACAAAGAGCTTATCGATGCAGAAAAAGAGCTTGACGGCGTAATTGTTGCAACTTACAACAGAACGCACGCAGAGTGCTGTATCTATGCATTAAACGCAGGGCTTAACGTAATCTGCGAAAAGCCCATGAGCGTAACCTTGGAAGAGGCTGTCAAGATGCGCAAGGCGGAAAAGAAGTCGGGTAAGGTTCTCACTATCGGCTTTCAGCCCCGTATGGATCCCAATATGAAGAAAATCAAGGAGATATGCGACAGCGGAGTTCTCGGTAAGATTTATTATATTCAGACTGGTGGCGGACGAAGAAGAGGTATTCCCGTAAACGTAGACAGAACCTCTTTTATTCAGGATAGCACCGCAGGTATTGGCACAATGGGTGATATCGGCTGTTATTCGCTCGACATGGTATTAAAAGCTATCGGATATCCCAAGCCCCTTACCGTTACCGGTTACGTTTCCGATTACTTTGGAAAAGATCCTTCTTACGTAACCTATCAACAGAACGGTCATCCTGAGTGGGCAGACATGTTCAGCGTAGAGGATTTTGCCGCAGGCTTCATAAGGCTTGAGGGCGGAATTATACTTGACTTTAGAATTTCTTGGGCAATGAACCTCGATACAAGCGGAGATACCATTATTATGGGAACGAAAGGTTCGCTTAGAATCCCCTCCACAGAATGTTGGAACGGCTCGGTTGGCGGACCTATGAAGATTTATTCCGAGGTTGCAGGCAGTCAGGTTTGTACCGAAATTCCCTTGCTTCCTCCCTTAAAGGAAGGCAACTTCAACGCAAAGATCAGAGCATTCTTAAAAGCTACTCAAGAGGGCGGAAAAGCGCCCGTTCCCACAGACGAGATTATTATCAACCAAGCTATTATCGACGGAATTATCAAATCCTCAAAGCTTGGTAAAGAAGTTAAGATCGAAATTCCCGAAGTTTAATAAAAGCAGTAAATCCCCGATATGTGCAAAAAACTCGCATACGTATCGGGGATTTTTGTTGTTTTAGAGTAGTATGAGGGGTATTGACAAATAAGAGTAAAGAGAGTATAATAAAAGTATAACAAAAATTGACAGGAGAGAAAAATGAGAAAGAACAGACTGTTTGTTTGCATTATAATAAGCCTTGCCGTGCTGTCGTGTGGTTTGCTTTTGGGGTGTAGCGGTTCAAAGCCTACTAAACTTGAAGTTGAGTTTGAGATGAACGGATACGGAGAGCAGGTCGAAACGGTTGCGGTGGATTTAGGAGGCAGGATAGCTGAGCCTTATGACCCTGTTTCTCAGTCTTACGTTTTTGGCGGATGGTACGCAGATGAGAATTGTACCGAATTGTTTGACTTTAACGAAGCAATCGCCCAAAATACGGTGGTGTACGCGAAGTGGCTTAAAGCAAAAGACGCATTAAGTTATCTTGGCAGTAAGTATACTACTGAACAGACCGCCGAGATTTTCTGGCAGGCGACGGACTATAAATATCTGGCGTATGCCTTTTCGGAAGTGTTTAGTGTAGAGCGTGGCTTTGAAATGCAAGTGTATGCCGACGAAGCGCTTACCGATATTCAAGATCAGGACGCATTGGAGATGACAGAGGGCAACAACGATTATTGGATAGTGGTGTTCAAAGAGGGCAGAGATAAAACCGATAGCGGTGCGCATATATTCAAGTTTAACGTTTACAAGCCCGTAACCGTAATCGTTTACATTGATATTGAAGGCTCCACTCAGATGATAACGTCCGTAAAAGAAGGCTCTTTTGTAAATGCCCCCACAGCTCCTGCTCTTCCTTCCAATAAGCAGTTTGAGGGCTGGTTTGTAGATCCCTATTTCAACGTGCCTTACGAGCCGAGTGTATTGTATTCAAATATAACTCTTTACGCAAAGATAGGTGAAAACCCGACAGAGGAATAGGGTGAGTTTGTTTACAACATTGAGAATGAAAAAGCGAAAAAACGGGCGAAAACTATTTCAAAAGCCGTTGCTTGTGGGGTAAAACAGTATAGTTAACGGTTATCAAGAGCAATAGTTGAGAATATTGTGCTAAAAATTAATAAAAAAAATTTGAAATACACTTGCAAGTTGATTTTATATAGTGTATAATTATTTATAGCCACTAAATTTTGAGTAATATTGGAGGAAAATAAAATGGCAGAAGAAAAGAAAAGTATTTTGGACGATTTTAAAGTAGTTCAAGGCGAAAGTCAGAAGTCCGGCAGAGTTTTCAAGCTCGCTATCATTGGTACCGGCTGGATCGCAGACGCTTATGCTAACGACATCAACAAGATGGACGACGTAGAAGTTATCGCTCTTGCTGACCTTATAGACGGAAAGGCAGAGAAGTTCGCTAAAAAGTGGGGCTGGGAAGGTAAGGTTAACTACTATCCCTCTCACAAAGAGCTTATCGACGCAGAAAAGGATAACCTTGACGGTGTAATCGTTTCTACTTATAACAGAACACACGCAGAATGTTCTATTTACGCATTAAACGCAGGTCTTAACGTTATTTGCGAAAAGCCCATGTGCGTAACTTTGGAAGAAGCTGTTGAGATGCGTAAGGCAGAAAAGAAGTCGGGTAAGGTTCTTACAATCGGCTTCCAGCCCCGTATGGATCCCAACATGAAGAAGCTTAAGGCAATTTGCGAGAGTGGAGTTCTTGGAAAGATTTACTACATTCAGACTGGTGGCGGAAGAAGAAGAGGTATTCCCGTTCCCTTCGGTACTTCCTTTATCGAGGACAAAACTGCAGGTATTGGTGCAATGGGTGATATCGGATGCTATTCGCTCGATATGGTACTCAACGCAATCGGCTATCCCAAGCCCTTAACCGTAACAGGTTACGTTTCCGATTACTTTGGAAAGGATCCCGAATATATCGGATTTAAGGAGAGAAATCATCCCGAGTATGCAGATAAGTTCGGCGTAGAAGATTTCGCAGCAGGCTTCATTAGACTTGAGGGCGGAATTATGCTCGACTTCAGAATTGCTTGGGCTATGAACCTTGATACAAGCGGAGATACCATCATTATGGGTACAAAGGGCTCTGTAAGAGTTCCCTCCACTGAGTGCTGGAACGGTTCAATCGGCGGACCTATGAAGATTTATACCGAGGTTGCAGGCAGTCAGGTTTGCACCGAAGTTCCCGTTCTTCCTCCCCTTAAGGAAGGTAACTTCGCAGCTAAGATCAGAGCGTTCTTGAAGGCTATCGAAGAAGGCGGCAAAGCTCCTGTTCCCACCGATCAGATTATTATCAACCAAGCTATTATCGACGGAATTATCAAGTCTTCTAAGGCTGGTAAGGAAGTTGAGATCGACATCCCCGAGATCTAAGGAGAAAAGAAATGAAAGACTTAAAAGTAGGAATTCAGCTCTATTCTTTACGTGACGAAATGAAAAAGGACATGGACGCAACTTTGAAAAAGGTTTCCGAAATGGGCTTTAAGTACGTAGAGTTTGCAGGATTTTTCGATAAAAAAGCAGAAGACGTAAAGGCTATGCTCGACAAGTACGGTCTTACCGCTATCTCCGTGCATCAGGGTATTGATCCTTATCTTAGAGAAGAAGACGGAAAGGCTCTTGTAGAATACCTTAAGGTTATCGGCGTTAAGTACAGCGTTATTCCTTGGATGAACGCGGCTGTTTTCCACGACGAAGAGCAGTATGCTAAGTTTATCGAAAACGTTAAAAAGGTAGGCGCAATGCTTAAGGAAAACGGCATTACTCAGTGCTACCATAACCACGATTTCGAGTTTGACAAGGTGGGCGACAAGTACGTTTTGGACAGACTTTACGACGACGTTTCTCAGGATTTACTTATGACCGAGCTTGACCTTTGTTGGGTTAAGTACGGCGGTGAGGATCCCGTTAAGTACGTAAATAAGTATGCTAAGCGTAGTGGCATCATTCACTTCAAGGATTTCTTTGCAAAGGGTAACAAAGCAACCGTTTACGCGCTTATCGACGAGAACGGCAACGAAATCAAGAAAGAACCTTCTAAGGAAGAAAACGAGTTTAAGTTTATGCCCTTAGGTCAGGGACTTCAGAATTGGGCTCCCATCGTAGAAGCCGTTAAAGAAAGCGACGTGGAATACGTTATCTACGAAAAAGATCAGTGGTATGACGGCGACGCTCTTGCCGATGCAAAAGCAAGCAGAGATTACCTTAAGAATACCTTTGGTATCTAAGCTCTAACTTCAACAAAACAAACAAAACAGGCTGACTTATATCAAAGTCGGTCTGTTTTTTTCAATATCCTTAAAAAATTAAAAAGTCCTTAAAAAATTAAAAAGGCATTGCAAAAGAGATTTGATTGTGGTATAATAAAATCAGGAGATTGTAAGGAACAATATTTGTTTAATACCTAATCAAAATATTTTTTAGGAGAATGGTATGAAAAAATTTTTAAGTAGGATTTTATGTATATTGATTTTGTGTGTTTACTTGCTTGGTTGCAGTCCGATAGTTGTTGATAAAGGCGATGTTTTGGAGTATAACAACAAGGAGTATTACAACTATCATCAGCATGAAGTTTGTCCAAATAACTTGTTAACATGGGAAATGGTTGATACTATCCAAGTTGCTTGCGAGAGACCCGGTAGAGGATATTATGTCTGCACTGAAGATTTAGGTGAAATATATTTATACTCGGATACTGAGGGTATGCACGCTGTAGAGGGAACAGTATTCCCTAAGCCGTATGAGTCTGAAATTAGCAAACTGCTATTTTATAACGGAGAAGGAAATAGGGCTTATGAAAGCTTGAGCTTAAACAATCTGACTTTAGAAAATATTATTGATAATTCTGCAACGGCAGAAGGGGTTGATTTTAGATATCAATTGCGAATAGATATATATATCGAATACAAAGGCAATAAGTTTTTATGGTATTTGTTTACTGTTTTTAAGGTAAAAGATATGTATTATTTATCAAAGTCTTGGAGTAGTGACAAATTTGTAATAAACGCAGAATATAATTACTTATTTGAGGATAAAAACTACCATTATGCTTAATAGTTCTGATATGATCTTGTTTTAACGCGAAACTGAAGATTTCGGTAAAGGAGTGTTATGAAATACCAGAAAAACTTTATTAATTTATTTACTTCTATTGCTATTTCGTTATTATTTGTGGCATCTATTGCCGGTTACGTATTGATGGTCCATTTTGGTTTTTTACATCCACGAGCAGGAACAAATCCAATTTTAACATTAATTATAGTCACATTGTTGTTTGTATTTATTATACTTGGGTTGTTATTTGCGATTTTATTTTGTTGTTATGAGTATTGGTATTTTGATAATGACGTTATATACAGTAAAAAGTTATTCCGCAAGAAAGTCGTTATAAAAATGAATGAAATTGAAAAAGTTGAAATAAAAATAAAGCAAGTGTTAATGTGGACGTGGATTGATAATGTTGATACTTATATAATTTACTCACAAAACAAGAAAATAGAAATTCCGATTAATAATGATTGTTTGATAGAGCTCGAGTATGCATTAAGAAAGTTTATAAAATGATTGTCTTTAGATATCATATTATCCGCTTGTTAAAGTCCCCCATTTTAGTGGGGAGAAAGGCGATGTTTCATTCGATTACTGTTCGTTTAGAATAGCGAATTATTGTTCATTTGTTTTGCTAAAATAGGATTATTTTACGAAAAAACGGGAAACGTATTGACTAAATCGTGATTTTGTGCTAAAACATTATATATAAAAATAAAGAAAACAAGGAGAAAATTGATATGATTAAAAACTTAGGGCTTCAGCTTTATACGGTACGTGATTTGCTCAAAACTCCCGAGGATGCGGACAAGGCGTTTGCGGAGCTTGCAAAGCTTGGATATACCGAGGCTCAGACCGCAGGTAACGCGTTTGACGCAAAGCTTTTCGGTGAGCTTGCTTCAAAGAACGGTGTTAAGATTATCGGAACGCATTACAGTTGGGACGAGATTTTGAACAATACCCAAAAGACTATGGAGATCCACGATATGTGGGGAACGAAAAATATGGGTATTGGCGGTATGCCCGGACCTGCAAGAACGAGCTTGGACGAGCTTAAGAAGTTTATTGCGGACTTTAATAAGGTTGCAGAGGTTGTAGCAAAAAACGGCTTCCGTCTTACGTATCACAACCACAACTTCGAGTTTGTAAGAATTGATGGATACAAGACAATTATGGACGTGCTCGTAGAAGAGCTTGACCCCAAGAATACTTCGTTCGTGCTTGATACTTGTTGGGTTGCGGCAGGCGGTGGCGACGTCAACGCTTGGATAGAAAAGCTTGCAGGCAGACTTGATATTTTGCACCTTAAAGATATTACTATTATCCGTGATGAGAATGGAGCTCTTAAGCCTGTTATGACAGAGATCGGCAACGGAAATCTTGACTGGGACAGCATTATCAAAACGGCTGAAAAAGCAGGAGTTAAGCATTACGTTGTAGAGCAGGATGCGTACTTTACCGAGTCGCCCCTAAATAGCTTGAAGATGAGTGCGGACTTCCTCAAAAAGTACCGCGTGTAACAAAAATCAGCATACGTATATTAAAATCCGCTACCAAACGCATTTATCTGGTAACGGATTTTGCTTTTATTATAGGGCTACGACACAACACACGTAGGGGTTTTATTGTAGTCCATTACGGATTTTTAGGCTTTTACAAAGGTAAGACAGCTTGCCTCTCTGTCGCTATCGCCCATAACGGTAATGCCGTTTGCGATACACACGTTGTCTTTATTAAACAGGCATTTGGCACTGCATGAGATCTTGGTGTCAACGTTGTAATTTGCAGGGATAAAGTCGGTACCTGCTTCAAACATGCTTTTGCGCTTTGTAAAATCGGGTTCGTATGTTACGCACTCGGTCATATTATCCACGGCTATTTGCTTTGCGCAACAGCAATAGCCCTTGTTGTACTTGCAGTTTTTAAGTCCGCATTTTAGGTCTTTCATAAGTATTCTCCTTTTATTTGTATTGGAGGAATAAATCCTTCTGTTAATTATTATTACCTAACGGCGCAAAATTATAATTAAAACCCCTAAAAAAAACTTTAATAACCGTAAATTTGTATAAAATTGCAATTACCCCTTGAAATTTTCCGTAAAGTATGGTAAAATAGTACAAACAACGATTTGGAGGCTAAAATGAAAGTAATTTTATTAAAAGACGTAAAGGGTCAGGGAAAGAAAGACGATATTATCAACGTGTCCGACGGATATGCAAGAAACTTCTTGCTTAAAAACGGGCTTGCAAAAGAGGCTACTTCCACCAATATCAATAGCGTTAATATCGCTAAAAAAGCGGAAGAGCACAGAAAGGCTGTGGAAAAGGCGGAGGCTTTGGAGCTTGCTAAAAAGATCAACGAGATATCTGTTACCGTAAAAATCAAGGTTGGCGAAACGGGTAAGCTTTTCGGCGCGCTCAACACTCAGGCTATCTCCGACGCGATCAAGGCTCAGCACGGACTCGAAATCGACAAGAAAAAGATCGTGCTTGCCGAGCCCATTAAGTCTGTTGGCGTGTATACGGTCACCGTAAAGCCTTATGCTGAAGTAAGCGCAAAGCTTAAGGTAACGGTTGCGGCTTTATAATGAAGAAAAAGATTTATATAGCGACGTTTTTCATTGCTCCCGTGCTTTGCTTTTTGCTTGGATGGGCAACAAAAATGCCGATGTACGGCGGTTGTATCGATGTGTGCGATATAGCCGTTTTTGCAGTTTCCATAGTCTGCGGACCGTGGGTGGGGATTACGTGCGGTGTGGGCGTTGCGCTTAGTGATATAGTGTGCGGAGCCTACTCAAGTGCGTTGTTTTCGGGTATCATATCCGCGCTTGTCGGATGGCTGTGCGGTTTCACTTACAAGCATACGTTTGCTTCGTTTTCGGTACGTGCTTGCAAAATATTTGCGCTTTTGTGCGGTTTTGGATTGTCCGCCGTGCTTTGGCTGGGCGCAGGATTTATAATGCTTCAAAACGTAGAAAAAGCGCTTATGCTGTTTTTGATGAAGACGGTTATATCCCTTGTTTGCGGACTTATTGCGTATTTTGTTTTACCCAAGATTCCGCATATATTCGACGAAGAGAGGCTTGAAAGGGATAATAATACTCAGCGGAGGGAATAATCCTAAAAAATGGGAAAGATTAAGGATTTTTTTGCTAAACGCGCGCATCTAAAAAAAGAGCAAGCTGAAATACGTGCGCAAAAAGACTACGAAAAACGCCGCTCCCTTTTAAGAGAGGGCAAGCTGAAAAAAAGAGGTGTAATCGGCTTGTGCTTGGGCGGAGGCGGAGCAAGAGGCTTCGCCCATATCGGAGTTCTTAAGGCTTTTGAGGAGTACGGCGTAAAGTATGATCTTTGCGTTGGAACAAGCGCCGGAGCGTTAGTCGGCGCGCTTGCGTGTTGTGGAATGAAAGCAGAGGATATTTATGCGTATGGCGAAAAGCTCAGTATGCGTGATATCCGTTCTAAGAACTTGCTTATATCCGCGTCTACTGACGGAATAAAGAAGATTATTACCGACAACGTAGGAAATAGGAATATTGAGGATCTGCCTACAAAGTTTTGCGCGGTTGCAACCGATCTCGTTTCTGCGCGAGAGATACTGCTTACCGAGGGCGAGCTTGGTTGTGCAGTTTCCGCCTCGTGCTGTGTTCCGCAATTTTTCAAGCCCGTGGTTATGGGTGAACTGCATCTTGTGGACGGAGGACTTTTGAACAATATTCCTGCAGACGTATGCAGGATGTTGGGTGCAGACTACGTAATAACCGTGGACGTAAACCCCACGAGATACGTAGGCACGGACGAGCTTGGAAGTATTGCCGTAATAAAAGCCTCGTTTTCAATTATGATGGCAAATTCGTCGTATAAGGGATATCTTAATTCCGATGTTATGATAAAGGTAGACACCGACAAATTCAAGTCGTATTCAAAGGACGGCTTCGACGAGATGTACGCGCTTGGATATGAAGCAGGAAAGCAGGCTATTCCCGAAATCTTAGAAAAAATTTATTTCTAAAATTTTTAATACTTACGTCATTGCGATAAACGTGACGTTAGATTGTTTTACTAAGTTAAAGTACAGTAAAGGGAGCGCGCCTTCGCGCCAACGTAGACGTTGGATTCCGAACAGAATAACAAACAAAGCTAATTATTTATCTTTAGTCAAAGCACTATAGTGGCTGTACGCCTGCGTACCGTCACGCTTATGAGATTGCCACGCTGTTTTTAACGGCTCGCAATGACGTCGGAGTGGGAGAACTAACGATAGAGGATTGTTTTACTAAGTTAAAGTACAGTAAAGGGAGTGTGCCTTCGCGCCAACGTAGACGTTCAGAATAACAAACAAAGCTAATTATTTATCTTTAGTCAAAGCACTATAGTGGCTGTACGCCTGCGTACCGTCACGCTTATGAGATTGCCACGCCGTTTTTAACGGCTCGCAATGATGTCGGGGTGGGAGAACTAACGGTAGTGGATTGTTTTACTAAGTTAAAGTACAGTAAAGGGAGCGCGCCTTCGCGCCAACGTAGACGTTCAGAATAACTAACAATAGCTAATTATTTATCTTTAGTCAAAGCACTATAGTGGCTGTA
>JAGAPA010000060.1 GCA_017623455.1 Clostridia bacterium | reverse complement strand
TCGGTTAATTTTTTGCTCATTATACACTCCGTCAAATTCTTATTTATCGGTGAGTTTATTATAACATAAAATAAAATTTAATTCAATTTGTTTTGCGTGGTAAAAGAAAACTCGACTTATTAAAAGACGAGTTTTATGATTTATTCAATTAAAATCTCTAAGGGAAACGCACCTACGCGCGTTTTCTTGTCTTTCGTTATTTTATGTATCTTTGTTTAATTGCGTTCGCAATCTTAAGCCCGTCCAAAGCAGCAGACATTATACCGCCTGCATAACCGACCTCGCCGGCAGGGTACATATTTTCTATGCCTATACCGTTGAGCTTTTCGCCTCTTACTATGCGTACGGGCGACGACGTTCTGCTTTCTACTGCGGTAAGCACGCCCGAGGAAGCAAAGCCCTTTATCTTTCTATCAAACTGCGAAAAAGCACCGCGAATGGAAGAAATTATAAAGGGAGGAAGAACGTCGTCCATTCTGCAAAACTCAGTCCCGATAGAGTAGGTAGGTCTTACCCTGTCAAAGCGCGAACTCTTTCTATCGCGTAAAAAGTCCGTAACGTTTTGCACGGGCGCGCAGTAATTTCTTCCGCCCATTACAAACGCGCGCTGTTCGAGCCCTCTTACAAAATCTATTCCGTCCATTATTCCACCGCCGTAGTCCGACGCGCGGACTTGACAAACAATTGCGCTATTGGAGTTTGTCTTATCTCGCTTAAATTCGCTCATGCCGTTCGTAACGACTCCACCCTCTTCGCTTGACGAGGGAACGACCACACCGCCCGGGCACATGCAAAAGCTGAACACGCCCCTGTTATTTACGTTTGCGGTAAGCTTGTAGTCTGCCGTTACGCCAATGTTTTTGCCGTACTGAGCCATATTAATATCCTGAGCAAGGTGCTCAACCCTAAGCCCTATTGCGCAGTCCTTTTGCTCCATAACGACGCCTTTGTCAAAAAACATCGCATACGTATCACGGCTACTGTGACCGATTGCTACTATAAGCTCGCTTATTTCCATACGCGACTTGCCTTTTTTGTCGGTATATTCTATCTCGGTAATCTTGCCGTTTTCTATCCTAAGGTCACTAAGTCGAGTATCAAACAAAACCTTTCCGCCAAGCGCAATAATCTCTTCCCGTATGCTTTTAACGACGGTGGGCAGGATATCGCTTCCCACGTGCGGTTTGGAAAGGTATGCAATGCACTCAGGCGCGCCGTGGCGAATAAGCTCGCTTAAAACGTACTGCTTGTATTCGCTCTTAACGCCCGTATTAAGCTTTCCGTCCGAAAACGTGCCTGCACCACCCTCGCCGTACTGAACGTTACATTCGGGGTCTAAAACCGCTTTAGAGAAAAACTTTTCCGTTTTTGCTTTGCGTTCGTCCACGTTACTTCCGCGTTCTAAAACGATGGGGTTGAATCCGCATCTTGCAAGCGATAGTGCGCAAAACAGTCCCGCAGGTCCAAAGCCCACTATAACCACGGGTTTACTTGGGTATGAGTAAAGCCCTATTTCCTCTTGCGCGTCTTCAAACGGAGTGTCGGAAAGCTCTACCGAGTATGTATAAAAAATGTCGCCTTTATCTCTTGCGTCAAGCGATTTTTTGAGCAGGCGAAAATAGGGCGCGGATTTTAGTCCTGCCTTTTTCAGAGCCTTTTGTTTTACAAGACTCTCGTCTTCGCCAATCTTAAGTTTTATATCGCTTATCTTCATTTTTTTGTCAGTTGTTAATAATTATTTCGGTTATCGTGGCGGACGAAAAACGCTTGTCGCCGTCTAAAAATCTGTCCGTTGCCCAAGCTCTCAATGCGTTTGCTTGCTCACAAAATCCGTATACGTCCAAGCCTTTTGCCGACCAAAATACTATTTCGTCGGTGTTGTTACGGGTTTGTTTGATGGCTGAAAATATGCCGTCGAACTCTTCTGCTATCTTTTCCGCATCTTCTAACGATATAAGCGAAAGATAGGTGGGGATAAGCTTTTGAGAGGGAGAAGGAGTGAGGCTGAGTATTGCTTTTTCGGATTGAGAGGACAGGCTTTCGTATACCGTTTTATCCACTTTCAGAACGGAGGCAAAAAACTTGAGATCGTCAAAGCATTTTTTTGCCTTGCAAAGCGCGAGCATATCCTTTTTTGTAAGAGAAGATATAAGCAAATGCGCGTTTGCAGTCGCGGTGAGAAGCGCGGTCTGAAGCAAAGCGTCGTCGCCTTGAACGTCGTATGCACATTCCGCGGTCTGTCTTGCATTTCTATCCGCAAGGTATAGCGTCTTAACGCCTGCAACGTATTCTTGCAAGGACGTGCAATCGGATATATTGCTTCTTAGCGCGTCTACCGTTTCCCTCGCCTTTTTTACGTCTTGTCTTACCGCAAGACATACGCCGTAAGAAGATACGGTGTTGTCCGCGCCTTGTTTGAGCGCAAGAGTGAGAGCGGAGTATTCTTTCTCGCTCAGTCTTTCTTTTAATGAATTTGGAAATGCCATATTTTTTTAAGCCTCCTGCTTAGCTTGTTCAATATTGTCAATATTATCGTTGTCTTTTTCGTCGTTTATCTTTTCGTTGTAGTCCGCATGCGGAAATTTTTTTGCTACGACAGCGAATAGGATTATGAAGCATACCGCACCGCCCAGCCAGGCTAAGGGATTGGAAATGCACGCGCCGTCAAAGCCGAACCATATAGCAAATGTAAAGGAAACTATAACACGTAGTACCAATTCCACTACACCGCCTATCACGGTAAGCGAGCTTTTTCCCACCGCCTGCAACGCTTGACGGAACAAAAAGAGAGCGAAAAGGAAGTAGTAGCAAACGCCTTGTACGGTGAGATATTGCTGAGAGTATGCATACACTTGAGCAGGCGCGCCGGGAAGTAATAGGTGTGTCAGGGGTTGAGCCAACGTTATTGCGCCTACTGTTGAAAAAGCGGTGTATATAAGTCCAACCAAAAGCCCTGCCTTAAGCCCTTCTCGTAGGCGGTTGTAATTTTTAGCGCCGTAGTTTTGTCCTGCATACGTTGCCATTGCCGTTCCGCAACCGTTTAGAACCATTCCGAAAATATTATCAATCTTTCCTGCAGTGCCTTGTGCCATTGCGTAGTATTTGTTGGGGAGCATGTTGAACGCGCGTTGTTGGATCATACATCCCGACGCGGTTATTACGAACTGTATTGCCATAGGTAGCCCCATAGCAAGAAGCTTTATCGAAAATCCGAGTTTTAGCTTAAAGTGGCAAGCCTTAAGCCTGAGCACTTCAAACTTCTTAAATATTACCGTAAAGCCCACTATAGCGGATATGCCTTGACTTATTACGGTTGCCCAGCCTGCCCAGGCAACGGTAAGCGAGGGGAAAATAAAAAGCAAACTGTTAAGTCCAAGGTTTAGTATTGCGCACAAAATAAGAATGAATACGGGAGTTCTGCTGTCGCCCATCGCTCGCATAATCTGATCGGAAAGATTGTAAAGAGTGGTAAAAACAAGCCCTGCAAAAATAGTCTTTATGTACGCGTCCGCATAGCCTATATAGTCCTCGTTGGTTTCAAGCAGTGCAAGAAGCGGACGTGAAAGAAGCACCGTTATAACGGAAAGAATTGCCGTTACGATAACGGTAAGAACTATCGCCGAACCCACCGTTTTTCGCATATTATGTTCGTCTTTCGCGCCTACGTATTGGGCTAAAACGATTCCAAAGCCTGCGGAAATGCCTTGCGCAAAGCCCAGTACCATAAAGGTCATAGACCCCGTTACGTTTACGCCCGTTACTGCGTTATAGCCAAGCGACAGCGAAACGATCAGCGAGTCGCCCAAGGAATAAAGCTGTTGCAAAACGAATCCCAATGCAATAGGCAATGAGAACGTAAGAAGCAATTTAAAGGGCGAACCCTTTGTCATATCAACGGTTTTTTTCATAAAAGCCACACTTAAATAAAAGAATAAGATTATTATAAAACAATACAAAAGAAAAATCAACCGATTTTAACACACGCGCACGTGATATAAAGAAAAATCTGAAATAGCGATAAGAATAGATCTCCTAAACTGCAAGTGAAAAGCCCACTGTTTAAGACCACCGTACTGCTTGTATACCCCCGATTATAAGCGTGAATAAAAAAGAAAATGTTCGCTGAATAATGGTGATTTACTGCGAGGCGACCGAGAAACCCAATGGTTGGTCTGCAGAGTGGAAAACTGGCGCATCGTCAATAACCGTAGAATGGGGTTATAATGGCTAAATAAATTACCGTATAAAAATAGGCTCTGTCACAACTTTCGGTTGGTTTATAACAGAAAACACTATCAAGTGCTTATTGTAACATAGCCAAATCACAAAAACCCTTATAAGCAAAGCAAAAAAGAGAGAGCAGATCGGTCTTAAGCCGAAACGTTCTCTCTTTTTCTGTCTATAAAGCTCGTTTTGCTGAAAAAAGTAAAGATGCACAGGCGGTCAAAATAATTTTAGCGTGTTATCCATAAACGGAAAACACGCTAAAGACTTTTCTTTGATTTTTAGTTTGTTTTTATCTCATCATGATCTCGGAAATGATGTTCATAACCTTATCGTGACATCCACCGCAACCCGTGGAGCAATGGGTGATTTTCTGAACCTCTTCAAAAACCTGAATAGCATCCTCAAGCTTGTCGCTCTTGTCCAAAGCGTCCGCGATATCGTTGTAGCTTACCTTTTTGCAGTTGCATACAATATAATTCTCTTTCATTTTTTTATCTCCTTGTTTGTTATTACGAAAAGATTATATCACAATGCAAAAGACTTGTCAATACGGTTTTCGATTTTATTTTGAGGAAAAATATGTAAATTGTTAGATATAAACAGCGCAAAATAAGAAAAATACAAAATTTTTGAAAAAACTGTGAAAAACGCTTGATTTTTGTCTGAAAAAGGAATATAATATTGCACATGCTAAACGAAGCTTATGGGAAATAGCGATAAAAACGCTGACCGAAGGAGTAACACTCTCAGGTGTACCTATATGGTATGAGGACCGTAAGCCGATAGCGCTCTGGAGAATCTCGTAAAACGAGTACCGAAGGTGCAAGGCATTACATCAAAGTACTGCTAATCTCTCAGGTAAAAGGACAGATGCTTAATTTTACATCGTATTGCATAATACGGTGCGAAGTTGTCCGTCTGTCGGTGTGTCTTTATAGACACTGCCGATTTTTTGTTTTTCTTCGGGTGCTTTAGCAATAAAAACCGTAGTAAATTTTTATACATAAAGGAGTAAAAAAATTATGTGGGCAGAAATTGAGGCAAATTTGCTTAAATTTTTCAGTGACGTAAACACCTACTTTTCAGGTTACGTTCTCGTAATCTTGCTTGTAGGCGTAGGTTTGTTCTTTACGATCAAGACAAAGTTCGTTCAGGTTCGTTGTTTCGGTCAGGGTGCTAAGCAGGTTTTCGGAAACCTTAAGCTTGCAGGCGGCAAGCAGAAGAGCGGTATGAGCTCTTTCCAGGCTTTTGCAACCGCTGTTGCAGCGCAGGTTGGTACCGGTAACATTATCGGTGCAACGGGTGCTATCCTTACAGGTGGTCCCGGTGCTATCTTCTGGATGTGGATCATCGCATTCTTGGGTATGGCTACCATTTATGCCGAAGCAGTACTTGCGCAAAAGACCAAGACTATTGACGAAAAGGGCAACGTGCTTGGCGGACCTGTATACTATATCAAAAAAGCATTCCCCAACGGCTTTGGTACTTTCCTTGCAATCTTCTTTGCTATCGCAACGATTATCGCGCTTGGCTTCGTAGGAACCATGGTTCAGTCCAACTCTATCGGTAGCGCGGTAAGTAACGCTATTGCAGGCGAGAACGTTTGGTGGATCAGCCTTATCGTAGGCGTAGTAATCGCTATCATCGCAGCAATTATCTTTATCGGCGGAGCTACGCGTCTTGCATCCGTTACCGAAAAGATTGTTCCCATTATGGCTCTTATCTATATCGTAGGCGGACTTGTAATTATCGGTTGCAGAATCACTTCCGTACCCAGAGCTTTCTGTATGATCTTTGAGTATGCGTTCAATCCTCAGGCTATTATCGGCGGTGGAATTTGGGGTGCAATCGTTATTGCTATCCAGCAGGGTGCTAAGCGTGGACTTTTTAGTAACGAAGCAGGTATGGGTTCTACTCCTCACGCACACGCACAGGCTAACGTTAAGACCGCTCACGAGCAGGGTTGTTCTGCAATGTTCGGTGTGTTCATCGATACTTTCGTAGTTCTTACCATGACCGCTCTTATCGTTATCTCCACTCTTTACGCAAACGGAAACGGAAATACCGATATGTGGCAGTCCGTTGGTAAGTCCGACGCAGTTGCAACCGCATTCGCTATTGCATTCGGTGGTGGAAACGTTGCTACTATTATTGGTAACATCTTCGTTGCAGTTTGTCTTACCTTCTTCGCATTCTCCACAATTCTTTCTTGGAACTTGTTTGGTAAGATCAACTTCAACTACCTTTTCAAGGGCAAGGGAACTATCGTTTATACCCTCATCGCGCTTGTATTCATCATTCTCGGTTCTGTATTCCAGAACGACCTTGTTTGGGAGCTTACGGACTTCTTCAACTACTTGATGGTTCTTCCCAACGTTATCGCACTCATCGCACTTTCCAAAATCGTAGTTGGCGAAGCTAAGACCAAGGGCTTGACCGAAAACGGCGAAGTTCTTGCTCAGCCTGCAAACGTTGCAGCAGCTACTGCAGAAGCAGAAGAAGCTGAAGAGGTTGAAGAATAATTCGGTTTTTCTATCAAATTAAAATTAAACGAAAACACGGCAATTTGCCGTGTTTTTGTTTTGTATTAATATAATTAATTTTCAATTTGCACTTTACAACAAATATGCGTATGTGTTATAATAAATATATTAACAAAAGGAGAGAATTTAATGATGAACGAGGAAATGATGGAAGAAACACAATCTAAGGACAAGCTCAGTCTTGTTTCTGTAAAATGCCCCACTTGCGGAGAAAAGATCAAGTACAAAAAAGGCGATACCGACGCGGTTTGTATGATGTGCGGAAGTACGTATGAGATAGGCGGTGAAGCCGTGAGCCAATCTGTAAACGCGGAGAATACGCTTCTTAGAGTGGAGGGAATAAAGACGTCCTCGTCCGCTCTTGCTTTTGCAGAACAGCTTCTATCCACGTACGACTGGAAATCTTTCGTGCTTAAAACCGATACTGGCATAAAGGAGTTAGACGAGCTTTGCGCAAACCTTAAAAGCACGTCCGCCGACGATTATAAAACGTGGGTGGTATGCTTTATATCGCTCGTTACGCCTTTCTATAAAAAGTTAGAGTACAGAGAAAAGGTTTTTGAAGACATAGTAGAGGAGTTTAAGAAGGGCAATCTCGACGCGTACGGTATGTACGAGGATTATAAATCGCTTACAACTTCGCTCCTCGTTACAAACGCATCCGTACTCAAAACCGCGCGTACGTATCTGGATTATGCGGTAAAATACGGTATGAGCGAGGACGAAAAAGCAAAGCTTGAGGAAACCTTGAACACCGCAAGCGCGTACAAGCTTTCAGACACCTTGTACCCCTCTGTGGAAAGTGTTCCAAAAGTTAAGGAATTTTTGCTTGAAGAGGAAAGAAAGGAGGAGGAAGAGTTTAAGCTAAGAGGCATAGACGCGCCTGCCACGTACGAAAAAGCGAACGGGCTTTTAACAGAGAAAAAGTATGACGAGGCGCTCGATTTGTATCTTTCGCTCGGGTCTTATAAGGATAGTGACGAGAAGGCGGAAAACATAAACAGAGTTTTCTGGACGTGTAAAGAAGCTTTTATACATAACGATATAATCTATTATTTACAAGCTCGTTCGGAAAACGGCCCGTACGATTTGTACAGTACCAAAAACCCCACAAAAAAGCCGATTGCCACCATTGATCAAATTATTACGGGTTATGCCGGCAAGATCTATTATTTTGAGGGTGGAGCAATGAAAGCTATCGTTCTCGAAACGGGCAAGGTTCAGGCGTATAAAAATCCTTATACCTCGTACTACCTGAGAAAGAGCGCGGAAAAGCTGTATCTGACGTATGACAAAGCGTACGTGCACGAGCTTGATCTAAAGAGCGGTAAGATGACCAAGTTTGCCGAGAATATCGAGGTCGTGGAGTTTAAGAAAAACTATTTGCACGCAATCGCAAGTGAGGCTGTGAGCGGTCAGACAAAAAACAAAAACGTTATTTTCAACCTTGACACCAAGGAAAAGTACGATATAGGATATGCCAAGATAGAGGTTGTGGACTATTTCGATGGGAAGATGGTGTATACCGCCAACTATCCGAACAAGTATAATAAGAGGCTGTATTCTTATAGCTTCGAAGCTAAAAACAGCACCCTTTTAGAAAACAATATCAACGGTACGTGTAAGGTTATAGACGACAGAATATATTATTTTACGTTGGACAATCTCAACCGTCAGTATCTCATAACGATAGACGCGGACGGAACGAACAGAAAAGAGCTTACCTGCTACGCAAAAGAACTGTTGTTTGCAAAAGGCGAATGGCTGTATTTTATCAAATCGTACAAGTGGAATACCGCGCTTTGCAAAATGAGGCTGGACGGAACTTGCGTAAAAACCATTGCTTCACAAATAGATGAGTTTGTAAAGCTGGACAAGGGCGATCTTTACTATATCGACGACGAGCGTGATTTGCGTAAGGTGAGAATGGATGGCAAAAACAACAGGGTTCTTGCTTATGATGTAACTAAAGTGCTAAAGGTTGACGAAAAGCAGATAGTGTACGCGGCAAAAGATCAAAAGGATAACTTCTCCGTTTATGTAATTGATGCAAACGGAGGCAGAAGAAAGGGAGCGTACAGAGTTACGGACGCCGTTCTTTATGATGATAATACCGTTTATTACGTAAAGGTAAAAGTTAGCAAAAATGCAGACGGAGGAACTGTCCGCAAGAGATTTTTGTGTATGCTCAATTTGCTAACGTATGAAGAGCAGGAGATAATAGAGCTTACCATTCCTCAAAAGCAAGGCTGTTATCTTGCAACGTGCGTTTACAATTCTTACGACTGCCCTCAGGTTTGGATGCTCAGAAGATATCGCGACAACTACCTTGACAACCGCGCCTTGGGAAGACTGTTTATTAAAGTGTACTATGCAATCAGCCCCACCCTCGTAAAGATTTTCGGTCAGCAAAAGTGGTTTAGAGGAATCGTTAAATTCTTCCTCGACAAAAAGCTTAAGACGCTTAAAAATAAAGGTTATCAAGACACTCCCTACAACGATAAGTATTGATAAAAAACATGAGAAAGATAAGAGGAGTAAGTGATATGGGCAAATACAAGGTGGGAAAAAGTTTGAGCTTTGACGGGGATTTTAGCGCGGAGCTTGAAAAAATGAAAGAGGCGGGGTTTGAGTCGGTGGACTTCGACTTGTGTAAATTCTGGCCCAATAGAGCAAAAGAGATAGAAAATTATAAGAATATGGAAGATGGGCTTGAGGCAATAGCGCGGAGCGGTTTGTTTTTTAACGGTGTGCACGTGTCTTTTGGTAACGAGTGGGACGTTTCCACGCTTGACGAGGATTTCAGGCGAGTTGTGATAGAAAGGATAAAAGAGATTTTTTCGCGTATCGATCCGTACAAGCCGTACTGTTATATTCTACACGGAAGCTTCGAGCCTATAAAAGACGAAGAGAGGGAAGCAAGGCTTAGTCAGCTTATAAAATCGCTAAGCGAGCTTAAGGAGTATACAAAATCTTTCGTGTGCGTAGAAGTGCTTCCGCGTACGTGTTTGTGCAATACGTCACTTGAAACTGCGTACGTTGCCGACAAATCGGGCGTGGGCGTATGCATGGACGTAAACCACCTTTTGCAAGAAAAAACCGAGCACGCGATACGCGATTTAGGGGATAGAATAAAGACCACGCACATATCCGACTACGACCATATCAACGAACGGCATTGGATGCCCGGCGAGGGAGATATTGACTGGCAGGAAGTGCTTAAGGCATTAGGCGAGTGTGGGTACAACGGCGTGTGGAACTACGAGCTTGGGCTTACCGCACCAAACACTATTGAGCGTGAGCGCGACTTTACTTACCACGATTTTATTAATAACGCCGACGAGTTATTTAACGGCAAGCCTGTTACCGTAATAGGTAAGCGGAAAGATAATTTGGGTATGTGGTAGGTTTTAAGAAAAGGCTAATGTAAAAATTGAAATTAAAATTCGTTTTAAGTATTGACTTTATTAAGCGAACGGTGGTATAATATACGCAACCTAAAAACTTTGACAGGAGAAAATGATAATATGCGTAAATTATGTTTAGGATTGGGCTTTGGAAAAGATATGCCCATAGAAGAGCAGATTGAAAGATGTGCAAAGCTTGGTTGGGACGGAGTTTTCACAGGTTGGAGCGAGGATAATCCCGATTGGAACAAACTGGTAAGAAAGTCTTGCGACGACAACGGAATGTATCTTCAGTCCATACATCTTCCTTTTCACCACGTAGACAGACTTTGGGAAGAGGGTGAAAAAGGCATTGTCGAAATGGAAACGCAGATAAGAGCAATACGTGAGTTTGCAGACCTTGGCGTTGACTTGTTTATTCTTCATACTATTATCGGTATGGAAAAGGACAGCCCCACAGAGCTTGGTCTTGAGCGTTATGCAAAGATTTTTGACGAGGCTGAAAAGCTTGGTGTAACCGTTGCTTTGGAAAACACCGAGGGCGAAGTTTATCTTGATTACCTCTTCAAGCATTTCGACAACCACAAGGCTGTTAAGTTCTGCGTAGACACGGGTCACGAGCAGTGTTATAACTTTGGTCACGACCTTATCACTAAGTGGGGACACAAGCTTGTTGGAACGCACCTTAACGACAATATGGGTATGACGGGCGAAAAGCTTACTTGGCACGACGATTCGCACCTTATGCCTTTTGACGGCATAATAAACTGGGAAGCAACGGCACAGCGTCTTAACAACGTAGGATACAAGGGACCGCTTACCTTTGAGCTTACCTGCAACAACAAGCCAAACCGCAATACTCACGACATATACAATCATCTCGACTTTGACGGCTTTGCTGCGCTTGCATTAGAGAAAGCGAAGAAATTCAGAGAGCTTGTAGATAAGAAGTAAATAAAAAAACGGCTTATTTGCGTCGTTATAGTGCATAAATGAGAACTTCCCCTCGGTTACGTACGGCTTGTACGCGCCCGTCGGGGAAAACCCCATTTATTTCTCTAACTCGCAACTAAGCCGTTTTTGCATTAATTAAGTTAAATACTTCGTTATAGTGCATAAAAATACCGCTCTTGTTGGTTACGTACGGCTTGTACGCGCCCTGCCAAGAGCGGTATTTTTCTTTCTCTAACTCGGTACGCAGGCGTACCCCCATTATTGTTATTCAACAAATTTAACAATCAACTGCCGTTAGTTACTCATATTTTGACCGTGGGTCTGCCCACCGCCTTCGCACACAAATTTAGCAATTAACCGCCGTTGGTTCTTTATAGCGGATATTTCATTTCTGCTTGCACGTTTTAAAGAACAATGAGCAATTAAACAGCTTTTTTACACCCTTTTATAATAATAGTTGCAAAAATTAAAAAATAGGTGTATAATGATTTTATCTTAGCGAAAAGGAAAGAGCGGATGAAACAGCCAAAAAACAAGTTTTTAGCTATATTGCTGTATTTTGCACCGTACGTAAGTGCGGTTTTGTGCATTGTTTTATATGCTGTTGGGGTGTGGCTTTTCAGGGATATTGCCTCAAACGGAATGCAGACCGAGCAACCTTTTTTAAGCACGCTTCTAACCTATCTCCCACTCACCGTGGCGCTTATCCTAATTGCCATAAGCGTGTCAAAGCACGTACGCTCGGTGTGGGATTTGAGCGTGATAGGTATAGAGCCTACAGAGAAAAAGAAGGTGTCGTTTCTTATCGTTGCAATCGTTGCTCTGTGCGTTGCTGTGTCCGTGGGCTTTGCCGGTTCGTTTTCGTATCTTAGCAAAAAACAGGTGGGCGGAAGCACGTCGTACTATGTTACCGAAACGGGTTTTATGGGCATAGGAGAAACTAAAACTGTGCTTAGTAAATCGTTGGATATGGAGTTTGACGGCAATACGTATACGATAAAGCTGTCAAACGGCAAGGAGTATAAGGTTAAAAAGAATACGAAAGCAGGAGCGATTGCTACTGAAATATTTTTTGACTGATTAAGGAGAGGATAATGCAAAACGAAGAAACTGCGGTTGTTCAAGAACCGCAAAAAAAGGAAACTAAGCTTTCTGCATCCGTACTGTTGTTTATTGGATGCTGGTTGGTTTATGCGTGCGGATATATCGCAAGAGTAAACTATTCGGCGGCGCTCGATACGATGAAAGACCTCGGAGTTATCTCGGGCTCTATTACGGGAACGGTAAGCGCGGTATACTTTATTGCGTATGCGGTAGGTCAGATGATAAACGGAGTTCTTGCCGACAAAAAATCCCCGTTCGTGCTCATTATTATTGGACTTTCGGTAATAATAATTTCACAGTTTTTGATGGCGTTCGTGTACATGCCCGACTTCTTGTTTATCGTTTGGTGGGGAATAAACGGTCTTGGTCAGTCAATGTTGTGGGCGCCTGTGTTCTTTATTTTGTCAAACGTATTGCATTCCAAGGTAAGATTTACCGCGGTAACGCTCATATCTCTTTCCACTCCCGTGGGTAAAATGGGTGGATATCTCGCATCTGCTCTTTCGCTTATGGGCGGACAGTGGAGTACGGTGTTCGTAACAGCAGGCGTTATTCTTGCCGTTGTGCTTCTCATCTTTACCACGTTGTTTTTGGTAACTAAAAAGGATCTTATCATCAACAAGCCTAAAAAGAACGTTGTAAAAATCGAAAATCAGCAGAGCTTGCCCCTTATGAAAATTTTGATTTTAAGCGGAATAATGATCGCACTGCCTGCGCTCGTTTGTCATGGTTTGTTCTTCAACGGCGCTATTGAGTGGATTCCCACTATCCTGTCCGAAAATTTCGGTCAGTCCGCAAGCGATTCTTCGCTTATGACTATGATAATCCCCGCGCTCGGCGCGTGCGGTGTGTTCCTCTGTAACTTTGTGTACGAGCATTGGTTCGCAAGAAACGAGATAAAAAGTTCGCTCTTCTTTATGGGAGCAAGCCTCGTTCCGCTTGGCATTATGCTTATATTTACCTTCAGCCCCGGAGCAATTTTCGGAATAGGCGTAGAAGCAATAATCTTTGTTGCAATGTATGCCGTTGTATACGTGTTCCAGTGTTGTTTTAACCATCTTATGATCGGTCTTGTACCCATGCGTTGCGCAATGTTTGCGGTGGGTGCGACTATAAGCGGACTCAGTAACGCAATCAACTATGGAGGAAGTGCAATTTCCACTTACGCAATGACGTATGCGGTGGAGCTTATGCCGATATGGCTACTCGTGCTCGTGTGGATGGGTATAATAATTTTTGCATGCGTATTCGTTGCTATTGCAATGCCAAAGTGGACGAAGTTCTCCAAAAATTACGGTTTCTTAGGTACTAAAATCTAAAAAAATTAGGCTATGTCACAACAAATGGTTGATAAATATTATTATGTTTTGACGAGAAAAACACAAGAAAGACAAGTGTTCTTGTAAGGGCGCATACTTGTAAAGTCTGTAACCGAACAAAACACGCTGTATTTCGTAGTGGCTTTTCCGTCAAATATCAACCTACTGTTGTGTCAGAGCCATAAATAATATAACCGCCTTGTCTTTTCAGGTGTTTTCCTTTAATCACGAGGCAAAAACGGCTAAAAACTTAAAGTTAATCAAAAGGGTAAGCCCGATTGAGAAACGGAGTGATATATAAAAAGCAAGGCGTAAAATCTGCGCCCTATCTCCTTTTCTTAAAAATCGGGAAGAGGAGGTTTTTTTATGGAAAACACAAGAATAGCAATTATTGGAATTATAGTAAGTGACCTTAATTCCGCTGAAAAGGTTAACGCATTGCTTCACGAGTATGCGGACATAATCATAGGCAGAATGGGTATACCGCACAGAGCGAAAGGAGTGAGCATTATAAGCGTAGCCGTGGACGGAAACGTCAACGTTATTAATGCGCTTACCGGCAAATTGGGCATGATAGAAAACGTGAGCAGTAAGGCTTTATGGAGGTAGAAATGAAAAGATTAGCAGTATTTCTAAGCATTATTATCTGTTTGATTTTATCCGTAGGTTGTACGGGTGCGAACAGTCCAAGCTCTCTTACTCTCGTTTGTCCCGACGGCGCGCCTGCTATCTCCGCGTACGCGCTTAAGGATACGAAAGTAAACGTTACCGTATATCCTTCCGCCTCTGCTACCGCATCCATACAAAAAGATATTCGCAATAAGAGCGCAGACGTTGCCATTCTCCCCGTAAATCTTGCTTCAAAGCTTTGCGCAAGCGGAGCGGATTATAAGATGATAGGAGTGCTTACTCACGGCAATCTGTACGGAGTTGGCAAGAACGTATTGGACGAAAACGGACTTAAGGGTAAAACGGTAGGAGTTATACAGCTAAACGCCGTTCCCGGTTATACGGTAAAGCTTATGCTCGAAAAAATGGGCTTGCAGTACGTTGAGAACAAAGAAGAAAAGAACGCGGATAACGTATATCTTTATCAGATTCCTGCCGACGCTACGGCTGTAAAAACCGCGCTTGACACTTCAAAAGCAGACGTGTGCATTGTTGCCCAGCCCATGTGTGACCGTCTTATTTCCGCGTTTTCACTTATAAAAAGTATAGACGTGCAGTCCTTGTACGGATACTTTCCGCAAGCCGTTGCCGTAGTAAAAACGTCTGTGCTTGAAAACAGAAAAAGTGAGGTAAACGAAATGATTGCTTCACTTAGCGGATGCGATTATACCGCGCTTAACGCAACCGAGTTAGTGAATTGGATAAATTTGCACGTGGCAGACGGAGAGGTTAGCTCTCTTGCTCCTCAAGCCCTTACCGTAAGCGCGCTTGAGGGTAGTAATATCCGTTTCTCGCCTGCGCAAAACGAGAAGAGCGCGGTGCTAAATTACTTGACACAGCTCAAACGGTTCGATACGGAACTTGGAACCGTTGCGATTGCTGTTGGCGATACGTTCTTTTGGAGTGGTGTATGAAAAACAGAGGTACGTACCTTACAAAAACGGTATTTTCCGTTATATTTATCGCAATAACGTTGGTTGTCTGGCAGATTGTCGCGCTTATAGTAAACGATGATTTCGCGGTGCCGTCGCTTCTTTCCGTTGGGGCGGATATGCTTAAAATTTTTTACGTGCCTTCCTTTTCCATAGCGTATTTTAGCACGTTGCTTCGCGCGTTTATAGGCTTTGCGCTTTCGTTTATAACAGGTGTGCTTTTGGCGGTTGTTGCAAAAAAGTTTGCTTTCATAAAAGGTCTTTGCGTTCCGCTTGTGTCCGTGATAAGACTTATCCCCACTATGGCTATAGCCTCTCTTTTATGTATTACTCTTTCTCCCTCGGTTGCCTCGGTTGCCGTGTGTTTTACCGTGGTTATGCCCTACGTGTATTCGTCGGCGCAAGCCATGCTCGAATCGGTCGGCGACGAGTTGTTGGAAATGGCGAAGGTATACGGTGTTCCGCACGGCAGAGTTCTTAGCGGAATATATTTGCCCACCGTAAAAAAACCGCTTGTGGAACTGTTGGGAACGGCGTTCTCGTTTGCGCTTAAAATTACCGTATCGTCGGAGGTTGTTACGGGCGCGCTGAAGAGTATGGGCGGTCTTATAAACACTGCGCAAAACGTATATCTTTCACCATCGCTGGTTGTCGCAGTAACGGTGTGGGTGGTAGTAACGGGGCTTTTTGCAGAGCTTATTACGCATCTTGTGGCAACGCTTTTAGATAAGAGGAGGCGCGCATGAATATTGAAGGACTTAAGGTAAAATACAAGGATAAAACCGTGTTTGAAAATCTTTGCTTAAAGATAGAAAACAACGAAAAAGTAGCTATTGTCGGCAAGAGCGGAGAGGGTAAGACCTCACTTATCAAGGCATTGCTTAAGCTTGTGGATTTTGACGGAAAAGTCACGAACGTACCCGAGTTTTCGGTCGTTTTTCAGGAAGATAGACTGGTAGAGGAATTGAGCGTAAAAGAGAATATTCTGCTTGTGTGTCCGGATGCGGACGTAACCAACGTGTTGAATAAAATCGGGCTTTTAGACAGCGAAAGAACCAAGGTGAAAAATTTAAGCGGTGGAATGAAGCGTAGGGTCGCAATAGCACGAGCCATGAGCAAAAGGTGCGAAATGCTCGTAGCTGACGAGCCGTTTGTGGGGCTTGACGTTGCTACCAAAGCCGTCGTTACCGAAAGGTTAAAGGAGTTTGTGGCGGACAAGGGCTTACTGCTCGTCACGCACGACCTGTTGCAGGCGTACGAGTTATGCGATCGCATAATAATAATTGACGGCAACGGCGTAGTAGAGGACAGAAAAACAAGCGAGTTTACGGTGGATATGGCAATTGGTCGGTTTATCGCAAACTCATAACTGCTTTGATGCTCAAATCAATTGAAATGAGCATCAAATTTATCAAAATTTACAAATTCGGTTATGGGGTTGACAAAACGGTTAAAATCATTGTAGTATAATATAAAAGGAAAAGAAAACTTATACGGAGGAAAAATAATGGAACTGTGTCGGATACTAAGCGAAGACAAGGTTATAATGGCGGTTAAGGACGATAAAAAGCTGGATGCTGCTCTTGTATCGGGAAAGCGCGTCGTGTTTTTGCTTAAATCGGATATAATGACGGTCGCTGACGTGGTAAAGAGATGCAAAAACGCAGGAAAGGCCGTTTTTATTCATCTTGATCTTATGGACGGAATTGGCAAGGATGAATCAGGACTTAAATTTATTATAAAAAATATTAAGCCCGACGGTATAATTTCTACAAAAGTCAACATAATAAAGATAGCAAATGCGCTTGGACTTCAGACGGTGTTCAGAGTATTTCTCATCGATTCGCAGGGAATGGAATCCGCGTTTAACACGCTCAACAAAATTACTCCCGATGCGGTTGAGATTATGCCCGGTGTAATGCCTGATATAACGCGTAAATTTGCTACTCGGTTTCCTAACCTCATAGCAGGAGGTATGGTATCTGACACGCATCACGTTACTGACGCGCTAAACAGCGGTGCGGTGGGAGTTTCCACTTCAAACGAAGAATTGTGGAAGAAGAGATTCTGACTTACGGCATACGCAATTGCGGTCTTGATTTTTGCGAACGTATTGCTTAGACAAAACAAGATAACAAAAGTTATGTAGGAAAGTCTTATGGCAAAAAGATTCGTAAAGCGGTTTGAAATAGCACGGTTTAAAAGATTTGTTGAGAAAATTTATCTAAAACCTACTCAAATCAGTTGACAAAACGAAACGGTTGGTATAATATTTATTTACAAATAAATATCTATCGTTTCAAGTTAACGGGATATCGTCAGAAGAGTTTTTAGAGTTACGGTGTCTTATGCGGACTTATTTTTTCGCATAGACAAAGTAACTCTTTTTTAACGTGGACGTTGGATCCGCTATTGCAATTCAACCAACGTGGACTTATAGGCGAGGAGTAGTACTTTAAGGGTGTTGGAACAATAACTTTAGACCCGATATTGTTCTTTAACGGTGCGGAACTTATAGGCGAGGAGCAGTACAATTGTTCCGCTTTGCTAAAGCACAATAATCAGATCCAACGTTACGTTGGGTAGCCCACTAAATTTGACGTAGATAAAACCAATGGAGGTATAATATGACAGACGTAATTATCATCGGAGCAGGCGTTGTAGGATGCGCCGTTGCAAGAGAACTTTCCAAGTACGACGCGGAAGTTATTGTATTAGAGCGCATAAACGACGTTGCGTGTGGAGCATCAAAGGCAAATTCCGGTATCGTTCACGCAGGCTTTGATGCTATTCCCGGTACAAAGAAGGCGTATTACAACGTGCTTGGAGCAAAGATGTATGCTCAGCTTTATGAAGAATTGGATATTCCTTACCGCAAAAACGGTGCGTTCGTTCTCAATTTTTCCAAGGAGGGCAACGCTAAGCTTGAGGAGCTTTACGCGCAGGGCGTGGCAAACGGCGTTGAGGGTAACATGATTATCAGTGGTGACGAGGTAAGAGCAATGGAGCCGTCGGTTTCTCCCGAGGTTGTATCCGCGCTTTACGTTCCTTCGTCTGCAATCGTGGGACCTTACGAGGCAACGCTTGCTTTTGCAGAAAACGCTTGCGTTAACGGAGTTAAGTTTGAGTTTTCCACCAAGGTTGTTGCGGTTGAGAAAAAGGGTGAAACGTTTGTCGTAAAAACGGATAAGGGCGACTTTGAAAGCAAGGTCGTTATCAACTGCGCAGGTGTGTATTCGGATGAGATTAACAACACCGTAAGTGAAAAGAAGGAAACGATTGTTGCAAGAAAGGGCGAATACTGTTTGCTCGATAAATCTTACGGCAACCTTACCGACAAGACGCTCTTTCAGCTTCCCACCAAAATGGGTAAAGGCGTTCTCGTTTCCCCCACGGTTCATGGCAATATTATCGTAGGACCTACGGCTGACGACGTAGATGATAAGGATTACGTAGATACTACTTACAGCGGACTCAATACTGCGCTCAGGCTTGCTACTCAGTCCGTGCCTTCGCTTCCACGCAGAGGAGTAATCACACAGTTCTCAGGTCTTCGTTCGCACAACGTTACGGGCGACTTCGTAATAGGCGAGCGAGAGGACGTAAAGGGCTTTTACAACGCACTCGGCGTAGAGTCCCCCGGTCTTACTTCTGCTCCTGCAATCGGGCTTGACCTTGCTACTCAGATTGCCGAAAAGCTTGGACTGGAAAAGAAGACCAATTTCATTTCAAAGCGCGAGGGTATCAAGCATTTTGCTACTATGACAGACGAAGAGAGAGCGGAAGCAA
The DNA here is from genome assembly GCA_017623455.1 of Clostridia bacterium. Taxonomy (GTDB): domain Bacteria; phylum Bacillota; class Clostridia; order Christensenellales; family Pumilibacteraceae; genus RUG12826. Next base: position 11,517 of record JAGAPA010000060.1, on the reverse strand, counting down.
TCAAGAAAAATCCGCTTTACGGAAAAGTTGTGTGCAGATGCGAGGTTGTAACCGAAGCAGAGATTATCGACAGCATCACAAGACCGCTTGGAGCAAGAGATCTGGACGGCGTTAAGCGCAGAACGAGAGCAGGTATGGGCAGATGTCAGTCGGGCTTCTGTTCACCTAAGATTATGGAAGTTATTGCAAAGCACACGGGAACGGATATCCTTGCCGTTACCAAGAAAGGCAAGGGTAGTGAGATATTAGTAGGAAAGATAAAGGAGTAAGAGAATGGAAAAGCGTAATATAGTAATCATAGGCGGTGGCCCTGCAGGACTTGCTGCGGCAATGGGTGCGTATGATGCAGGCGAGAGGGATATCCTTATTTTGGAAAGAGAGCCCAAGCTTGGCGGAATTCTCAATCAGTGTATTCACAATGGGTTTGGACTTCACACCTTCAAGGAAGAGCTTACCGGTCCCGAGTATGCTAACAGATTTATCAGGGAAGTAAAGGCTCGTAACATCGAGTACAAGCTTGGCACGACCGTTATATCTTTTGATAAGGATAAGGTAGTAACCGCCGTAAACGATAAAGACGGACTTATTAAAATTCAGGCAAAAGCAGTAATTTTGTGCTGTGGTTGTCGTGAAAGACCGAGAGGCGGTATTAATATCGCAGGATGCAGAAGTGCGGGAATTTTCTCCGCAGGTACGGCGCAAAAGCTCGTTAATATGGAAGGTCTTATGCCCGGTAAGGAAATCGTTATTTTAGGCTCGGGCGATATCGGACTTATTATGGCTCGCCGTATGACTTTTGAGGGAGCAAAGGTAAAGGCTGTTGTAGAGCTTATGCCGTATTCTTCGGGACTTAACCGTAATATCGTACAGTGTCTTAACGATTTTGACATTCCCCTTATGTTCTCACACACCGTTGTGGATATAAAGGGCGAGGGTAGAGTAAGCTCCGTAGTTATTGCAGAGGTTGACGAAAAGCTCAATCCCAAAATGGAAACCGCGCAGGAAATTCCTTGCGATACACTTCTTCTTTCCGTTGGGCTTATCCCCGAGAACGAGCTTGCAAAGCAGGCAGGCGTAAACCTCTCCACCATCACGAGCGGAGCGGAAGTAAACGATAGAATGATGACCTCTCTTGACGGTGTGTTCGAGTGTGGAAACGTGCTTCACGTTCACGACCTTGTAGACTTCGTATCCGAGGAAAGCGTGCTTGCAGGTAAGTGTGCCGCACAGTACGTAAAGGACGGTTTTACAACAAACGGTAGCACGAAAATCAGTACATTCGGCGGTGTAAGATACTGCGTTCCCCAGTTTGTGGAGCATAACGACGACTATACTCCTTTCCCCCTTAAGATGCGTGTGGCAAACGTGTTCAAGAACGTTTGGATTAAGGTTTATGCCGACGGTGTAGAGGTTGCTAAAAAGCGCAAGCAGATTGCAACCCCCGGCGAAATGGAAACGATCAGCCTAAAAAAAGAGCAGGTAGAGATTCTTAGAAACGCAAAAGAAATCAGAGTTGGAATCGAGGAGGTAAATAAATAATGGAACTTATATGTATTTGCTGTCCGCTCGGATGCAGAGTAACAATAGAAAAGACCGCCGACGGTTTTGCCGTTTCGGGCAACACCTGCCCCCGTGGTAAGGACTACGCTATCAGCGAGCTTACCGCCCCCGTAAGAATGGTTACGTCCTCCGTTCCCGTTGTAGGAAGCGCGGATAAAACCGTTTCGCTCAAAACAGACAAACCCATAGCAAAAGAGCTTATCTTCAAGGCTCTCGACACACTTAAAGGAGTTGTGGCTTCAGCCCCCGTCAAGGAAGGCGATATAATCGTGGAAAATATTCTCGGCACAGGCGTTAACTTCGTAGCCACCCGAGAGATTGAAAAGATCTAAACCTCACAAATAAAAGAATAAATATCAAAAAATTATCAAACGCATTTTGCCAATTGTATGGTAGAGTGCGTTTTTTATTATTTAGTGCAGAGAAAAACAAGAGAAAACTATACGTTTTTTAGTGGAGTGTATGACTAATTAGCGATATTTTTCGAAAAACCTGTTTGAGATGTCGTGAGTTTTGTACACCTCGGGTCAAATTTAAAAGTTTTTCCCAAAAGGTATTGACAATCGAAAATTCGGGTGTATAATAGAAACGTAGCTATATCGGCGACAACTTAATACGCGAAACAGCAGATCCCATGTAAGGCGAATGCCCCATGGGGTTTGGTTTACCCTACCGTTTTAGAGTGTGAACAAGAAAAACGGCTTGTTCACCGCCCGTTATTGTCCACCGCTACAGCTAAAATACTAAAAATATATTGGAGGATAAAACCTATGACAATTTTAAATCAGGTAGCGGAGACCTTAACATCCGCAAAAAAAACATCAAAAAATTTTAAAATTAAAGGAGATAAAAGTTTATGACAATTAAAATACCGCCAGAACGGGCAGAAGATAAGTATCTCACTCAGGATTTGGGTGAGGGTGGACAAGTAAAAGTTGATTTATATAATGGAAATTTAAAGTATTATTATATTGATATGCAATATAATTACGGAAATCCCCCTATAGTTATAGGTCATGCTTTTAGTAATAAAAACGATAATGTTTTAAGTTTAGACGAAAATGGAAATGTTGATGCATCAACATATTCGAGATATGGAAACAGATGGGGTTTAAGCTCTGGAGAAGCAATAAGATTATATAATGAAGGTAGCGAAATTCTTTATTATAGCAGTACCCATGGATCAAGTTTTTATTCTAAGGTTAAGCCAGCATTAAAGCAAGTGTTTATGAAGAGAATAACAGAAGACTTTAATAATAATACGAATGTATTTATTTCGGAAGATGACGATATTGGATTTTTTTACACAGTAGGCAGTGGTACTAATACTGAATTTGTTTATGCCACCGTAAATGGTACTTTCAAATATTATTCTAAACAAGGCTGGTTAAAAAAGGAAACAAACAAAAAAGAACAAAGTGTGTATTATAACCGAGATGCTACAACAGGACTGTTGTTGTCGGTATATGATGAAGAAGCAAACTCTTCTGCCGGACAGCAAGGGCGTAAGTTTACTGTTAATTACACAAAAAACGGATCAGCATACTTGAACTGCATAAGCATTGAGGATAATACCGGGAAAAGAGTAAAATACAATTATGACGATGCAAACAACTTATCGTCAATAGTAAAAGTATCTCAAAATGGCGAAGAAAAAACGGTTGCGACTTTTAGTTATAATGAGTATTCTTTGCTTACGAGGGTAGAGAATGAACACGGTTTAGTATATGCTTATACATACAATAATAACGGACAGGTGGAGACGATTTCAACATATTCAACATATGAAAGAATAAGTAATGACGGTGTTACTCATACAACGATTATTCCATCAATGAAAACGGATACTTTGGAATATAGAATACATGGAAACACTCCACGATTTACAACTTTAAAATTGCACACAGGCAGACAATTTTTATACTATTACTATAGCAGTACTAGTAGTAAGGGTGCATCTTATGAAATTGGAACAGATGGAAAAGTAAAATGTAAAGATTATTCGTATGAAGAGGGGGATTTAAGTGTTTCGTTAAAAGTAACTCAGGAAAATATGGTTTCTAACCCCACGTTTATTAATTCACAAGTTGATACGAACGGTAATAATGTACCGGAAAGTTGGGTATGTGAGGATTCATTATTAACAAATCATAATTATATGAAATACAGTACTCCCGATACAAGCTGTAATATTATTTTACCGCCAAGAAGAGATAGTTCAGTTAGTGCAATAGCTCAAACAATTGCAAATATATCTGCCGAAACAGCGCTTGGGACAAAACGATATAAGTTTAGTTCCGGAATTTATAATTTTTTGATAGATATACCTAATGCAAATTACGAAACATTGGTTGACGTGCGAGTTAATCTTTATTATGAAGGGGGACATTTAGAACCTGCGAGATTTATAGATAGCAGAGGTTACACTTATAATACGCATTATATAAATAGTGTATATATTAATGATACCTATATTGATGAAGAAGGTGTAAGTCATGAATTATCGAATGTAAAATTAGAGATTTATAACATAAAAGAAACAAATCTTGAAATAAGCTATGTTTATTTTGGTAAAAATGATTCGACTTATGATTTTGAATCTTGTGCATTTATGGTGTTGAATGATGACGGAACGACATATGAAGAAGAGATAGATAATGATACCAAGAAAAAGGTATATTATCCTTTTAATCAAGTTAGTTATTATAATAATTGGCTTTGGAACGATATGTACAGGCTTAAATCTGTAATAAAGAATGCTTATTTGGACAAAGGAACAGTGGATCCTTCCACATTAATTGCATTTAATAACGGAATGACATATTCTTTGGATGAACTATATCCTATTTTTAAGGGATACCATAAAATGGATAATTCAAATATCAGGCACGTTACAGAATATGACGAGTATAAAAATCCCATAAAGCAAAATATATGGAATCAAAATTTATGTGATCAGTTGCAACCTTTTAATGAGGAAAATAAAGCCTTTCAGGTTTTGGCAACGTACGATAATTTAAATCGCCTCACAAAAATGACGGACTACAGAAATATAACTCATGAGATAATATATTCTGCAGATGACGTAGTTCCTAAAACGGAAACTCATAAAATCTATTATAACGATTCATATAAAATGCAGACGTCAAAAACCATGACGGATAACGGTTATGCTGTTGCAAGCGAAACCGATGAGCTAGGCAGGGTTACGCAGTACGTCTACAAAACCGGAGAAGACGAACCGCTTGCGCAGGATAAGTTGTATATGGTTATATATCCGAATAATTTATATTGCAGATATGAGTATGATAATTTTGATAAAGTAACCAAGCTTGCAATGGGTAAAAAGACAGTAGATGAAAACGGAGCAGACGTGTTTACCGACGAGCATTTTTATACTTACGAGTACACTCTTGGATTGCTTACTAAGGTTACAACCGATGCAGGTGTGGTTTATACTTACGACTATAACGGTATGAATCAGATATTAAACGTAAAACGTAATAACGTTGAGCTTGTAAGGTATGAATACCATATAACGTACGGTGAAAATTATGAAAACTATATGGATACTATAAAGCTGGGTAAAACATACAGAACGTATTTTGATAAATATGATAAGCCGATTAAAACGTGCGAAATAGCAGTTCAGGAAACCGTGTTGACAGAAATAACGTATGATGAAGATACGGAAGAATGCTTGCAGATTACAGACACGGTAAATAATACTATTATAGAGGGTAATACGACCTGGAGCTTTGATTCTACAGAAAATGAAGCAACCGTCGAAGCCAGCGGTATAACAAATTACAAGCATAAAGATTATTACAATGCAGGAAAGCTTATGGAAACCGAGCAAGAAACCGAAAATGCAACTCTGTATAGCAAATACAACTATGTTGAGGACGTAGATAAGGGCTTGTACCCGGATAATCGTCTCAGATCGGTAGAGTATAAAGGAAAAACGAAGGTAACTGCAAAGAATAACTCAACAAACGAAGAAACTGTAACGAACGGACTTAACGATTTGGGTAAGCTAACGTACAATTATAATTTGTTGCAACAGCAGACGTCTGACGTTATGCAACTGGATGAAAATTCGGGATATCATAATGTGTACAGAACAAACAGAATATATAAGACGGCAAATAATAATAAAACTAACGTTGTTGAAGAATGGAATAATTATATAATGCCACCTAATGCGACTGCGGAATCATCTTTATTAGATAAGTATTCGTATGATGATGCAGGAAATATTACGCAAATAAGAAGACGGTATATTAAGGATAATAATGAAACTGTAGATGATATAAGATATAAATACAGATATGATAATAGCGGAAAATTAATCCGAGAGGATAATTCTTACTTTAATGAAACCATTACGTATGAATATGACACTCGTGGAAATATTATAAAGCAAACGAAGTATGATTATAGTAGCGGAGATGAATTGCAGGGAACGCCTGTAGAAAAGGTGTATACCTATGATGAGAACAACCGTATGCTTACAATGGGTGATTTTGTTTGCACGTACGACGAGCATGGAAGACCAAAAAGGTTTGATTATAAGTACAATATTGGTTGGGACGGAAGCAGGATGATAAGATGTTCCAATAAAGTGTTTGCCTATGATAACAGAGGCTATCTTGTAAAAGCAAGATACGGAACAACAATTCAGTACTTTACTTACGATGCAAACGGTAATCTTATAGAGGAAAAGATAAACGATGCAGGAAATGAAGAAAAGATAACGTATTTCTACAGCGATAAAAATGAAGTATTAGGCTTTACATTAAAGAAGATAACAACTACGACGGACTCTACAACAAACGTAACAACCACAACGGAAGAGGATTATCCGTTCTATTACATAAAAGATATGCAGGGAAATATTAATTATATAGTAGACAAGAACAGTAATCTTGTGGTAAAATATTATTACGATGCTTGGGGATTTCCATTCATGGTTAGTGATTCAAACTACCAAGTAAATCTTGGAAATGGAAGAGTGTATTACGCTGGACACATAGTGAATTTTAACAGATTCTACTACCGCAGTTACTTCCTCGATTACGACACGGGCTTATATTATCTCAAATCCCGTTTCTACGACCCTAAAGCACATAGATTCCTCTCCCCCGATGATACCAAATACTTAGATCCCCAAACCCCATACGGAACTAATCTCTACGCATACTGTGGTAATGATCCAGTAAATCATATAGACCCTTCGGGGCACGCCTGGTATCATTGGGCAATTGGAGCTGGAATTATCGTCTTATGTGCAGCTTTGACAGTCGTTACTGCTGGAGGATTCGCAGCGGCTGGGACTGCCTTTGCTTCGGTAGTATCTGCTACTATGGCTCCAACTGCACTTTCTGCTGTATTCGCTGGAGCAACGATAGGAGCGGCGGCTATAGGAACTGCAGGAATGGTTATAGGTGGTATGTCTGGAGAAGATGGTTGGTCGTGGGAAAATGCTTCTCAAGGATTTATGGCAGGTTCCATTGCTGGCGCGGTTATTGGTGGAGCTTGGGGCGGTGCGCACTATGCTCTGCAAAGTGCTGGCAAAATGGCGATTAGAACTAATATTAATAATTTAGTTAATAATCCATTAGATGAATTTGTGACAGTGGGTCCAAAAGATGGAGGAATTTCAGGATATGTGCGTTCAATTTCGCAAACTGGAGATTATGGTCAAATCTTTGCTAGTAAATTACCAAATGGAATGTATCAAATTGCAGATGGTCATCATAGAGTTGCTGCATTAAGGCAATTAGGATACAGATATGTTAATTTTTTCTTAGTTCCATAGGAGGTTAATGAAATGGGAATGGCTGATTTTTATTTAAAAATTAATTTCAAAAAACAGAATTACGATGAATTTGAAACTATATATCAATCATTTATTAATGAAAGTATATTTAGAATTTTGGATAAAAAAGTAGAATCTAATTTCTTGTCTTTAGAATGTAAATTTGATAATTTGATTCCTTCAATTATTATTGCATTTAATAATCTTTATCCTTTCAAGGATAATATTGATTCGATTGAAACACACGGTATTGTAAAAGATTTTATATTTACTAGTGTTGAAGAGTTCTTAGATTATGTATTTTCCATTAATAAGAATCAACTGTTGTCATATTACAAACAAATGGGTTATTTAGCTATTGATTCTGAAAAATATTATAATAGGCGAATTAAATTAAAAAAATATTACAAAAAGTTAAAATAGCAAATTACTTTCACAAGCAAAAACTAGGTGAGTTTACTTTCGGGTAGATTCACCTTTTCATTTAATCTATATTAATAGATTATTTAATAAAAAAATGATATAATATGGTTAATAAATAAATTATGTAAATTTCGTGGTGATTATATGGATAAAGAATTTAAAAAATTACTTTTAGATAAATTAGGAGAGGTATTAATTAACCATAATTTTTATGTTGCTGATTTAGGTAGTAATTATTGTGTATATCATAGAAGAAATGATGATTATATTGAGATAGATGATAAAAACAAAACAATTTATGTAATTAAAGAATCTGTTGGAGGAGAAAATAAAGTTTCTAACATTATTGAAAAACTAATTTTAAAAGATATTAAAAATAACTTAACTAGTAAAGAAGAGGTTAACCATTATGATGGTAATTAAATTAGTTGTATGGTATAATATAGATGCTTGGTAATTTTGTAAAGTATGGATTAGATGATGAACCTAATACAATAGGATATCAGGAAATCTATGATATAGTTAAATCTAAACTAAAGGAACTAATGAATTCACTAAAATTAAATAGTGATGAATTTATAAATAACATCGTTAATAAAGTTGATACTGATGAACACACTAAAGTATTAGTTAGTGAGAAAAATAAAATAGTTACTAGACTTAATACAATCGACTCTATGTAAAATATAAAGAATACAAACTAAATCATCGAAAAGGTAAAGCTGTAAAAACGAAAAGTGAATAGGATTGTTATTTAAATAATTAAATGTGTTAAATCAAATAACCAAATTAATTTTTCAAATTAAAACCTAAAAGGGGAAGCTTGGATAGAAATATCCAAGCTTCTCTTTTCTTGTATTCCTCTTATCTATGGCGAAACGGATTCACCTAAAGTTATATTTGATCAGAATTATACATATAAAAGTGTTGGCGGAAAGTATACAACGGATAAAATCAGCAGATGGAATACTTCCTTGCAAGTTTCGGCTGAGAGCGGTATTTATCATTCGTATAATAATACCTATGAGTATGATGAAGTGGGGAATATTGTTTCTTCAAACAGAACGGAAAATACAGGCACAAACGTTCGTTATAATACAAGCTATGAGTATGATAAATACGGACAGCTTATCCGAGAAAATAACGAGAGTTTTAACAAAACGTATCTGTATTATTACGACAATTACGGTAATATTATTTACAAAGCAGAACTTCCGTATACAACTGAAAACTTAGATTATGACGTGTATAATAACAAAGCTCAGACAATGTATTGCGGAGAAGTTTTCGGCGGTGAATACGTGTCAGAAGCCCATGATGATTTTATAAGTATTCAAGGTGTAATACCTACCTGTTATGAGTATGATGAAAAACAGAGATTAGTTTTGAGTGGGGATAAGGCTATTGGCAATTACGATGCGTTCGGTAACCCCCACTTGTATAACGGCAAGGTGTTGCAATGGAACGGAGCACGGCTTAAAAAATTCGGAGATTATGAGTTTACGTATGATAGCAGAGGTTACAGAAAACAAAAGTTAAACGGTACAGAGCTGACAGAGTTTTTGTATGACGAAGGTGGAAAGCTTTTACAGGAAAGAAAGCCAATAAAAGGCAGAACCTGCATAATAACGTACTTGTATGAAGGTGATGAAGTAGTGGGCTTTACCGTTCCTACAATAAGAATACCGACTACGTATGAAGTAACAAAGCAAATGCCGTTCTACTACATCAAAGACGTATTGGGAAATATAACTGAAATAGTTGACAGCAACGGAGCAGTAGTGGTAAAATATTACTACGATGCGTGGGGAAATACGCAAACGGTGTTAAATAATACTTACACCCTTGCGTATGACGAAAGTATAAACTATACTGCATATGATATAGAAAAGCTTAACGCATTTACATACCGAGGCTACTACTACGATAAAGACGTATCGCTGTATTACCTGATAAACCGTTACTATGACCCCACAACAGGACGTTTCATAAGCATAGACGACACCAAGTATCTTGACTTTTCATATGTCTTTGGCTACAACCGCTATGCATACTGTTGTAATAATCCTGTGATGTTATCCGATCCTACGGGAAAAGCTTGGTGGGTAGTCCTTATACTTGTGGCGGTAGCAGTAGTTTTAGCTGGTTCAACAGTGGCTTATGGGGCAGCAACAGGGGAAACTATGATGCTGGATTTATCTGGCAGTTTATCTCTAGGAGGGCTGGCTGGTAATGTTGGAGTAACATTTGTTTTTGATTTTGATGATGGCATATTTGAAGTTTATTGGCATGCAGGGAGAGGTTCAGGTCATTCTAGAGGGCTCTCTTTTACTGCCGGAAAGGTTTATGGGTATGAAAAGCGAGGAGATTTAGCAGGAGAATCCTATGATATTAGCGGTGGATATTATGGAGGAGTAGATGCTAGTAGTAATTTAGACGATAGTAATCCTATTTCCACATTTGGGTTTTCTGTTGGTTCTGGAGGGAGTTTTTATTGGGGAATAGATGAATATTTCCAATGGTTTTAATATGAGAAAGTTGTGTTTTGTTTTTATATATTTTATAAATGGATTGCTGTTAGTTTTGTTGTTAGCGTCATTTTTCTTCAACCTTACAATTGCTAATTATATCATTATGCTGTTAATTGGCATTGTGTATTCAGTAATTTCCTTCAAAGATATTAATCTAGTAAAAAGGTGGACGGTAGCCCGAAAGAAAAATGAATCCGACCAAGACTATGATGATAGACAGGAAGAACATCTATGGTTACGAAAAGAAAAAGTATATATAGGAAAAGATGATATTCCGCATAATATAATTCTAAATATAATAGCATATGTATCATTTGTTAGTTTTTTTATAATTGTTGCAATACTTAGTAAATATGGATTTGAATACGATCGGGGTTTTATTGATGCTATTTTTACAACTAAACCTTTTGATTTCTTAAGTTATATATTGCGAGTTGGGAATAGAGCTCTACCGTTATTTATGGCTTGTTTTTTCAATAAGATAAGTATAAATATTTTATGGTATAACAGTACGAATAAAGAGAAAAGCAGTAGTGAAAATATAAATGTTGACTCAAATAACGAAACACATTCTCCCCCTAAAAACTAAACTGAAAAAAGGAGGCATTGATAGAAATATCTTTGCTTCTTTTGTTGTTTAAATCTCATAAGTTGCGATTTGGTTGTGTACTTCCTACACAAACGCCACGTTGGTTATTGCGAGCGAAAGCGAAGCAATCTCTATAAAGCCATCCGCAAGACTGAGATTGCCGCGGTGCTTCGCTCCTCGCAATGACAAATGGAAGACAGGCGTACACCCGAATATTGTGCTTTAATAAAGCCAAACACTTAACCGTCGAGGGTTTTCATATTGGGGGCACTCCTGAGTGCCGGTCAGTTAATAACTGACCGGATAGTTTTACCCCTGCTCGTGTGTTCATTTTGTCATAAAAACTCGCATACGTTATGCTGAAATTGCGTATACGATACGGAAAGTAGGCTTGTTCAGGAAACAAAGGGCACTCAGTGCATTAATTACCTTTATAATATGAACGGCAACGTGACGTTGCATCCAAATTTTGTGCTTTAGCAAAGCAAGTAATATACTACCGTTAGTTCTTTTGTTTGGGTGTGCGCCTTCGCACCAAGGAATCCCCAATCTTCGGTCAGTTGTTACTTGACCGCCTAATTTTCATTGTCTAT
>JAGAPA010000059.1 GCA_017623455.1 Clostridia bacterium | reverse complement strand
TGTAGGTGTACTGTACGGTTGCTTCCTTGGTAGGAATGGTGGTAGGTGCTACAATAACGTCGCCATACTTAAGAACCCCACTGCTTACTACCTCGTCACCGTTCTTGAATACTACGGTGTATTCGTTTACGGTTGCAATAAACTCTGCGTTAAAGGTTGCGTTACCCGTTACGATTGTCGCGTCGTCATATCCCGTCCAGCCTGCAAACGTGTACGTATACTGTGCAGTTGCTGCCTTGGTGGGCTCAGTTAAATCGTTATTTGCTACGATGTCCTTTATAAGTGTGCCGTACTCAACGGTGATTGCACTGTTACCCTCGAACGTTACGGTGTACTTGTTTACCGTTGCAGTAAATACTGCCTCAAAGGTTATATCTCCACCTACGGTCATGCCGTCAGTAAAGCCTACCCACTCCTTAAAGGTGTAGGTATACTGTGCTGTTGCATCCTTTGTGGGATTTTCGGGAGCTGTAATCACGCTACCGTATGCAACTTTGCCCTCTCTTACAATCTCACCTTCAGACTTAAAGGTTACGGTATACTCTACTGCTTCCCACTTTGCGGTAAGCTCTATATTGCCTGTTGTTCCCTTTGCAATCTCGGTTACTTCGTTTCCGTTTGCGTTAAACCAACCAAGGAACGTATAATGCTCTCTTGTGGGCTGTGCAAGCGCGGTGACGTGATCCTCAACGGTAAAGCTTCCGTCCGCAATCTCGTTTCCGCCATTCTCGTTGTACGTAATAGTATACGCTTCAAGCGAGGTCTTTGCATAAAGAGTTATGCTCTCTGCTTGAACTGCGGGAACGTATTCAGTTTCAAATTCCTCGTCAATATACCAGCCCTCAAAGTTATATCCCTCGCTAAGCGTGGGAACTGCCGGAACTGTAATTTCGGTGTTTTCTTTTTGGTACTTAACAATATTCGTTTCGCCCATTACCACGGTTGAAAGCGTGATCGTCTTGGGCTTGTAAATTTCTATTTTGTATACGTGAACGTTTTCAGATACTGCTCTTGCTCTGAGCATACGGGAGAACATTATCGCCTGCTCTTTCTCTACTTTTAAGTAGAATACGTTATTTCCTTCAGCAAGAGGAATTGCGTTGGGGGTCGCAATCTCGTTGGTGCAGTCTTCGTCCGTATATGCAGTCGCCGTAAATCCCGGAGCAAGCGGAATGGAAGCAATGTCAAACGTTGCGTTTGCGTATGCACTCTGATCCGCGTTCCACTCTATAACAATAGAATTAGTTGCGGAGTCGTAATCTGCAACACCACTAAAATCAAGAGCCGCGCTCGCTTTAAGCTCCCATACTGCATAAAGCGTAATTCCGTCCGCATCCATGATTATCTGCGCACCGTCCGCGTACTCTACGCCACCGTCTGCGGTAAGCGCCCAACCTTTAAATATATAGTCCTCTCTTGTAAACGCGTTTATGCTAAGCGTTCCTGCCTCGTCGGTCTTAAGTGCAAGATCGCTCATTGCTCCGTCACCGCCGTTTGCAACAAAGGTTACGTAATTGGTGTTTGCATTCCACTTTGCGGTAAGCACAACGTTTCCAAACGAACCGCTTGCTATCTCGGTTACCTTTTCTCCGTTTGTATTGTACCAGCCGTCAAAGGTATAGCCTGCTTTTGTGGTGTCGCCAAGAACTATCGTTGCGCTCTCAATGGTGAATGTTCCGTCTGCAACTGCAACACCACCGTTTGCATCGTACGTAATCGTATAAGTTACGGGAGTCCAGGTCGCATAAAGCGTTTTATCTCCAACGCTTCCTGCTTCTATACTTTGTACGGGATTGTTCTCGCCGTCGTACCACCCTGCAAACTCATAACCGTCTTTGGTCGCGGTTGGCAAAACTACGGAATCCTCTACGGTATAGGTTCCGTTCGCTATCGGGTTTCCGCCCTCAACGTTGTATGTAATATTGTAGTTTACAATCTGCCACTGAGCATAAAGCGTTACGCTTTCGTCGCCCATGGTAAAGCTTGCGCCGTCTACGTAAGAAGTTCCGCTTCCGTCGCTTGCCGTATTCCAACCCACAAACTCATAACCTCTTTTTGTGAATGCGTTCATTTCAAGGTTATCCGTGACGTTTGAAGCCCATTCCTGCGGTTGCATAATTCCGTCGCCACCGTTTGCATTGTAAGATACTGCGGTGGTGGTAATTCCATTATACTGTACGCTTTCCACTGCAAAACGGATATTGGCAACCTTGCCCATATAATCGTTGTTGGCATCTACGGGAAGTTCGATTGATACGCTTATCGTCTTAATTTGAGTGGCTACTTCAACAGGGTCTAACAATTCCCAATCGGACTCAATCATTCCGTCGTCGTTAAGATCCACTTTTTTACCGTTGATCTTAACAATGAGCTTTTGCATGAGTTTATTGTCCTTGCCCACTTCTGCCAATATAGCGCGGTATTTCGTTTTGATATTGCTGTTGTTGACAACGGAAATATCAAACTCAACCTTGTCACCGGGAGTAATGTTGTCAAGAATCAACTCGTTAGGCTTACTTAAGTACGCCCTACCTAAATTCATAAACTCATTGCCCGGCATAAGCTGATCCATAGAATACAGCTTAAGACTGCTAACTGAAGCGTCAACGTCAACACGTCCTGCGGTCATGGCAACGTTAACCTCCGCCTTGTCAGTAAAAAGTGCCATGGTAGCGCCCGTTACGGCTGTTGTACTGATTGCAATAGCAATCGCCGAACCGAGTATCGCTTTTGCTTTTTTCTTCATATTGCTCTCCTTTTTTTATATATTTCCCAAAAAATAATGCACAATTTAAATGTAATTTTGTTCATGGAATACATAATTCCGCGAACACGCTTTTATTTATTTATTATAAACTAAACAATATCTTATTTCAATACCAAAATCGCTTTTATTTTTAACATTTTCGCCACGAAAAAGAGCATTATGCCTATTTTGAGGGCAAAATGCTCTTTTTTTTGTGGTTTTATTAATAGAATAATAATGATCGTATAAATAACTAACGTCTTAGTCTTCGCTTACTTCCTTTTCATTGCCTTTTTCGTAAGGCGCCATTACGTTTTTGCGGTTATTGATTACCGTGTTGTTGATGACAAGCTCAAAATTGTAGCCTAAAAACGTTGCTGCTTTTTCGGAAAGCACCATTCGGGAAAGATATATCTCCAGATACTCCATAAACGACGAAACTTTATTGTCCATAAACAGTACTAAGCGTATGACCTTTTTTTCCGTGTCGATTGCCAGATAATTTTTGGTTATGGACATGTTTACTCTGTCGTGAATATCCTTGGGATTGAAATTCTTTTTTCTCACACGCGAGCGGTGCGCGTCACTCTTGTCTGCAATAATTAACGCGGCGCTGACGGGGCTTATCGGGTGACCGTTCTGCTCCTCGTGATTACCTATAGCTCCCATTACTATGCCAATCTCATGCATATCCATTCCCATTTTATTGAGAAGATCGAAGGCAAGTATTGAGCCTGTAATTCCGTGATTTTGTCTGTTTACGGCGTTTCCTATATCGTGAATCCAGCCGGTAATTGCGCCCAATTCTACGGTTCGCTCGTCATATCCGAGCGTTGAAAGAATGTTTGCGGTAGTCTTACTTACGTATCCCACGTGGCGCAAACCGTGTTCGGTATAGCCCATCTGATCCAAGTTACCGTTTGCTGTTTCGATAAGAGCTCGGAAGTTTTTATCGTTTTTGATTTTTTCTAAGGTTATTATATCTTTCATAACTCGTTTCCTCCTTATTTTATTTGTTTTAGGGCAAATATGTAATTATTTGAGATTTTTAAGTGCCTTGTAGTAAGGATCGGACGAAAAATCACGATATTCGTCGTCTACCGTTCCGCCCAGATTTTCGATGGCGCTTCTAATCTCGGTAAAATCTACGTAATTGCAATCGTCCAAAGCCTTGTATAAATACGTCATTGCTCTCTCGTCGCCGTATTTGCCGATAAATCCTGCATAAAGCGGTACGTTACCACCGTTTTTGAACAAGTCCTCCAACAATTTATACGTTCTTTCGTCCTTGTTTGCATTTACCAAAATTTCCGCAATAAGACCTTTTAGGGAGTAAGACGCGGTGGGTAAGAGGGCGAAAAGTTTGTCTGCAACCTTGTTGGCGTTTGCCGACATAACCTCCACGCATAGTTCTCTGAGTCCTTCGTCGCCGTTTTCGTCGGCTAAGATATCAACGTACAAGTCGAGCGGATGCTCCGCACCCATCTCAAACAAAAGATTTATCGCTTCTATTTTTATTTCCGCACTGTAATCACCGCTTATAAGCGAACTAAGCTGATCGGTACAATCGGTTTCCACAATTCTGTCAAGAAGCAGAGCGGACGGACTTCCGCCTTCCTCGCTTACCGAAACGAGCATTTTCACAAGCTCGTCGGGCGAAGTTATCTTCTCAAAATACTGCTTAGGTGAAATACCGTCAAGCTCGTCGGACGGTGCATTTTTCCATTCTTCAAAAAGATCGCAAGCTCTCTCCTCCATTTCATCGGGAGTGAGGTTGGAGTTTTTTTCCATCCATTCTTGCATATATACTGTAAATAGCTGATCGAAATCTATCATTTTTTCTCCTCCGTTTTATTAAACAAATCCAGCATTGACTGCAACCGCTTTTCGTCGGTGTCAAACACTCTTGCAAGCGATTTAACGTCTGAAAATACGGGATGTAATTCCGTGTAATGCGCAAGTAACGCAGAAAGCGAGGCTTTATCGGCAATACTGAACAACTTAACGTTATCCTCTTCCGTAATGCGTTTTATGAAACTCTTATACTTTGCATTTAAATTCTTATCAAAATCACAAGTCAAGAACACGCAGTTTGCGTACACCGCCCAATAAATATTTTTTAACACGTCCTGCACGTCAAGTTTTGGAATACGAGGTTTGAAAAACTGCACTACGTCTTGCGAATATATTGCAAAATTCTTTTTCTGAGCAAACTCCAAAAAGGTGGGAAGACACTCTCTTTTGGGGTAGTAGTTTACGTCGGGATTTACGAGCATCTCTCTTATCATTGGATGAAAATAGGTATGCTGAGCTAAAAACGAAGCTACGTGCCCTGCAATTTTGGCTTGCGGAGAACTGATAGTCCATTTGAGAAGATTGTAAAATTCCCTGTGCTTTTTTGCGTAATTTACTGCTTTTTCCGTTGTTTTAAGCTTGGATAGCTTATCGTTGACCTCATCAAGCCTACGCTCCTGTTCTGATTGCGGAATGGATGCGGATATCTCGAATTTGTCACTTTCTTCCCTGATATTCAACGCGTAAAATTTTACCGTTTCACAGTCGGGATATAGTTTGGATAGTCTTACCATTGCAGAATGTGCCGCGGCATGCTTGCCCGTGTTGTGATAGAGTATTGCGACAATAAGATTGGACGTTTTGTCGTACGGGGTAAATTCAAGCAGTTTTTTATAGTACTTAAGCGAATATTCCTCGTTTTGAATCTGTTGCATACAAACGGCAATCTTTCTTACCTCTTGCTCTTTGGTTACGCTTAAAGACGTGAGAACACTTACGCACTCATCGCGTTCTTTAAGATTTGCGGAATAATGCAACGCTACAATTTTTGTAGTCAGCGCGTCTATATTTTCGGGCTGTCTTGCAAGCACCGAATCACAGATGATTGCGGATTGAAGGTATTTTTGCTCGCCCAGACAAATCATTGCAATCAGATTGAGAGCTTCTACGTAGTCCTTGCTTTGTGACGGAATTTCTTCCAATATCTTTTTGGCGTACGCATATTCTCCGTTTGCCATAAGCTTGCGCGCTACAAATATTGTTGCTTCCCTGTCGTATTTACCCACAACCTTAAAGGTGTTGCGGTTTGTAACGGACACGTCGTAATCGTCACCGATAATATTTTTGGCATCCGAGTAGTTTATATAGTATATAGCTTCGGAATTTTTATTGAGCGCAATAAGAGAAGATATAACTCCCACAAACGCGCTTTCGCTTTTTGCATCAACCGCCAAAGCCTTATAATATGCCTTTAACGCGGAATCGTGCTCGCCCAAAAGAGAATAACACGCGCCAATTTCCATCAGCGTTTCCGGTTTATCCTTCTCGTCGTCAAGCTCGTACGCCCTGAAAAAGTAATCGATAGCTCTTATATATTCACCCTCGTTACTAGATTCCATGCCTTTTCTGAAATACGAATCGGCATTATTTAATATTCTATGAAATTTCGCCATTAATTTTGCCTTTTTTTGCTATAAAATGTATTCTTTCGGAGTCTTTTTCCACAGTTTGATAAGACTCGGAAAACGTTTGAACGCTGTCAAAGCCTGCTTCAAACAGCAACATCGCAAGATCTTCTTCATTGTGAATATACTGCGTTTGCTCTTCGTCAAAGCGAGTATACCTGCCATCCGCGTCGCGACGGAAAAAGGAGAGAAACATTTCCACTCGGTTTTTGTACAGGCTGTTGCTCCACACGTACAAAACGTTGTCGCGCTCTTCCGTATACACGTTATCACCGAGTATCTTTTTTAATTTATACTCACTGCTTACGTCAAACACGAACACTCCGCCGTCTTTTAGGTTATTGTATGTATTTTTGAAAAAGTCAATCGGTTTTTTAATATAATTTACAACGTCGCAGATTGCGGTTATAAAATCAACCTTAGTCGTAAGCTTTAGCTCGTCTGCATTTTTGACTGCAAAATCTACTTTTAGAGCTTCCTTTCTTGCATTCTTCTGCGCAATATTGACCATTTCGGGCGATACGTCCACTCCAAAAACGTCAAATCCACGTTTTGCAAGCTCGAAGGTAAACGCACCACTTCCACATCCAACGTCCACGCCGTTTCCGTTTTTAGGGAGGTACTTTACAACAAAATCACACCAGGACTTGTAATCCACGTCCTGCATAAACAGATCGTAAAATTCCGCTAAGCCGTCGTACATTATTTTTTCTTCCTTTTATTTTTGGGGTTTTGCATTTTTTCCCATTCTTCGTACGCAAGCGCAATTTGCTCCTCGGCAGTTGCTCTCTCCTTATCCATTTCCTCCTGCATTACTTTCTTCTCCTCGGAAAGTTTTACAAGATCGCTACGGTTAAACGTAGAGGAAAGAGGTGTAAACGTGTGTCCTTTATCAATACTGCTGAGCATTCTTGCCGAATACGCCGCGCCGTATACCGTGTTACGGGTTCTGATATATCTGAGCTTGTCGGCAATCTCGTCATCTTTAGTCTTTTTGGTTGCCATATTACGGTTTTTAACCGCACCCTCTACGCTGTCGTTGATATATTTGTCGTATACGTAGTGGTTGAAAATCGTCCACACAAGCAACATGTTTGCAAGACCTACGAAAATAATGAGAATCCAGCCTATTACCGAAAGCCAGATAAGATCGGTAAATGCAAATGCGAAAATTATGGGGAAGATTGCAAGCGCCATAAAGAAAAGGTTTTGCGGAAAAAGCGCGATTGCAAACAAGAACGAGTTTTTGATAAGATCGAAAAACTTAAGCTGATACGTTACGCACTGAGTACAGAAGTACATGAACATTATAAGTACGAACACAAACTGAATAACGCCAACAACTTGAATTATCGTTATAAGCACTACGCTTGACGAGAACGAGTTAAGACCGAAGAAACAGAACATCATTCCAAAGAAAGAAAGAGCCAAAAGCGCGGACGCGCCCACGAAATATTTCCAGTTTTCCTTGATGCCGTGTCCGAAGTTTGCCGCCACGTGCACGCCTTCACCCCAGGCTATTCTTCTTACAACGTACGTAGCGCCTGCAAGTCCTATTCCGAAAATCATAAAGCAAGGCACTAAAAACAGATACTGAGTAAGCGTTACGTTGAGCTTCATGCTCGTGTAAAGCGCGTTAATGTCGTCTCTCGGATAGTAACCTATTCCGAAATTGGAATTTGCAGGTATTGCCATACCGAAAGCGGTTTCCTGAAAATACGAGAACAGCAGAACTGCAATTACGGGTATAAGGAAAAGCAGAAGCAATAAATTTACTTTACATAATGCTCCCAATCTCGTTTTGAATGTATCCCACCACAACGCCCAACGCGTTTTGGGAAGTTGGCTCGGTGTAAAATCGGGTAAATTTTCATCACCGATAATTAATCTGCTGAACAATCCTTGATTAGCCATTTATATCCTCCGTAAAGACCTTCAGACATTTGTATAGGTCTTCTGTATTCTTTTCTGTGTTTACGTTAACGTCGATAAATATGCCGTTATTTTTACCGAGTATGCATCCTGCGCACCCATTGTAGTTTACCTTACCCTCTTTTCTCTTTATGAATGAAAATAAATCGCAATAGTATTCGCTACTCACTACGGGAAGGGTCATTGCGTCTATGATTATACGTGACATAGTACTATTAATTTTGTCAAAATCAGCGGTGTTTGCTGAAAAATCGAGCAGTTTTTGCTCTATTTGGTGTAAAAACGCAAAATACTCCTCTCCTTCAAGCTTTCCATTCAAAACCTTACAATCAAGCCCGAATGAGGTCGCAATCTTACAAAGTTCGGTAAGAATTTGAGGGGAAACAGACGGATACGGAGATACCGTATACTTACATACTCCCGTATAAACGTTATCGTACGGAACGACGTTTTCCGCCTCGGTTGCGTTAAAGCGCAAAAACAATACGTCTGCGTCTGCCAATATTTCGTCACACTCTTTAACTATATCACAAACAAGCAAAATTCCGATGTTTGAAATATGATAAAAATCTAAAAAATTTTTTACCGCAAGCGCGTACGAATACGCATACTCCGCGTTTTCAAGCTCTATAACGACGTAAGCGTCATACTTCTTCGTTTTTTTTGCACACAAAAAATATCCGTCTTTTTTTATAAACCCTTTTCTTGCTAACTCTTTTTCGGTTACGCTCGCGTTTTTCATATCCGCGATAAAGCGGTCTATGGGATATTTTTCTGTTTTGTTAAAAGGCAACATATAACTATTATACTATAAATACTTAAATTTTTCAATCATTTTTACACTAAATTTTATTATATCATTGACATAATAATTAAATTATGGTATTATTATGAAGATTTTTATAAAAAACACAGAACTATACCCACAAAAGGAGATATATACAATGAAAAAGTACAACGTTGCAGTAGTTGGCGCAACCGGAATGGTTGGTCGTAAGATGCTTCAGGTTCTTGCTGAAAGAAACCTTCCCATCGATAATCTTTACCTCTTCGCAAGTGCAAGAAGCGCAGGCAATAAGGTTGAGTTTATGGGCAAAGAATATACGGTAATCGAGCTTACCGAGGAAAACGTTCTTGCAAGAAAGATTGATATTGCACTCTTCAGTGCAGGCGGAAGCACCTCTAAAGCTTTCGCTCCCGTTTTCGCAAACAACGGAACTCTCGTTATCGACAACTCCTCTCAATGGAGAACCGACCCCAACGTTCCCCTCGTTGTTCCCGAGGTTAACTCTCACGACATCGATTGGCACAACAATATTATCGCAAACCCCAACTGCTCCACCATTCAAGCCGTAGTTGCTCTTGCTCCCCTTCACAGAAAGTACGGCATCAAGAGAATCGTTTACTCCACCTATCAAGCAGTAAGCGGTGCAGGTATGGGCGGTTTTGCCGACCTTGAAAACGGCGTTAAGGGCGAAGCTCCCAAAAAGTTCCCCAAGCCTATTTTCGGTAACGTTATTCCTCATATCGACGTTTTCCTTCCCAATGGCTACACCAAGGAAGAAGAGAAGATGATGTTTGAAACCAGAAAAATTTTGGGCGATCCCGATCTTAAGATCACCGCCACCACAGTACGCGTTCCCGTTTATTACGGACACAGCGAAAGCATCAATATTGAGTTTAAGAATCCTATTACCTTAGAGGGTGTTAAGGAATGTTTGAGAAATGCCGACGGCGTTATTTTGTCTGAGGAAGCCGAAGTTTACCACACTCCTCTCGACACCGCTAACACTAATCCCGTATACGTTAGCCGTGTAAGACTTGATAACAGCGTTGAAAACGGTCTTAACCTTTGGGTAGTTGCCGATAATATCAGAAAGGGCGCTGCTACAAACGCAGTACAGATTGCGGAAAAGGTTATCGCAAAGGACAATAAGTAATAAAATAGAAAAGGACGAAAGTAATCGCTTCGTCCTTTTTTCGTTAAATAAACGTATTGCACGCCCTATTTTGCGGATAAATCAACCCCTCGCTATTAATCAATAAAAAAACAGAGCAAGAATAGAAGTATTTGTTTCCTTTTACTCTTGCTCTTTCTGTTTGTAATAAGGGTTTGGGCTTAGCCTTTTACGTTTTTATTATCAAATGCAGGTACGCAGGCGTACTCCCAATATTGTTATTTAGCAAAATAATAACACAAATTTTGTAAGCACTTTTGCTCTAAATATAATAAATTAAATTATTACCTACAAAGTCTGTAACCGAACAAAACAACGCTGTATTTCGTAGTGGCACTAAAAAGCTATAAGTCATATCAAAATTCAATAACCCACTAAAGTTTGTACTTTTCTTTGTTCTGCAATACTATTTTAGATCAAGCGTTACGCTTGAAATATCAACCTACTGTTGCTAATAAGCCTTATAAGAAAACAGAGCAAGATAAAAGAATTTTCTCGCTCTGTTTGTTTTGTTATTAGTTAAGGGGAACGGCTACTTTTGTAGTTCCTACGTAGTTATACTCGAATACGAAATAGATATTGTTAAGTATTTCGCTATTGGAATACTTGGTGCTGAGTGCGGAAATTACGTCGTTTTCTACTGCTACGGACGCAAGATCACCCATTTGGTCGATATTACCTGCTACGTACACTGCGTTTACCTCAACCTCAAGGTCTACGGTAATTCTCGTTTTGTCTTTTGCTTTAGTAAACACCTCTACGCCGAGGTCGGTACCGTAACCTGCGGGAATGGTGAGGGTTACTTCGTTTCCGTTAACGATAATCTCCTCGTATTTGCTTGCGCTTTGTCCAACCGTGGAAGTAAGAGAACCCACGTTATTGATAAGTCTTACAGATGTGATCTGATCGCCTGCTTTTACAATCTTGAACGTTATTGTCATTGCAGGTCTTTCGCCAAGGCGGATATCGTTGCCGTTAGCGTCAGTTCCAAACTTAAAGAGCATGGACGACGAATGCTTGTAGAAAGGCACGTAGCTTGAGGAAGATACGGGCAAATAACTGTCATCGGTATCGTCCGAAATGCCGTAAGCTCCCTTTTGTGCGTTCCATTGGAATTCTCCAAGATCGTTTTTCATAAATGTGTACAAGTCTTGATCCTTCAAAAGAATGGAGGTGGACTTTTTGCCGTTTACATTGTTATATTCATAAATAAACGCGTTGTTATAAATACTATCACTTCCGCTGAATGAGGATTGTGTAGCAACTAAGCCGTTATTCTGCGCGCAGAGAAGCCCTACAATAAGAACTACCGCATACGCAATCACGGTAACCATTGCGGTAAGAGCTACGGTCTTTTTTGATACGATGGGAGTCTTTTTAGCTTCGGTTGCTCCGTCGCTTGTTTCAGCTACGGAAGACAGAGCGGAAATGCCGTACAAATCCTTTATAATGAGAACGTAAGGCACAACCGACTGCGCGTATACGAACACTAACGTAAGGATAAGTGGAAGCAATATTGCCGGAGATACGGAGTACGCTACTATTGCCTCCGCAAATACTACGGGAGAAAGAAGAACCGCGAATGCACCGTAGGGCAAAAGTCTTTCTATATCGAAGACAAACTTGGACTTGAACTTGTCCTTGAAAAGAATGGTACAAAGCATAGACGCGCCCTGAGCAAGTGCAAGACCTGCAAACAAATACGAATAGGTGGGGAATACTATGCACATTACCACAGCCAAAAGCATTACTATCCAAGCGTTACCTCTTACTACGTCCAAAGCCTTAACCTTAAATACTTTTCTGAAGATCACGTTATAAACGGTAAGAAGAACGAGTCCGAGCACGAATGCAATAATGAAGAACCAAATATTGCTTGTTACCAAGGTTGCTATCGAGATTACGGAAACCGTACCGATAAGCGAAAGGAGAAGAACTGCAAGCAAATACACTACCAAGAGTGAAAGTGCGGTTGCTATTACCGAAAGGGCGGAAACTGCTGCTCCAAAGCCTACCTTTGTGGGGCTGAACGTTTGCTTTTTGATAAGGTACCAAACGGTAAAGCCTGCAATAATAAGAATAATTGCGCCGATAATGTACGAAACGTACGATGCGTACCAGAAATTAAGCCCAACGTACGAATAGAAGCCTATTGTTGCGTTACTATCGAGGACTCCGAGATCTGCGTTGCCGAATCTGTCTGTAAAGCTACCGATAACGGTTGCAATTCTGGATAAAGTGGCATTATCAAGAGAGGAAGCCGTAGTAATTTCAGAAACGTTACCAATACCGAGAATTTCGATAGCGGATACTCCGTCTACTACGTCAAACTCTTTTGTACCAATATTGACAGACGCGATATCTCCCGAGAAAGAACCCGAATGATACCAATCGCCTGCAGTTGCAAAAACGGAAACAGTATCGCTACCTTTTGCCTGAGATGCAACGATTGTGGAAACTTCGCCTACGTTGTCGAAGATTGCAACAGTCTTAACTCTGCTTAACGCATTGTCGAAAATATCGGAGTATTCGGGAGAATGCATAAAGAAGTCAAGTCCTAAGCCGTTACGATAAGACGCGTCTGTAAAGACCATCATAATATCGTTTTTGTAGGTTTTTCCTCCGTTTACAATCTCATCGAGAAGCGCGAGCATCGTTCCTATCGTTGCGGAATTGTTGATATAGCCGTTGTCGCCTACAGCGGAATCGTAGTGAGCAACCATCATTACAACGTCTGCAAGCTTGCTCTCATCATAAGAGAATGTGTAATCGTTGGGTCTTGCGCTTCTTGCAAGTCCGGATTTCGTCTGAGAACCGGGAACGTAAAGAGCAATATTCTGGAACATCATGCCCTTGTACAAGCCTTTTTCCTTATAATTATCAATTGCATCCAAGTCGGCTTGGTCTACGGTTATTCTTGACGAATAGTAGGAAGGCGCAAGCTCGAACTTCTTTTCGTCCTTGCCGTCCTCGTCGGTAACAACATACTGTCCCATTACGATACTGCTTAAAGTACTCGTAGCACCGGTAGTATAAGTCTTAGAGTTTCCGTTTGTGTCGTAAACGTTTTTATACTTTGCGGTAAGGGTGTTTTTGATAACGGTATTAATTGCGGATACAATCTTGTATCTGTCACCCAAGCTTGACGAAGACTGAATATCGTCAGCTAAGTCGTAGTTTCCTGCCTTTGCAATCTTTTCCGCATTGGTTCTTGCTACGCTCGTCGAAATGAACGGGGTGGAAAAATTAACTGTAACGCTGAGTGCTGAGAAAACAAGCAACAGCACAAGCAGAACAGCAAGTATTGGGTAATAGATCTTTCTGAGTTTATTCATTAAAATGCCCTCTTAAATTTGTTATAACTTTATATATTCTATCATATATTAATTAATTTTCAAACTGTTTTTGCAAAAGTTTTTGCTTTTATTTTTAAAAAACCGCAACAATTTTTCGTTTGTTGCGGTTTTTGATGCGTTTTATTAACTTTAAGGTTACTAAAAGGTTAGCTTTTGCTATAATTTTTCACATTGTAAAAAGTCGGTCAAATCTATTTGCTTGCCCCACTAAATCTTGTACCCCACACAGGTCGTATATCTTGCTCTTGCCTGAACGTGCGCAGGAACTTCCTGCTTGATGCAAGGCGCAGGACGGGAGTATTCGCCCGAAAGTATTTTGGATTCGGTGGAAAGGATAAGCAATCTGCCACCTTTTATTACCACGTGACAAATAATTCTGTTATCCTCAATACGAGATGCAATTGTCCAAAAATCAAGACAGCCTTCCGCTTGCTGAGATGAAATTTCTCCAACCTTTTCGCCCGTGATGAGATGAGCTCCAAGGGTTTTACTGTACTCGTCGTACTTTACCACTATAAGCTCTCCTACTTTTACGTCCTGTAATAATTCAGCGCAAATAAACATTGTTTTTGCCTCCGTTTGTTATTTGTGAGCAGATTATACCAAATAATAGTTGACAATAGTTTGTCATTTATTGTAAAATATTTTTAAGGTGTTTTTTTGAAATACTTTTAGAATGATTTTTAGGAGGAATTGTTTATGCAGACGTCAGTACTGTTTGGAATGTTGCTTACATTGCTTAATAAAAAAATAGTTACACGCCGATACCTTGCGGAAAAATACGAGATTAGCGAAAGAACCGTATCGAGATATATGGATATTTTAGGCGCGAGCGGTGTTCCTCTTTATACCTTGCGCGGACCTAACGGAGGTTTTACAATTTCGGATGATTACAAGGTGGACAAGGCTTACTTTACCACAGAAGAAATTCAAACGATAATATCCGCGCTTGGCGCAACGAACTCCATTAACAACGACAGAATAAACACTATTATTATCGAAAAGTTCAAGGGATTGTCCTCGCAGGCAAAAAGTCCTGAGTTTGTTATAAAGAACGATACCTTTATTATTGATTCGGGAAGCTGGACCAATCCCGAACAGCTTCGCACCAAAATTGAGATTATTAACAAAGGAATTTTCTCGGGTAAGTCTTTACAGATAGTGTATATCGACAAATACGACACCAAAACCACGCGAATTTTCGACCCCTACGCCATTGCTCTTAAGGACGGAACTTGGTACGTTTACGGATTTTGCCATATGCGCAACAACTTCAGACTGTTCAAGATGGCAAGAATAAAAAACCTTAAGCTTACCGATAACAGTTTTGAAAGGCGCGAAAGCAACGTATACGAGGCTCTTAAGGGTAACTTTGACGAGATTGATATGATTGACGTGGAGTTTGAGTTTTCGTCGATAATTTATGAAGATATCGTGGAATGGCTGGGCAACGACGCAATTATAGAACGCGGTATGCAGTACGTTGCAAAAGCCACGCTCTACTACGGCAATGCGCTTACGAGCAAGCTTCTCTCATTTGGCTCGAGCATACGTATTGTTTCACCCTCATATTTACGCAACGACCTACTTGACGAATGTCAACGCATTTTAAGAAGCGCAGTAAGAAACGGCGATATAAAAACAGAACAGCTTAAAATCGAATAGAAACAGCACCTCTTCTAAAATTTTATTTTACGCCACTTAACGATAAGGGTTTTAATACAATATAAACGATTAAACTATAAAAAACAAACGGCAAAAGGACTTATCTTACCCGATAAGCCCTTTTTGTAATTGAAAATATTATTTTTTTCTGTTATTTTAATCTGAAAGTGACAGATTTACCCACAAAGCAGGACGCACGGCACCGTAATAATCGTAGACATAGTTACCATAAGAGTCGACGTCGCCGTCATAGTTGACACGTGCGGCATAATACTGAAGACCACCGGAGGAGCGGAGCCATCACCAGCAATTTCCGTTATCACTGTTTACGTATGCTCCGTTCTTCTTTGCGTATGCTGTAGGCTTACATTGTCTTGCTGTACTACTGCTAAAGTATTTATTTGCTTCCGTTATGCTTAGTAAGAATACTTTATCTTGTGTTGCATTACCGGGGTTTGTGCTGTCGCTTGGATGCTTATCTGCGCTTACCGTTACTGTCGGGATTATTGCTTTTTCGGCATCACCAAACGCACTGTTTATAAAATCATTGTTAAGCCACTTTCTTAAACTGCACGTTTCCCACGTTATGTCTTTGAGCGTTTCGTTGTATCTCTTACAGTCTAAGGCGTATTTACTTATGAGTAACACCCTATTATCTTCTTTTGAAAGTACTCGCCATTCGATTATTTCTTTTCCGTTAGGCGTGCTATTATCCTGTTCATATGCTCCTAATTTTACTATATCGCCCACCTGACTTACTTTTACAATATCTTGAAAATGCTGTCCCCAAATTTCTTTTTCTTTTGTTGCACTATCACCCCAGCCGTTTAAGCTCTCGTACATACTTGCTGCTTCTTCGTACTTCCCGGCATTGTATAACTCATTCGCTTGCGTATATTTGCACTCCTTTGCTTTTGTTGCACTATCACCCCAGCCGTTTAAGCTCTCGTACACGCTTGCCGCTTCTTCGTACTTCCCGGCATTGTATAACTCATTCGCTTGCGTGTATTTTGCTGAAGGAATTATTGCGGAGAATAAAACTATTATAAATACCACTACACATGCCAAAGCCGAGCTTACTATTACCGCTATTTTTTTGTTGCGCTTCTTTATGCGCTCGCGTTCTATTCTTTCCTGCTCTTCTCTTTTGCGTCTTTCTTCCTTCTTCTTGTTTATCTCCTCTATTCTCTTTTCACAATACTCTATCTGCTCTTTACTGTCTCTCCACTCTATTATACTTTTGTATAGCTGTATTGATTTTTCGTAACTGCTTATATCTTCGCCTTTTGCGCCTGCCTTTGCTTGATTATAAATAAAAATTTTTCTATTCTCTTCCGCCTTTTCCTTTATTTCCTCTATGCGCTTATTACAATATTCTATTTGCTCGCTACTGTCTTTCCAGTCTATTATGCTTTTGTAAATTGCAATTGCTTTTTCATAGCTTTCTATTGTGTTTTCGTTTGCCGTTTTCTTTGCTTTGTCGTATACTGCATTTTTGCGTACTTCTTCGGCTTTGTCGTAACACTCGGTAGCTAAAGCTTGTGCATCCTTATAGCCTTTTATTGACTCAAAAACCTTGCCGGCTTCCTTGTAGTCGCTCTCCGTTTTTGCGCTAAGCATCAAGCTTGTTGCTCTTTCGTATATGCCTTGCTTTCTTGCGTTTTCATTGCGCTCTTTTATGTAGTCGACGTAGCCTTTTATCTCTTGCTTTAAGCTATCTGATGCGAACATCATTATCATTTGATAATTTTTACTATTATCAAACGGATTTGCACAGTCTTTGAGCTGTTCTTTGCTACTTACCTTTTGCTCTACCAAAAGCTTACCGAGGTATGCCTCTCCACATTCGGGATCGATATCTAAAACCTTTTCTGCATACTCATCCGCTTTCTCCCACTCGCTATTTATTAAAAAGATTTTAATTCTCTTTAGTAGTGTTTGTATATTATTGCCTATATGAATTTGGTTTTCCTCGCTATGTGCGGTCAACACAGTATCTTCTTTTTGAATTACTGCATTTTTGCCAAATTTACTGTCAATCTGCCGTGTAAGATTTTCCAGAAAGTCCATATCTGTTGTAACAAGGGCTTGAAATTCGCTTAGCTCTTTGGGTAAATCGTACGCATCCATAACACTTATACAAGGCACAATGGATTTTGTAAAATCGCTTTGCATAAATTCCACGTATCTACTCCACTCGTTTCGTACCCACGGCGCGTTTACATGCTCTTTGGAGGTTGTTACGATAAGCATTACTTTTGCAGAGGTGAGGGCAGAATAAATAACAGGCTCGTACTTGCTTCCTGCAAGCTCTTTAAGAGTTACGCGAGCAAAGAAAACCTTGTAACCTTTGCCTGTAAGATTACTGTAAATCTTGGTAGCTATTTGCGAATCTCGGGTACGAGCACCTTTTTCGTCCGTTTCCTTGTAGCAAATAAAGATATCGAACGGCTCTTCCTTTTCCGCCTTTGCAAGAATTTCTTTTTGTATTCTGTCAATCTCTTTAGCCTCTGCTTTGTAAATTGCTTTTTCTTCTACGCTTGCTCTTGCTATAATGAGCTTATAATCTTTATTGTCAAAGATACTCTCGCGATTTGTTCTGTGGCAGGTGGGGAGCTTTTTCTCGGTAAGATCGTCTTCTACGTACTCGATGCCGTACTCGCACAAAAGCTTGCACCAGTAAGCCTCGTTTTCATCCGGGTATTGTGCGATAATGCTTTCATATTGTTTTTTTGCAATATCAAAATGATTTTCTCTACGTTGCTCATTGGCTTTTGCAAAAAGCTCTATCAGCTGTTCATCGTTGGCTGTGGGTAGAGTTTGCTCCATACCGCAAAAATCACAAACGGCAATCTTTTGTCCGTCTACGTTTAACTCTGTTCCGCAGTTTTTACAGTAAAAACTCATTTGTTTTTCTCCTAAAATAAAAGTGTCGTACACCAAACGATACACGACACTTTGCAAAGTGCCATTTATCGCTTAGCTGCGACACCAATTTAAATAAATATTCATTAAGTAGAAGATTTATTATGCGAAAATAGGTACACTTATGCCATAAGTATACTCCTACTAATGAATATGAAATTGATGTCGCAAGTCTATTATAGCATTTTTATTTATATAATGCAATAGTTTTTTAAGTTTACGTAAAGATTTTTATTGTAGGCAGACGAAATCGTTGTATACAAAAACACGTATCGGAAGTTTTCGACACGTGTTTTTTGTTTTTTTACTTTTTATTCCATTTTGCTCCAGTCGAATTGGACGATGGGGAAGGATTTTTCTACGGCAAGTCGTGCATAAACTTCGCCACATTCGTCGGGGGTGTGGATCTCTTCTATCATGGACTTAACCTCAAGTCTTTTGTACTTTAGGAGTTTGAGGAAGGACTTCATATCGTCGCGGTGAGTCCACCAACCGGGGTGAGATTCGTTATCAGGGCGAGCAACGGTATGAGCACCTATCATAGTAATTCCCGGGCCGTGGACTTTGCGGTAATAGTCGATGCTAAAGTCGGAGTGACGAGTACAGCCCAAAAGCGCAACACGTCCGAACATTGCCATACAGTCAAGAGCCATATCAAGCGCAGGACCGTTTCCGGTAACTTCGATACAAACCTTTACACCTCCGCCGGTAATTTCCTTTACCTTTTTAGCAAAACCCTCCTCGAACGGATCAAGCGCGTAGTCTGCTCCGTTTTTGATTGCAACCTTGCGCTTTTCGGGGTTGGGGTCAACGGCAATAATGGGTACTGCGCCACTTGCTTTAAGAAGCTTTACTGCAAACAAGCCAAGCAATCCTTGTCCCATAACCATTGCGCTCTCGCCTGTTTCGATACGGCATTTACGGATTGCCGCCATGGGGAAACACGTAATAAACGAGAACGCTGCTTCGTTAAAAGAAATATCGTCGCTATCGATTTTTATTACGTTATTTTGATTCATTACCAAACGTTTAGCATGCTTTGTCCAGTAAGCGCACACTCTGTCGCCCACTTTTATATCCTTTACGTTTTTGCCGACCTGCTCCACGATTCCCGAACAGCTATATCCTGCAGTTCTTGGGAAAACGGCTGGCTTGGGCGGAGAGAAAGGGCCTACGTTCTCATCGCCAATAAGGTTTGCGCGCTCAGTTCCGCTACTAAGACAGGTCACCATTGTGTTTATAAGTACGTCGTTATCTCCAACGGGGGGAAGATTAACGTCAATAAGCTCTGCAATACACGGAGCTGTAAATACTATTCCTTTCGTTGTCATTTGATTTTCCTCCGAAAATTTTTTAGCTGAATATAGAATAACATGTTGACAAACTTTTTTCAATATAGTATTCTATAAATAATAACATAATATTCTACGCGTTTATAAGGGAAAAAGGTTATGAACAATACAATTTTCTATAAATCTTTTTATTTTTCAACACAAACCCGAAAAAGTCCGCATTATAATAATGCAAAATCGGGAAACCAGTGCCATTTTATTGCGCAAATGAAAAAGGGCAATGCGAAACTTGTGGATAAAAACGGAACAATAAATATAAACGAGGGGGATATTTTTTATATTCCGCCATCACACCCGTATCAGTCGTATTGGGTAGGAGATTCCGTAACGGTGCATTACTCGTTTGGATTTAAGTACTTTCCTACCCCCAAAGACGACTCGTATACAATTCAAGTAATAAAAAATCCACCCCAAACTGCGCACAAAATTTTTGACGAAATTGCTTCGCTAAACACGGTAAATCTTCATTCTGTAAGTCTTTTATATCAACTTTTGGATATTCTGCTCCCTCTTATGCAAACTACACCTAAGAGTAAGGCGGAAATTATTGTGGAAAGCGCGGAAAAATTTATGAGCGACAATCTGAATTTTTCCATTCCGGACGTTGCTAAGTATTGCTCGGTAAGCGAATCCGTTTTATACTCGGTATTTAAGAAAGTTAAAGGCGAAACTCCCGTTGACGTTAAGCATAAGATACTTGTTGATAAAGCGATCAACATTCTGTCTTCTACCGATTATACTATAGAATATATCAGTCAAGAACTCGGCTTTTCTTCGGCAACGTACTTTAGGAAAATTTTTACTGAAGTTACGGGAAAACGTCCAAAAGATTATAGAACTTATCACGGATTTTAATAAACAGTTATATAAAAACGGTGATTACACTATGTATGATTTAGCAAGTAAAACTCGCACTGTTTTACAGCATTTGCCCTCAATAATCAAACCTATTATTTTATAAGAGCCCCATAAAATTACCCTCAAGCAAAAAATGCTCGAGGGTTTTTATTTGTGCTATTCGTAGAAATTACGCGTCAATACTTCTTGTTGCCACTCTTTTGTAAGAGAGGTAAACTTGGCGGAAAATCCTGTTACTCTGACAATGAGGTTGGGATATTTTTCGGGATGTATCTGAGCGTCGAGCAAATCTTGTTTTGATACGCAGTTTAGCTGAAGGGATTGAACTGCTGACTTTGCAACTGCACGCAAAAATCCTTCACATCTATCAAGTGAAATATGACTGGGTAAAATCACATTGATAACGGAATTTGATCCCATTGTGGACGCATCTAAGCTTGCCATACTACGTATAACGTCGTTTACGCACGGAATTTTTTTAAGTCTGGACGGCGTAAGACCTTGCGCGAAATATTCGCCATCATATCTTCCGTCAGGAGTTGCTTTGGTTTTTTCGCCCCACCAACGAATTTCGGTGTACGTAAGATGTCCCATATGGACTTTACCGCCGTAACTTCCCGTTCGCTTGCTATAAATCGAATATAAATCATTATTAAAACGGTTTGCAAGAGCACAAGACTCGTCGCTTCCGTCGCCCCATCCGCTGCATTTTGTAGCCTCAAGACGCATTTGCTCGTTATTCTCCCAGTTGCTTCTGACCGCATCGAGATATTGCTGTAACGTATACTTTTTCTTGTCAAACACAAGCGTTTTTATAGCAAGCAGCGAGTCCACAATGTTGGGAAGTCCAAAAATCAGGTGAAAATCATCGCGATATTTTGCACCGTTTGCCGTATAATCAGCGTGATTTTCGATACAGTTTTCCAGCGTTGATGAGAAAATAGGGAACTGATCTACTTTATGGAATATATTTCCGCCCTTTTTTGTAATTTCAAGCCTTGCATCAACAAGTTTTTCACAATTTCTTACCGTACGTTGATACAATTCTTCAAACGTATCGCAATCATCGAAAAACTCGAGATTCAAGCCTGTTTTTTCACACTTATCACTCATTTTATGCACGGCAAACTCAAAGGGCTTTAACATATTTACGTAACAACCATGGTCGTACTTTTCTTGATTGGACGCAAAGCCCCAACATCCCGACACGATATAATCACGAACCTCGTTTTCCGGTCTGCCTGCTCTTCTTAAAGCAGACATTGACACTTCATCGTTTTGTAAAAGCACGGTACTTGTGCCGTTTACTATCGATTTATTTATCTCGTCAAGATATTCTTTGGGCGAATTTGAAGAAAACCTACACTTGATTTTGGGGAAAATAATATTATTTTCACGATTGGAACGCAAAAAAAGTTTAGTTACTTCGTTATACAAAACGTCGCCATTATCATCAACTCCACCCAAAGTATACGTATTTTCAAGTTCGTGATCGGCATAACCCGAAAATATCATATCGTGCGTATAGTGGCAATCCCAAGTCAATAAAAACTTAGAAACCAAATCATAAGCCTTATCATACGAAAGAATCCCGTTTTCTAAGTCTTTATGGTAAAACGAAATCAAATCTTTATCAATTCTACCAAAAGTATTTGGACCAGCACCCTCTAACGAACCTGTAACCGTACGCAAAAAAGCAAGCGTGGCTAAAGCTTCATAAAAGGTTTGAGGAGGTTGCCAAGGCACTCGTTTTGCGGTGGAAGCTATAAGTTTTAAGTTTTCTATACACTTTTGATCAGTTTG
Source organism: Clostridia bacterium (assembly GCA_017623455.1). Lineage (GTDB taxonomy): Bacteria > Bacillota > Clostridia > Christensenellales > Pumilibacteraceae > RUG12826. The sequence continues at coordinate 4,229 of JAGAPA010000059.1, read as the reverse complement.
GAATGAAAGCATTTCTTCTGCTTTTTGAGCAAATTTTTCTGCAATACGTTGCAAAGTTTTCATTCCGTGGCAAACCGCTTGCAAGAACTCTTTTTCATCATTGTTTTTAGCATTTTTAAGCTCATATTGCGCTTTTTCGTACACTCCGCTTGCCCCCACTTGTAAAAACGGACGTGAATTTAGGTTTACGTGCTGCGAAACGTCATTATACGGCCCACAAATAAGAAATAGCTTTTCTTGCATCATAGCCTGTCTTTTTTGCCAAAGCGCTTCGTCATCGAAAAAAATCATATGATTTCTGTTATAAACCCAACCGTTTGCTTGCAAAAAAGAATGATTTTTTGCTTTTCTTGCGCCGTCTGATAGCGAGGTTAAGACGCCTGTTTCATAAAAAAACGGCGAGTGAGGAAATATAACGGGCTCAAACTCCTCGGTTATAATGTCATATTGTAGCATTTTTTGCTCTAAAACAGACATTCCCTCTCTAAATCTTGAATCCATTATGGCAAAACATTTATCAGCAAACGATTTGGCTCGTTCTACATCGCCGTGAAGATAAAATGCATATAACTCTTTTTTTAATTCTTCAAACATAAACACTCCTTGTTTTTTTAAGTTTAGCATAATCTATAATATATTTCAATGCAAAATAAAGAAATTTTGTAAAATACGGAAATTTATTTTACATTTTTTTTATAATTTATTTTACATTTTTTTTATAAAATGATATAATCAACTCAAAATTACTTTTGGAGTATTATTATGCTTTTTGAAAATATTAGGGTAAAAAAAATCAATACAATCATTCATTATAGAGCTACAATGAAAAAATGGACAGCAAAAAATAGAGCCGATCATATATTGGGAATAATTTTAGATGGCTCAACTTTTCACGATTTTGGATACAAACAATTTGTATTATCAAGAAATTGTATATACTTTTTCAATCAACGAGATAATTATGAAGCAATCATGCAAGAGAGTGGACTTTCATTTTCCATTCATTTCACCACTTATGAAGACGTCGACACGGAGAGCTTTTGTATTCCTATTTCAAACCCAAACGAAATCGTTACACTCTTGAATAAAACGAAACAAGCAAAAGAAGAAAATAACGAACTTAAACTACTGTCGTATATATACGCTTTGTGTGACGAATTTAAGAAAATTTACAATAAAACGTATTATCCAAAGGACGATAGGATACTAAAAGCCAAAGAATATATCGATAACAATTATAAAAACGAAGACTGCTTAGAAAACGCTGTAAAAACCACAAACCTTACACCACGAAGATTTGGGGAACTTTTTAAGTTAAACTATAACCAAACTCCAAACCGATATATAGTAAAACGTAAAATACAACAAGCAAAAGAATTATTATCTATTCAATCGTTAACCATTACGCAAGTTGCACAAATGTGCGGTTTTTCGGACGTATACTACTTTAGCAAAGTTTTCAAACAAGAAACGGGGCTGACACCAAGCAAATATAAGGTGAAAAAATAAAACGAAAATAATTATAAAAAAGCGGATGCACTTAACAAAATTGCGCATCGCTTTTTCCGGTTAAATCAATTGACTTATGAAATTTTTTGTTATATAAATTTGCTTAGAAAAGATAACCTTTCTTAAATATGCGGACGTTTCTGAAAATACCGTACCGTTTCCTTGTAGCCATTTTTTAACGTTCCCCTCTCCTGCATTATACGCCATAATCACATGCTCAGAACCGGAAAAAACGGTTTGAAGATACGCTATATAATACACGCCGATTTTTATATTGAACTCGGGCTCATACAGTTTTTCGTCAGTATAAGTTTCGTCTAATTTTTGAGCGCACCATGAGGCGGTTGAGGGCATTAGTTGCATAAGCCCAATAGCACCTTTTTTGCTTTTTGAGTCAGGATTAAAACCACTTTCGCACAATATAACGGCGTAGACAAGATTTTCGTCCACGCCGTATATTTTAGAGTATTTTTCGACAAATTTCGCGTACTTTGTCGGAAAGATAAGGAAAATAGCACCCATTATTGTCAGACATAGTACTATAAAAACAAGTAAAATTGAAATATAAACCCTGTGTTTTCTTATATTTTCCTCTCTTTAAGCAAATTTATGATATTTACTACCTTTTTTTCCAAATCTGCGATATTGCCGTTGTTTTCTATCACGATATCGCTTTTTTTACGTCTTTCGTCGTCGTTCATTTGCGAATTTATCATAGAAAGCGCAAGCTCTTTGGTTATATTATCTCTCTTTATAAGCCTATTTATTCGCACGTCTTCGCTACACGCTACGTCGATAATATAATCACACATTTTATCAAACCCACTTTCAAACATAAGGGGAACGACAAGCACTGCAAGACCGTCTTGGGATCTTAGTTCCGCCTCTGTTTCCGCCTTGATATACTTTAGCGTGATTGCGTTAAGCTTAGCCAATTCTTGTTTGTTGGAAAAAACTATTTCACGCAAAAGTCTGCGGTTTATAACACCGTTTTCAACGCAATCGGGAAAGGTTTGCTTCACCTCTTCGTTGCACTTTTGTCCCTCTTGCATTACAAGTCTGCTTATAATATCGGTGTCAATAATCTTTATTCCGTTACGCGCAAAAATATCACTGACTGCGCTTTTTCCGCACGCTATTCCACCCGTTAGTCCTATAACGTATTTCATACTACACCTCTATTTGCAGTCAAACCAGCTCTTACCACATCCCACGTCAACAATAAGCGGAACGGCAAGATCGCAAGCGTTTTCCATACCGTTTTTAAGAATGGAAATAACCACGTCTTTCTCTTGTTCGTCGGCTTCGATTATTAGTTCGTCGTGAATTTGAAGAATGAGCTTTGAATTGGTTTTTTCGAGCTGTTTAGCAACCTCTACCATTGCCATTTTGATAATATCCGCAGCAGTTCCCTGAAGAGGCATATTCATTGCAGCACGCTCTCCAAACTGACGTTGCATATAGTTGGGCGATTTAAGCTCGGGAATTTTGCGCTTACGGTTAAGCATAGTAAGCGTATAGCCTCGCTCCTTCGCTTCTTCCACAACACCCTCGAAATAACTCTTAATCGCTTTGAACTTTTCGAAATAGGTTTCCATATATTTTTTTGCTTGATAAACGGGGCATTTAAGGTTTTTGGAAAGCCCAAATTCGCTTATTCCGTAGATTATTCCAAAGTTTACGGTTTTTGCATTTCTTCGCATTTGCGACGTTACTTCCTCAGGCTTCACTCCAAATACTTCGGATGCAGTCATTGCGTGCAAATCCTCGTCTTTATTGAAGATTTCCACCATTTTAGCATCTTTTGAAAAATGCGCCAAAAGTCGGAGTTCTATTTGCGAATAGTCGGCAGAGATCAGCACCTTACCCTCGCCTGCCTTAAAGATTTTACGGAGCTTTTTACCCTCTTCGTCACGAGTTGGAATATTTTGAAGATTGGGCTCTACACTTGAAAGTCTGCCCGTGGTTGTGAGCATTTGCTTATACTCGGTGTGAACTTTGCTGTTTTTGTCCACAAGCTTTCTTATGCCCTCGATATACGTGCTGTTAAGCTTGGTTACCGTGCGGTACGCAAGGATATCGCTAACTATTGGATATTCGTCTTCTAATTCCTCCAAAATCTCTGCATTTGTGGAATATTTTGTGGTTTTTTTAGGATATGGAATCTTAAGATCCTCAAAAAGTACGGTTGCAAGCTGTTTAGGAGAGTTTATATTAAACTGTTTGCCTGCTCTTAGATAAATTTCTTGCGAAAGCTGTTCGCTTTGAGCGGAAAGCTCTGCTCCAATCTCATCCAAAACCGCAACGTCAACCGTTACTCCCTGCTTTTCCATGTCAAAAAGCACGGTTTCAAGCGGTAGTTCGACGTCGTAATACAGTTTTTCCATTCCATCGCTTACAATTGCTTCCGTAAGTGATTTTTTTAGCAAGAACAGATTGCAGGCAACACACTTACCAAGCCCCATTCCCGAGCAGTAATCGTCGATTTTTTCGGTATCAACCGTGTTGTCTACCAAAAATTGCATAAGCTTTATATCGTCAAAATTCCTGATTTTACAGCCAAACTTATCAAGAATATGCATTAACTTCTTGCCGTCAAACACAATTTTGTGGATTTTTTCATCGGACAAAACATCTGACAAGCCCTTTATTGCGCACACTAAGTCCTCTCCGTCGTCTATAAGTGTTTGGCGAATTTTGAGCGTGTACTGCGTTTTTTC
>JAGAPA010000058.1 GCA_017623455.1 Clostridia bacterium | reverse complement strand
TGCGCTTCCATCCCTGTTTTGCGTATCGTAAATCTGAAAGCCACCGCCGTTAGACATAACAACCGAAGCTTCTTGAATTAGCTGAACAGCACTTTTATCCGACTTATCGCCGTGATTAAATCCCCAGCTCATTATATCCCACGGCAAGCCACGAAGCGCAATAAAACGAGCTTCGTGACGAGCTTCGTGCACTGAGTTATTAGGTGCTAAATCTCCCGAAATATAGTCGATATTAATATTCCTATCCTTAGGAAGCTCAGGAATACGAGAAGTATACGCCCAGTTGCTCGTTATCATAAAATCAGGCTTAAAAGCGTGAAGTTCATCTACATACGTGCGCGCGTACTCAAAAAATTTATCACGAATAGCAAGTTTTCGTTCTTCATCCGTAACGTCGCCCAGCGCCTCGTTTGCAAGTGGTGAATAGTCCATATCTACCGCCCAGCAATCGCCGTCCACCCAAATTCCGTCAATATTATAATTCGTTATAACTTCTTTAACCTGCGGTATTAAAAAGTCGGTAACGTATGGCGAAAACAGCGACACGTGATTGTGTCTTTCTCGTCTGTTTCCCTCCTTGTCCAAACATTCATGCTCGGGATGTTCCTTACAATACGCCTCGTCGATAACGCCCGAATAATGTATGTAAACAGGGATATTATGCTTGTGCGCAGTTTCCACCCACACTTTAAGATTATCAGCAACGTACTGTTTTGACGTTCTTCCAATCTTTGTAGGATAGCAGGCAATACCCGGGTGTCCTTTACAGTCGCATTGAATAAAATCAGGGCGCGCGGAAAGAAGATAACGTTCGATATCTTCCGCATTAGTATTTAATCCAACCTTAGAATCATCGTCTGCGTGAAAGTCAAAATGCAATCCCCAAAATCTCTCTTTGTTCATCATTTTCTCCTTTATTTTCATAACGTCGTTATTATAAGTATAATAAAAAACTACGTATTCTACAAGCCAAAAAAACGAAAATTTAGGACAATTAGTACCAAACCTAAAACATACCAACTATCCTAAACTTTTGCTATCTATATTTCTTTCTTAAAAGCCGTGGGCGTTTTTCCGACAAAAGCCACAAACACACGATTAAAACTACGAAGCGAACCAAACCCACATTCATACGCGATTTCAGTAACCGTTTTATCGCTGGTGCACAACAACGTCATGGCCTTCTCTATTCTCATATTATTCAAAAACTTGCCAAACGTCGTACCCGTATATTCCACAAAAATCCTTTCAAGCGCGTTCTTGCTAAGCGACAAAGCTTTTGCGGTTGACGTTAAAGTCAGTTGTTCGCCCACGTTATTGCAAACGTATTCCATAATTCTTGAAATTTCCGTACCTAAACTTACGCTCCTTTTCTCCACGGCTTCCACCTGCGATACGAACGCAGACGCGAGAGCAAAAAACACGCTCTTAACAAGGTATATATCATTACTGTTTTTGTATTTATCCAAAGCGTACAAGCAAAACGATTTTAGCTCGTCGTGCACTTCAAACTTAAAGCTTTCAAACGCTCTGTCTTTGCACGTTTCGTTAAACTCGCTGATAATGTTTTCCGAAAACATCAACACTCTCGCATCAACTCCCTCATAAGGCGTAAAAGAATGTACTTTGTACGGTAAAACAAACATAGCCTCGCCTCCACTAAGCTCTGTTTTTTCCCCTCCTTCCGTTTCGACAACAAGCGTGCCGACAATTACGTATACCACTTCCAGCTCAGGATTTACGTGCAATCTACACTTAAGGTTATTTCTGTGTTCGATAAAATATTCTTTCTTCACGCTCGCTATCTCGCTTTTGTTTACTTATTATTATTCTAACCTTTTTTAGCTGTTTTGTCAATACCAAAAACTCTAAATGCAATTCTTTGTCCTAAACCCGTTATTTTTTGGCTTGTCTGACACCGCATTTTTTCGTATAATAACAGTACAAACAAAAGGAGATTACAAAATGGCGTATCTGTCAATCGTGGTGTGCGTGCTACTCGGCGCGTTTAATACTCTGCTATCTAAAAAATTCCAAACGTCTTTTAGCGAAAGCTTGCTTAACTTTGTAAAATACAACCTCTTAAACGCTCTTTGCGCGTGTTTTTTTCTCTTTGCAATAAACCTATTTAAGATAAACGTAAATCTAACGACTTTCCTATATTCCCTCGTATACGCAATGGTGGTAATTTGTGCGCTTGTACTTAACTTCTTTGCTTACAAATTCGTTTCCGTATCGCTCGTGAGCATACTTTCCACAAGCGGAGCAATCGTTTTACCTACGATGTTTACCGTCTTTTATCTTGGCAATAAACCAACCGTTACTATTATAATTTCAGTTGTTTTAATGATCATAGCCACCGTTATTCCATACGTGGGAACAAAGCAAAAATTTTCCAAAGCTACCCTTCCCGTATGTCTTGCATTCTTTGTTATATCGGGTGCAAGCTCAATAGTCTTAAAGCTTTTCACTTTAGAGCAAACCGCAACCGACTCAGGCTCGCTATTTATCCTGACAAACGTGATAATAGCCGTAATTTCTATTTTAGTTTTGTCCGCAATCCTCATTTCAAAACGCGCAACTATCAAAGACCTGTCAAAGCCGTTCCCCTTAAAAACCACGTTAAACATTGTAGCAAGAACGGCATTTTCCAACCTCTCCTCCGTATTTTCCGTGTTTGCAATTGCGTTAATGTCGTTGCCCGTCTACTCGGTAACAACCTCGTCAATCGGCATGTTCTCCGCGTTTATCCTCTCGATATTCGTCTTCAAGGAAAAATTCAGCATTGTACAAGCCATATCACTATTCCTATCGGTTTGCGCGCTTGTTATAAGCGTTTTATAAACCAATCCTCCTCAAAATAACACAAAAACCACGGTACGTACCTCACTTTTCGTATCGTGGTTTTTTTATAACGTTTCTAATCCTGCATCGTACAAAAGCTCGTTGACCTTTGTAAGATCATAAATTCCGTTTTCTATACAGTATCTTACGGTAAGATCAAACTTGCTTGTGCTTGTAAGAATATATCCTGCTTTTTTGACAAGCTTTTTACAGGTAGCATTATCAAGCTCTAAGGCAAGAGCGAGTGCGCATACCACCTTCTTTTTGGGCTTGTAATTTTCGTTACAGCGCATCTTGGAAAAATATTTTCTATCCAAATTCGCACGCTTATAAACCTCTGTATCGTCAAGCCCCTTTTCGTCAATAATCCGAAAAAGCATTTGCACAAAAGTTTCCTTTCCCGTGTTGCGCTCTGCTATATATTTTTCCAGATCTCTATCCATAAACCCCAAACAGCTCCTTAAATATTAAGATTTTGTCGCATTTTCATCAACACGTATTGCGTTTTTCGTTACCTTTTATAAATTTGCATAACCTGCAATCTCACTTTTTCCACGTTTTTGTGGAGCTTGAAAAGCTTTGCGTTTTCATCCTTAAGACGAGAAAACTCACTCTTGTACGCATCCTCACATTCCTTTCCGCCCAAATACAAAAACTCGGTATAGCTCTCGTGCACCCAATGGTTTCTGATCTTTCTTACCTGATTGAGCAAACGATAATCATCGCGTGTAAAAAATCTGGTATGCTGAGCGTTGTCAACCTCCTCCAACAGCATCAGCGTAGGTCCTAAACCCTCTCGCTCAACCGTTGCAAGATTCTCCTTATAATCCCCGCTCTTCATGCCTGCGTATATCATTTTTATATCGTGCTCAATGCACTGACAGTACATGACCGTCTGACCGAGCATCTGATGAAAATCACTGAGTCCTGCCATAATCTCTCCTTTGTTCTTTATTTTGTATTTAACTTATGCACCTATAATGCCGTTGACGATAAGCGGTACTATAATTGCAGTAGCTATAGCTATACCTACAAGAACAGCAACCGTAATTATCACCTTGCGATTGCGACGGCACCAAAGTACTCTTTCTTCCTTTTTTCGCTTTGCTAAAATCAGTTTTTCGCGCTTTACGGCAACCTCAACGAGCAATACTTCCGCGTCCTTGTACCCCTTAGCTTTTTCCAAATACGCAACTATTGCGTTGTATGTTTCGTCTACCGTTATATCGTACTTAAGAAGCGCGGTTGCCTTCATATAGCAGGACTCTCGCTCGCGCTGAAGCTTTGCCTCCATCTGCTTTGCCCGCATAGTGGGGAGCAAGATAAGCAGATCGTCCGCATCCTTATATCCCTTAGCTTTTTCAAGGTATTCAGTCGCTTTTTTATAGTTGTCCTCATCGGTAAGATCGCTCTTTAAGTAAAGCTGTGCGTTGTGGTAATTGGACGCCTTTTCCACCTTTTCTGCCTGCGGTGTTATTTTGGTTTGAACAAACGCTGTCGCCTTATCTACTATTGCATCCTTGATCTTGCCCTTAGCTTTTACAAAGAACTCCTTAGCGGTGCCCATTATGGATCTTTCTTCCGCTTTTTGACCGTGCTCCTCTTTGTTTGGTCCGCTTCCCGAGCCGTTAGCGCTCTCGCTTGATTTTCGGTTAAACTTGCTGTTTATCTGTCTGAGCAAACTCTCGTAAAAGTCCAACTCTTTCATGTCTGCAACCTGAAATCTCGACAACGTATCGGGCAAATCGTACACATCCATATCTGCAAGACAGGGAACTACCGTCTTTTCCACGTCATGCTCGGCAAACTCCAAAAACCTGCTCCACTCGTTTCTCACCCAGGCGGAATTGACGTGCTCGGAAGACGTGCAGACCAACAGCATAAGCTTACTGCTTTTCAGCGCCGAATAAATAACAGGCTCGTATTCTCTGCCCAGCTTATCCTTTAGGCTAACCCTCGAAAAAAACACCTTGTAGCCGTTGTTTGTCAGATACGTATAAATCTTTCCGCCGTACTGCGAGTCAAGCGTTCTCTTTCCCTCTCCGTCCGTATCTTTGAAGCAAATGAAGATATCGTAGGGTTGTTCTGCCTCCGCCACTTTGCATATCTCTTTTTGAATACGGTCTATCTCAACAGCCTCACTTTCGTATATTGCGCGCTCCTCCGCCGTTGCACGCGACGTTATAAACTTATAATCTTCGTTATCAAAAATGCTTTGCTCTACCGTTCTGTGACAGGTGGGGATCTTGCGCTCGGTAAGCGCGTCGTCTACGTACTCAATGCCGTACTCACACAAAATTTTGCACCAATACGCCTCGTTATCGTCGGGATATAAAGTAATAAGTCTGTCATACTTAACTTTTGCGATATCGAATTTGGACGCAAGTCTGTCGGCATTAGCCTCAAAAAGCATCTTCATCTGCAAATCACTGTGCATAATCGGCAAGGTTTGTTGCATACCGCAAAAATCGCACGTAACAGTTTTCTGTCCGTCGTTTGCAGTTATTGCCGTTCCGCAGTTTTTACAATGGATCTCCATAATTACTTCCTCTATCATCGTTTTTCGATAATATTTTATCACACTTTACCTCTGTTTTGCAACCTCTCACACCCCTTTATCCAATTTTTTAATCATATTATAATAAATCCCACCGCAAAAAACTTTGCCTGAAAGTCACCTCTTCACGCGCCTGCCTTACCCATATCCACGCAAAGAAAGAACCCGAGCTTTTCCTAAAACCGGTTAATCCTTGCAAAATCCGATTACAAAAACACGCATAAAACCCTAAAATACCACAAAATCCCACATACGTATGTGAGATTTTGCATCAAGCGTTAGTTTTTAGTTAAGGCTCTGCAAGCTCTTACTCGGCATCTTTACTTGAAACTTCTCGGAATACGGAGCTTTCTTATAAGCTGACTGACTTCCTCCATAACCTCAAGCGAGCAAATCGAAAAAGTGAACAGTTTTTTGTTATCCTTATCATAAAAAATCGCGCTGGCGGACACACTTCTGCGCTTTATGTCCTCTTTGAAAACTACCTTACCCACCGCTTCCTTAACAACGTGTTTTTTGAAAATAAAAAAGCCGTGACTAAACGTACCGTCGCAATAGGACAGGGTTTGATAAAAATAAGAAATAAGTCCCGCTAAAGCTATAACCGTAAAAATCCCGGCAATAAAGGACATTGGACCAAAACTTCCAAGGTCGTAGTTGAAAATAAGGCACGAACACACGGCAATAATCTCAAACCCCAACCCAAAGAGCAACGCCCCGAAAAATATCCAAAAAACAACCTTTGAATCCCGTATTACAAACTCATCCATTATTTGTACGCATCCTTTTTTGGATATGGAAGATTTATTCCTTCTTGTGCCCACATTGTCCAAAGTCCGCAGTCAAGCGATATCGAATAAATAAGACAACCCGAGAACCTAAGCGCGATACGTACCCGTCTGTTTTTAACCTTGGACCAATCGGCGTTCTTCCACTCTAATTTTTTATCCACGCTCTCCTCGTTTTCAAATGGCGTGCAGTCGTCAAACGTAAAGCCCTCAATCTCTTCACCGCGCTCGCCCACCAAGGCATACGTTATCTTTCCGCTCATCGCGTTAAAGTTAAGAGATATCTCGTTGCCGTAGATAGCGAGGTTTTTGGTGTATATCTCACTTGTGGGAGTAACGCCTTCGATTGCACAAAAACCGTCCCTACGTATTGCGTAAAGCACGCTAATCGTTGCCTTCTTAACGTCCTTATCGTTGCCTCCGTGCATAATTCTCGAACCACTTCCGAACAGTATCGTTCTGCCGTCGTTGCTCTCCGCTACGTTTTGAAGCCACATCTGCTTACTTCCAAACTCAGGCGGAAGAGGTCTGTCGCAAACGGGCGCAAGAGGCGTACGGTTGTAATGAACTCCGTCTATACTATACAAAAGATCGTTGTCCATATATCCTGCCATATCGGTAAAATCGGGCTTGTTAAGATCGGTCATGTAATTCCACAAAATACCGTAAAAAATGCCGTTGCAATGGCTTATGCCAAGCGAATAGTACTGCATTCCGCTGTTATCATTTCCGATAGGATACATAGCCATTTCAGGGCCCTGCCAGTTTTTTAAGTCTTTGCTTCGCATTATCCAAATTCTTCTATCGCCCCACACGGCACGCATAGTGACAATATACTCTTTTGAATACGGATTGTAGCAAATACTGTTGAGAGCGTCCGAATAGCCGTGATAAATCTCGCGCTCGTCGTAAAAGTTTACGCCGTCACGAGATATCATACACGATAGGTACGAATTATACTCGGTATGAAAATTAACACAGTTAGAGTCGCCCACCATAACGTAAATATCCTCATCGGGATTGTACGTTACGGACGAGCCGTGTGAGCAATTCTTAAAGCCGTTTACAGTACGCGCGGTAAAATTCCCCTTTACAAAATCTTCGGGAGTGTCCGCTTCTGCAAGACGCAAAATTCTGATCTCCGTATCGTTATGATCGGGCGAGGGAACGTCGTAATACGCCCTATACTTGTTTACTTTTTTATCGTAGAAAAATGACGAGTATGCCTGATACTTAAAAGCTTCGTCGTTAAGCTCGCCTATCTTTTGCGGATGGAAATACCGCTTGAGCGTGCCTTGACGTGATGCAATAAAATAGTCGTCAAAAAAACAAATCTTACTCTTCATTGTTTTTCTCCTTAGCTAAAATGCGTTTGATTGCTAATATTTTACACTTATTCGTTATCTATGTCAAGTTATTATAAAAAATAAAATTTTCAGTCCACAAAAATCATAATAAATGTCACAATATAACGTTTTGCCGTTCTCTTTTGTCTGTGCCCACCGTAAAACAAAAGCACAAATTATCGGGTGCAAACCTGTCTGCCGATGGCTGAGTGTTTGGCTTTATAAAGAACAATTGTTGGCTGAGCGTCACGTTGCCGTTATGGATGAACAATAGCCATTTGGTCAGTTATTAACTGACCGACGCTCAGGAGTGCTTCCGACATGAAAAATCCACAGTAGTTGTTTGTTTACATTTCCATTGTACTTTAGCAAATTATCCCCCGTCCCCGATTTGTTAGTGAATATGTTTATTTAATTTCTGAACCCTATTTGTAGTGCAAGTGTGTGCCCACCGTAAAACAAAAGTACCAATTATCGGGTGCAGACCTGTCTGCCGGTGGCTGAGTGTTTGGCTTTACCAAAGAACAATTGTTGGATGCAACGTCACGTTGCCTTTATGAATGAACAATAGCCATTTGGTCAGTTATTAACT
>JAGAPA010000057.1 GCA_017623455.1 Clostridia bacterium | reverse complement strand
TCATTGCAAAGAAGAAGAAAGAAATAAACTGACCAATATCACCCATACGCGCGAAAATCATAGGAAGAACCTTGTAAACAAGACCTACGCCACCAAGAGCATCGGGGGTTTCGAAAAGTTCGGGAGCAAGAGCACCAACCGCAGGGAAAATTGCAAGACCTGCAAGAAGAGCAATCAAAGTATCGAATACGGAAATCATTGCAATAGATTTGCCAATTTTAATTTCCTTACCGGTATAAGAGCCGTATGCCACCATAATACCCATACCAAGAGAAAGCGAATAGAATGCCTGTCCCATTGCGGCTATTACTCCGTCAAACGTCAAATTTTCAAACTTGGGAACAAGATAAAACTCAAGTCCTTTTTCAACCCCTGGTCCCAACGTAAGGCTGTAAATCGCAATTGCTACGATTATAATGAAGAGAATGGGCATAAGCACCTTTGATGCCTTTTCAATTCCGCCCTTAATTCCGCCCATAATAATAAGAGCAGCAAGTGCCATAAAAATAACCGTATAAATAACAGGCTCGTAGGGATTGGATACAAAAGATCCAAACGTTAATGCATTTGACGCACTGCCTACAGACTGGAATGAGTTCATTGCATATCTAAAAGTCCATCCTCCAAGCACGGAATAATAACATGCGATAAACACAGGAATTACACAAACAAGTAAACCTACCCATCCGAATCCTTTTTTAACCTTTTTGTATGCGGTTACAGTATTTGCTTGAGCTCTTTTTCCAAGATAAATCTCGGCTACAAGCGCTATAGAACCAATAAAAAGCACACAAAGAATGTACACCAAAACAAAAGCGGCACCGCCGTACTTTGCCGTTTTATACGGAAAGCCCCAAATGTTTCCCAAACCTACGGCTGAGCCCGCAGCAGCAAGAATAAATCCGATTCCGCTGGCAAAGCCGTTTTTCTTTTTTGTTTCTGCCATAATTAACTCCTTTTGTAAATAAAAGCTTAATATTTTATTATTATACCAAAATCATTTACTTTAGTCAACCAAAAGAATTAAATTATGTTGTTGTAGTTAAAAATATTTTTATTATCTGCAGTAAAAAAAACAACAGATTCCGTCAATACGGAATCTGCTAACATAAATTACTAAGTTATTGTGATAAGAAATACTATAATTGCACCCAAAACCAACACCAACGATACAAAGAAAATAACCTTTAAGACTTTGAGTGTTTTATGAACAGTACTGTTTTGCTTGTAAGCATCTTTCTGAACTCCGTCAAAAAGCTGTTTTGCTTCTTCAAACCCTTTTTCCAACAAAACAGATTTGAGTTGTTCAAGTAAAAGCACTACGTCATTCGTTATGTCGCCTTCTTTAATAAGCGGAGAAACATAATATCCGCCGTTTTCTCCGTTTGCAATAAAACATATACTAAGAGCAAACGTTTCATCTCCAGAACGTACGGTAAAACGTATAAGACTATCATTTTTATCGCTGATAGGTATGAGCTCGCTTTTTAAGACAAACCCCATTCTATGAAAACTTTCCTTAAATTGTAGTATTTGAGGCTCAACAGTTTCGTAAACGTACTGCTCTAAATTTTCTATATCTGATATCCTAAATTCTTTCATAAACATATTATATAACACTTTTAAGAAAAATGCAAGAATTTTACGTGCGCAACAAATGATAATAACAAAACTAATCTTTAGATTAAATGCCACTGTAAAACTTTTATTTTAGGCTACAACTGCGTCACAATATCTTATCAGTACAGCGTTAACCTAAAAAAGCATTTCTTGACAGCAATATACTTTGCAGTTCTTTTACGTCAATACTTTTGGGCGATACTTTATATTTTGACGCAAGAGCAATTGCAACTCCGGCAGCCTCGCCTATATTTGCAACAATCGGCATAATTCTATATGATGCCTGTGCCTCGTGATCGGATGAAATACATCTGCCCGCAACTAAAAGATTGTCTGCATTTTTAGGTATAAGCGAGCGATACGGAATCGTAAAATACTTACCATCAGGGAAAAAATAATGGCTAGTTCCACTACCCTCGGGATTATGTATATCTATCTCGTAGTTACTTACAGCAATGCTGTCGTCAAATTTAGTAAAATTCAAACAGTCGTTTTGCGTCAATACATATTCACCCACTATCATTCTACTTTCTCTTACTCCGATTTGAGCTGCAGTTGAAAGCAAATATGCATTCTTCATAGACTCTGTGTTGGATTTTAAAAACTCTAACAGCTCAAACACTTGATCTCTTGCTTCCAATTCTGCCTGTGTAACAGCAAAGACGTCTGTAGGATTCTTTTTTACCACTCTCGTTGTATTAAAATGCAATACACCGTCATACGTCATGCGAAATACAAGAATATCTTCTCTTGGATTCTTTATTTTCCCTTCCGCTCTATATTGCTTATAAAGCTCATTAAGCCTATTCTTATCTCGGTAAAACGCATCCACGTCCACTCCACCAACTCTAAAACACAAGGTCATAGGCTGACAAAGATTATCTTTTTCTCTGCCAAGTCTTGTCGGACATCCTGCAAGATATGCAAGCTGGGCATCACCCGTTGCGTCAACATAGTACGGTGCACTAAGCACGATAGGACCCTCTACTGTCGAAAACTCAAGAGCTTTAATAACTCCGGCTTCGCATTTTGCGCTGTGCAAATACGCATGAAAAAGAATGTCAACTCCTGCCTTTTGCACCATTTTCTGCAATACGTATTTGAGTTCTTCTTCCGAAAACGTTATTCCCTTAAGTGCATTACGAACCAAAAGCTCCTCTCGGATTTTTTGAAAGAAGCCAAGCGAAAGTTCCTTTTTTTCACCGTTTATTTTTGTATGAGTAGGCATAAAAGGATTTATCAAACAATTGTGAGCTGCTCCGCCCAAAGCGTTGGATTTATCCACAAGCAAAGTTCTTGCTCCATTTTCGGATGCCGAAATTGCCGCGCATACGCCGGCAAAACCACCTCCCACCACTATAACGTCATACTGTTTCATTATCGCGCCTCACCTTAAAGTTTTTTTCTTAAAGTTTAGCACTAAAAATAGTTGTTGTCAACACAATTATAAAAAACTTTCCGCAAAATAATTTACGGAAAGTTATATTTTTAATTTTGAGCGCTACGAGCGTGAAAAAATATGTATTGTTGAGCAAAGCCTGCATATTCACCATAACGTTTACTGTAATACTCAAAAACTTTTTTCTCGGTATTAAGCTCATCCGTTCTGTTTGCCTTAAAAATCCAAGTATCGACGGGATACGAGTCGGTTTTTCCCATTCCGAACAATAAAATACAATTAGCAACCTTTGGCCCAACACCCTTTAATCTAAGTAATTTTTTTAGCGCAACTGCCGAATTTGACGAAAGAATATCCTCACTAACATCATCAATAATTCTGCACGTTTCATACAAGTAAGGCGCTCTATACCCAAGTCCCATACTCTTAAAATCCTCTACACTGAATTTTTGAAGTTGCTTAGCGGTAGGAAACGCATAAAAACCGTTCTTTTTATCGCCGGCTTTTTCACAAAGTGTTTCTATGATTTTTTGTATACGCTTAATGTTGTTATTTGCAGATATTATAAAAGAAATAACCGTTTCGTAAAAATCCTGCTTTAATATTCTTATTCCCTTTCCATAATCAACAGGTATGCGCAACTCCTCAAACTTTCCTAGAGTTTTTACAATTTCGTCGTAATCTCTATCAAGATCAAAATAACTCTTAAAATACTCTAAATGTTCGCTTTTGAGCATAACGTTATCGTCTTTTTGTGACAAATAACAAATTTTATCACGGGAAATTATTTGAAACTCACAGTCAGAAATCTGCTTGTACCTAAAAACCTGCCCACACGTCAGAGTTTGAAAAACAGAAAAATATTCGCTTTTTACGCACAATGATTGCATGTTAATTCCCTCTCTATGGTATACAAAAACACGCTACCTTTTGATAGCGTGTCTATGCTCTTGATAATTATTCAGCAGCGTAAACGCTTACTAATTTTTTATCGCCCTTTCTTTCGAACTTAACAACACCGTCGATAAGCGCAAAAAGAGTATCGTCTGTTCCTCTTCCTACGTTGTTACCGGGATGAGTTGCGGTTCCTCTCTGTCTAACGAGGATGTTTCCTGCCTTAACGAACTGACCGTCGCCTCTCTTAACGCCAAGTCTTTGAGCGTTGGAGTCTCTTCCGTTCTTGGTAGAACCGCCACCTTTCTTATGAGCGAATAATTGAATATTAATAAACATAATTATTTAACCTCCAATTCAATGAAATCCGAATAACCCTCTACTAAATCGGTTATTCCGCACAGCATCGTGTTTAATATCACGTCTGCATCGTGCCGTTGAGTTTCGTTTAGTTTTGGTAATGAAAAACAAAGATAACCTTCCGTATCATGTATCTCGTACTTTACGTTTATACCTGCTACCTGTAACAGACCCATAAGCGCGGTTTGTATAACCGACGAGAGAGATGCGCACACTATGTCTTCGCCCTCGACTCCGTATCCGGTATGTCCATCGGCTTCCAACTTAATAATGCTTCCGTTTTCTTTGTAAATTTTTACCTCTGTCATTGTGTTACCTTACGCGATCGTTTCGATCTTGATACGGGTAAACGGCTGTCTATGGCCTTGCTTCTTTCTAATGCTCTTCTTAGCTTTGTACTTGAAGACTGTAATCTTCTTGTCTTTGCCATGAGCAAGAACTACTGCTGTAACCTTTGCAGTTACGTCTTTACCGGTAACAACGTTTTCTCCGTCTACGGTCATAAGAACTTCGAGTTCTACGGTTTCGTTCTCTTTAACGTCGAGCTTTTCAACTTCGATTACGTCACCTTCGCTTACTCTGTACTGCTTTCCGCCTGTTAAAATTACTGCGTACATATCTGCACCTCCTCACTGATGTCTCCGTTAGGCAAGGTATTATCTTGTGATAATTTGCAAACCTTCGCTATACGGCTCACCTATTATTATAATATAAAATTAACATCAATGTCAAGCATAAACGCGGTATTATATTTAAAAATATTCATTTTTTTAGTGTTTTATATTAAAATCAGTAGTAAAACTTAACTTTGCTCGTCCACAAACATCATGCTAATCGCAGTTATACTTCGAGCACATAATTTGTTTAAGCTACCATTCCAACCTTATCGCTAACCTTTTGATTCAACTTTACTTCGTTATCGCAGCTTAGCCTTGTATCATTAAAATTTCGCCAAAAGGATTTAATTCAGCATATAATTACATCTCTTAATAAATGCGATACTCCGCTAAAAACACGTATTAATCATTTTTGATATGAACATCAAGCTGATCAAACGGGATTTCAATACCGTTATTATCAAATTCGATTTTTACCTTTTCAAGAATATCAAAATGCACAGTCCAATAATCTGCACTTTTTGTCCATACTCTTGTAGTAATATTAATGCTGGAAGCTGCATGCTCACCTACACGGATAAAGGGCGCGGGATCCTTGAGAACAAGCTCGTGATTGTCGCAAATTTCCTTAATAATCGCTTTTGCTTTTTCATGATCTGCCCCGTAAGCAATAGAAAACGAAAAATCAACTCTTCTGGTATCTTTTTCGGAGTAATTAAGTATATTGCCGTTTGCAAGCGGTCCATTTGGAATATAAATTACTTTATTATCAGGCGTAATAAGCTTTGTATTTGTGATATGTATATCAGATACTGTTCCTACATATCCCTGAGCCTCAATATAATCGTCAACCCTAAAAGGTCTTGTAAGTAAAATAAGAACACCGCCTGCAAGATTTGATAACGCTCCGTTCACCGCCAATCCGATACATACACCAAACGATGCAATAAGCGCGGTAAGTCCACTGGTATCTATTCCAAGATATCCAATAAGACATATTGCCACAACAATCTTTAATACTAACTTAAAGATGTATGCAAGAGTTTTCATCACCGTCTTATCTGTTTTTACCAGATGTTTTTCATTTTCAAGCGTTTTCTTCTCTCCGGCTTTTTCAATCTTTTTGGCAATTGCATTTATTATCTTAAACGATATAAACAAAACTAATAACGATATGATAATTTTTATACCAGTGTTTGCACCCCAGCTAACAATACTCTTACCGGCATCTACAAACCAATTGCCAACCATAGCCCAAAATTCATTCCAACTCATAAATTTTCTCCTTTAATAACTATATTTCTGCGTCAATATCAGCTAAAAGTGACTGTATATCATCTGTAACCGACTGCTCTTTTGTTATTTCAAACTCACTTTTCTTTTGTTTGTATACAACGTCCGAAGACGCCTTTATGCCCATAACACGCGCATGATCACGACGAAATTCTTCCAATGCCTCCATATCTTTTTCGTCAGGAGAAAGAAATGTTTCGTTGATTTTTTTAGTAAACTCATCGGCTTTCTTTAATTCATTGTCAAGTGGATATTTTTGAATGAGTTTTTTATAGTACGACGTCCATCTTACGTGGAACGTTTTCAACGCAGAAATCTCGGCATCCAATTTTTGCTTTGCAATTTTTTCAGTTTCTTCTGCCTTTTCAACAGCTCGTATAAGAGCAGCAGATACCAACTGTTTTTTGCTATCCATCTCCTTAACCTTATCGTTAAGCTCAATAAGTTTATCCTTAAGAGAAAGTATAAGCGCTTTTTGCTTGGATAGTTCTTCCTCGTATTCTTTGGTAATTTTCAAGATATAGTCATCCGTTTCTTTTGTATCGTAACCTTTTCTGACAATCCTGAAATCCATATCATTCTCCTATTTTTTACTTTTTAATAATTTTTGTTTAAGCTCGTACAATCCATCCGAAAGATCTACTTTGTGAATATGAGGATTGGTAATACGCTTATTTTCGTCCTCAAAAAGCGCAAGTGAATTTTTGCAATATTCGGCGCTTTCCTGAAGAGTAGGAATATCGTATACCAATTCGCCGTTCTTAAATATAGGAACAAGCAATTCTTTAATATCATAATCTGCCAAAACCATTTGCTTCCATCTTTCGGTTTCGTGTGTAAGAGTAAGAGGCTTGGGTATTTCTTCCCCCACAAGAGCAATAAGATCCGCAACAGCCATTTTTGTTTCCTTATCATAAATTCTGTAAACAGTCTTAAATCCGGGATTGGTGATTTTTTCAATTGAATTTGACAACTTGATTTTTGGAATTGATTCCCCGTTCTTTTCAATTTGAGCAAGCTTATATACACCACCAAGCGAAGGCATATCTTCACTTGTAATAAGCTTTGTTCCAATTCCGTATCTATCTATTTTTGCCCCCTGCGCATTAAGTGAGCTGATAAGATATTCGTCAATATCGTTGCTGACAAAAATTATAGCATCTTCAAAACCTGCCTCATCAAGCATTTTTCTTGCTTTCTTGGACAAATATGCAAGGTCACCGCTGTCAAGTCTTATACCCATAGGCTTGTGTCCTTTTTCTCTTAATTCCTTAAACACGGTTATCGCATTGGGAACTCCGCTCTTAATGGTGTCATAGGTATCTACAAGCAATAAACAACTATCGGGATAAATTTCCGCAAAAGCCCTGAACGCATCAAGTTCAGAAGGAAACGAAAGAACCCAGCTATGCGCGTGCGTACCTTTTGCCGCAATTCCAAACATTTGCGCAGATAATACGTTACTCGTGCTACTACATCCTCCGATTATACTTGCTCTGCTTCCGTATATGCCAGCATCAGGTCCTTGAGCTCTGCGTAATCCGAACTCAATAACCTTACCATCTCCCGCAACCGTATTTATACGACTTGCCTTTGTTGCTATAAGAGTTTGATGATTAATAATATTAAGAAGAGCAGTTTCTATAAACTGAGCTTGTATAAGAGGTGCTTTTACGACAACTATCGGCTCCATCGGGAAAACAGGCTCTCCCTCGCGAACAGCATAAATATCTCCTGTAAACTTAAAGTTTTTAAGGTAGTCTAAAAACTCCTCGGAAAAAACTTTTTGATCCCTGAGATATTGAATATCGGCATCATCAAAATGCAGATTACGCACATAATCGATTGCCTGCTCCAATCCTGCGGAAATTGCATAAGTAAGCTGACCTTTTTGTCTGAAAAACAAATCGAAAACCGCAGTTTCATTCGCAACTCCACTCTTAAGGTATCCGTTCATCATTGTTAACTGATAAAAGTCTGTAAGTAATGTTAGATTTCTACTCATGATCGCTAGTACTCCTAAAAATTCTTATTAGTATATAAATTACAGCAATAAGTGCAAAAAATACACTTATAATCACCGAAACGAAAAGAGGTATAACCGAAAGAACAGCCAAAAGATAAAAAACGGCTTCCATTCCAAAAAACACAACAACCTTAAGATGTGCTCGTTTACCTCCGGCAAACGTAATACACACCAATGATGCAATTGCCGGAATCGCGATATACAGAGGATATAATACTGCATACTGCGACAGTAAAAATTTACATAAAAACTCAATTACCGCCGGCACTAAAAACGGAAAGGCAAGCCAGACCGAAACAGAGTTTTTTTGAACAGCCCCACTTAAAAGCAACGTTGTTCCGATAGCCAATAATAACGAACCGAAAAATATATCCCAAAATACAACCGAAACGACACCGACAGCAACAATTATATACCACACAACAAGTAGCACGGTTACCCCTATTGCTATGATTTTCCCTGCCAACAACTGTGCCGGAGTAAATTCTATAACGTCACTTTTATATTCCGTATCTTTAATCATTATGCGTCCTTTTTTACATGTATTAGATGTGTATATACACATACTTGTTTTATTATACAACCTACATTCATTTTTGTCAAGACATAGATTAAATAATAATACAAAAAAATACCGCATCGTTTTTATTTTCGACACGGTATGCCAATATTCCCCTTTTTGAGTTGTATACGTCCTCTCTTATAAGAACTTCCTTTTGTTTTACTCCGTTTTTATAATACACGAGATAACCTTCGCTTTTTATTTTAGGCTGAGAAAAAGATACGCGCTTCATATCTGTTTTTTCATCAACTGAAAAATACTTGTTCTCGCTATCGTAAACTGTCTTATCTTCAGGAACTTCTCCTTTGTAAACAGTCTTACTTCTCTTTCTTATATCATACTCGTTCTTTCGTCCGTAAACAGTAACGGTTGCCTTTCCATTCTCAACCTGAGCTTTTATAAAAACAGGACCACCGCTATTATTCTTTATTACGAGATCGCTACTTCCCATATTTACCATCGCATCAAAACTCGGTTCAACATACGACGGCAACAGCGAGTGACTATTGACGCTTAGCACCTCAAGCCCGGCAAGCAACGCACAATTATAAAGCGTTGTCGAAGCCTGACAAACTCCACCACCAACTCCGTCCACATACTCGTTTCCAACAATAATTTTTGCCGTTTTATATCCGTTTTCTTCATTACGTATACCTGTTTTTGTGTTAAACGACATTGTTTCACCTTTTTTCAAGACAGTACCGTTTATCGATGAAAGAGCCAATTCTATGTTGTGTTTTCTGCTTGCCGTAGAAGTTTCAACCGACGTTGAATACGTTGCTTTTTTATATAAATAATTTTCATTATCTTTAACTGTCAGCGACGGTTTTATTTTTTTCATTTTTATCTTTATATTCGTTTTCCCTAAAAATAATGCACAAACAAAATCCGAATAGAAATCCTCCTCGCTAACTTCCTCGCCGTATTTTTCTCTGCTTACGGTAAACATAGTTGATTTATCGGGCGAGAATTTGATATTGCTGTCAATAGGCTCGACGTAAGCCATCTTATAAATTCTCTCATAAGTTTTTTGCAGAGCGGGAAAACAACTTAAAACCGCAGTCTTCTCGCTTTTCCCCTCCTCTATAAGGCGCAAAACTTCTTTCTTCTTTTCACTGATTGGAGAGTTTATTTTACGAGAAATTATTTCTTCATAAATTATATGGTTATCTGCCGTGTATTTTTCATCAACAAATTTTACAATTTCTTTACCACAATCAAAATTAACTGAAAAATCAGACGTGAGATTACTTGCTCCCATGCAGACAGACACGAACATAGTTATCAAAATTGTCAACAACATCTTTTTCATTAATATAGAAAATTATGTCACATTTTGGCATTTTTTATACGAAAAGCTTTCGGCAATGTAACCGAAAGCTTTTGATTAGTTGGATTTTTTACGTATTTGCGAAAGTAACCATTCTTCGTTGTTAAGTCGTGGATCAATAACACAGCACACCCACAATTCGTTGAGTAATTCGCCAATTTTAGTAGGTTGAATACCCTCTAATATAAGCGTACCGCCATCAATCGCAAGATCGGTAACCTTGAGAGGTGCATTTTCTTCAATAAGTTGCTGCTTTACGGTGCTAAGCCTCTCAAACTCAGTGTGTTCCATACCAGTCGCTTTTCTATCAGCAACAATAAGAGCCGAAAGCTTATCTATCAGGTCAAAGTTCTTTGCAACAAAAACTTTGAGCTTACCCGTTTTAGTCATAAAATCGCTATCGTACATATGGTTAGCACAAAGCCATGCAACCTCATCGATAACAGCATTGGGATATTTTAGTCCGTATTCGCCAAGCGTATATTTTACAATGTTTGCCGACACTGTTTCATGCCCGTGCATGTTACCAAACTTATTAACGCAATATGGCTTTCCGATATCATGCATAAGAGCTGCAAGACGGACATCCGGAGGCGCAGCCTGAACCGTACGGAAAGTGTGCTCTAAAACGTCGTACTTGTGATATTTGGGGTTTTGCTCAAGACCTGCTTCGTCTTCCAATTGCGGTACTATGTATTTGAGCAAGCCAAGCTGAGCAAGGAGCTTAAGACCTCTATAGTGCGCATTTACAACACCATACTTTGTGTCTGCAACCAAAATCCTGTTGAGTTCATCACGACGACGTTCTGCGGAAATATCACGCAATTTTTCGGCATTCTTTTTGGCAGACATTGCGGTTGCACCGTCAATCTTGAATCCCGTTTCTGCCGCAATACGCACCATTCTCAAAATTCTGAGCCCGTCCGAAGCAAATACTCTATCGGGATTGTACGCTCTTAAAATCTTATGCTCTATATCTTGCATTCCGTGAAGAGGATCAATAATCTCATCTCTTGTAATATCATAATAAATTGCATTGCACGTAAAATCACGGCGCATAGCATCCGCCTTGATATCAGTAGTAAACTTTACGTCAATGGGAGTATGCGATCCATCATCCGCATACTTTTCTATACGGAAAGGAGTATACTCGAAACTATCTGAGTTGTAGCGAATAATTGCAGTACCGAGCTTGTAATTTACAACCTTAGTCTGATAACGTTTGCTTATCCCCAATGCCTCTGCAATGGCAGGTCCAGCAATATCGATATCGGTTTCTCCTAATCCTGCAAAATGATTGCGCACGTAACCGCCAACAACGTAAATAGGTGTTGTTGACATACTATTAAGCTTTATTAAACTGTCGGGAATATTAATTTTCATAACATGATTATATCATACCTTTTCGATTTTGGCAAACAATTTTAAAAATCTTTTAATGCGAGTTGCTAAAGTGCAATAATTTTATGGCAAATCCGCGATATTTTTATAAATGTTTATACAACACTTCTAAAAAACGCAAAATGCCTTGATTTTTTTTCGATTTTATATTATAATTAATTATATATTTTAACTTAAGGGAAAAGTTTATGTTACACTTTATCGTAAACACAAAAAGCGGAAAAGGGAAAACTCTTAAATCTATTCACAAAATTACAGATTATTGCGCTCAAAACGCAATTGATTATGCTATGCACATAACTCACCACCAAGGACACGGCGCTCAAATTGCAAACGATCTATCAAAAGAAAAAGATACCACTATTGTTGCAATAGGTGGTGACGGCACGTTCCACGAGGTTATTAACGGCATCGAAAACTTTGAAAACGTTACAGTGGGATTCATCCCAAGCGGAAGAGGTAACGATTTTGCAAGAACGGCAGGTCTAAAAAAAGACCCTATTGACGCATTAAAAGACATAATAAAAGGTGAAATTGCATACTACGACTACATACAGGTAGGCAATACGCGTTGCCTGAACGTTGCAGGAACAGGTATGGACGTGGACGTATTACTCAGAGTTGACGGCTCGGATAATAAACTCACTTACCTTAAATCTTTGCTTGCTTGTCTTGCAAAGTTTGAACCTTACAAAGTAAAAGTCACGGTAAACGGGGAAACAAATTCGTACGACTGTTTAATGGTTGGAGTATGCAACGGCGGAACCTTTGGCGGAAATATGAAAATATGTCCATTTGCAAAAATAGACGACGGCAAACTTGAACTTGTTATCGTGACCGTTCCAAACGGCAAAATCGCTCCCTGCATCCCCAAATTTTTAGCAGGAAAACATATTGGAGAATATTGGACTATCCATACACAATGCGAAAGCGTTTTAATCGAAAGCGAGCATCCGGTACAGCTTGACGGTGAAATTTATAAAAATTTAACACTTGACTGTAAAATCGTTAAGAACGGAATCAAAACATTTAAGATCAACTAAAACAAGCAAAAAACAAACCTTCATTCAAAGGTTTGTTTTTTTGAAATAAATCTTTTTTAAGTAAACTTACTTAACGTAATTGTACAGGGGAAGCTCAGTCTGAAGCACTCCACCAACGGTATAGGTACTATTGGTAACCGTAAGCCCATCTACAAACACTCCTGCATAATCGAGATCATGTGCAGACCATCCATTTCCAAGCACTACGCCTCCTTACTTTTCTTCTTTGCCATTTTTTGTTTCTCCTTGTATAGAAATTTGTTCATTGAATATATTATTCGGCGAATTTTATTATTACAAAACCACCTGAAAAGAATAAAATCTTATTCTTCAGGCGGTTTTGTGTTTTAGTAGAAATTAAATTTCAGGCTATATAAAGCGACGAGCTTGGCAATCTACTTCCGTAATGATAAGAAACTATTATGCCTACGGTACCATCAACTTCAAACAAAGAAAACCCATAGCTTTGCTGTCTTAATTTTTTCACAAAAGAAGAAGTTGCGCTCATGTACGAAACAAGATTTGACTTCGCAAGAGGAGAATATCCTATTTCATAGAAGAAATAATACGATTGCTTTGTTACGTCTCCCACGTTTACGGATTGAATTCTGCCTTTGCTTCTTACGTCGTTTATAATCGCATCGGCAATAGTATCAAGCTTTGCTTGAAGCTGTGAGCCCGTTTCGTTAACGTACATATCTACCGTTTTTCCGTTATAAGTCATTGACTGCTTTGCATAATGATTATACGGAATAGGCGCGGTTTGGGGATAATGATCCGAATCCTCTTTATGATTATCTTTTACAAATTCATCAGTAACGAGGAAATAATTATGCATTCCAAGCTCGTAATAATCGGTATAAGTAGTCTGATTAAAAATTCCACCTGCTTTATAAGAGATCCCCATACTCAAATCCCCCCAAGTAGCGTCAACAATATACCAATTACCGTCTACTTTAACCTTATTCCAAGCGTGTCCTCCAAACTGTCCGTCCTGTCCAGCCTCGCCAACAACTCGTATACATTCAACGCCTGCCATATTGCATAACAAAGAATAAGTTTTACTTATTCCGTCACAAACCGCATATCCGTAATTATCGGAATACATAATACCTTCAAGATAAAAAGCCGGATGCTTAACAGCAGAATCGGTAGAAAGAGAAAGAACCTCGTTATTATAGTTGTTTTTATACATAACCCAATCATAAACGGCAAGGGCTATTTCGTAATCGGACATTCCTTCGTGTGTTATAACGGACAAAACTGAACGGGCTTTATTTATCACAGCCTCTTCGGTTGTTCCGCTATATGCTTTTGGACAATACCCCATTTCCGCCATACGGTAAATTTGATCGGTACTCGTTACCGTTATTGCAGGACGCGAATCAATCGGTAGTTCTCCACTACGGCCTTCTTTACTTATTGCAAGCGGTGCACCGTTTATATTAACCGCATATTTAGAAGTATTCGGTACATTGTCTTTTGACGGAAGAGAGGGAATATTGCCTGTCTTGAACTTAATGGTGACAGTATACGGATTAGTTCCGCTTGCCGACAAACGGTACGAGCCTGTATATCCGCAAGCATCAAACGCTCTGTTTACTATTCCGTCTATACTCCCTTCAATACTAAAACCAAAATAAAAGCTCTGGGAAATCGAAGTCTCTTCATTAACGGGCTGTTCTCTTGAGAGCATCATGTAATCAAACTGCTCGTAAAAATCATCTTCATCAGATATATATGCGTTTTCTATTCCGTACGTTTTATCCAAATACTGCTCTGCCTTGTATGATGGCTTTTGAACAACAAAACCGGAACTATAATCCGAATCTACGTAAACCTGATCATCTACAGTTTTTATTCTAACGGTATAAGCGCTAATTGACGAGTCACTAAAAAAATCATCGTACGATACCAATAATGAATTAGTGTTTGCAGAATAATCCTTATACCCGCCCCCATACTCTTTGCGTACGATATATTTAGCATTGGAATCACCGTTAAAAGAAATAAGTACCTGAGGATAATACGTATCGAAGTCTACATTTACATCCGTTATTACCTGTGGACCCTGCTTTATCATATCGGGATTTTCTACTTCCGCAACAAAGCCGTTAACGGTTGCACTTACCGTGTATCTTCCTGCTACGGTCGGGCAAAAAACAAAAGTCTCACCTTCTGACTGTCTTTCGCCGTTTACGTACCATTCTATAAGATCATTGTCGGAAAGACCGGCTATTGTATAAGTTTTTGCTTCTGCAGACTCAACACAAGTAGCGGTAGGAACATCGAATGGCTCGTAGTATACAAACTTTTCACTGTCGCTCAACACGGTAGTTTCTTCGATGTATTCGCCGTTTTCATCAAGCTCATCCGTTTTTTCAACGTAAGTTAGTACCGCCTCTACCGTTATGTTCTTCTCTCTTGCCGAAGGCGCAAAAGTATACATGCTACCCTTATTAGAGGACAGTTCTCCGTTAAACGACCATTCAATATTATATGAGGAGCTTGCCAAAACCCCATTTACAAGTGCGTAACAGTCCCTAAACGTCTCTGTATCCGTGATAGATGAAAAGCGACCTTCCGGGAAAACAAGCTCTAAGGTCTCGGGCTTTCCGTCATCCTTTTCTTCTGGTTGCGGAAGACTTCCTGCGGAATTAAGCATTTGAGCAAATTGCTCCAAGCAAGACGTCAGCTGAGCTTCAAACCCAACACAACCGGTTAATGCAAGCACGATAAATAAAGATGCTAAAATATTAAAAAATTTACATAACTTTTTCATAATACTTATTATACCATTTTTTTTAGTTTTATGACAATAGTTTTTAGATTAAAATTTGATAAAATTTTCTTTTACTTGTCTTTTCTATTTATATCAACTAAAAAACACCGTTTTTTAACGCATAAATCTTCTATTTCTAAAGTATAATCTCATACAATTTAGAGGAACAGGGGTATAACATGAAAAAAACAATTACAAATTCATTATTTATTATCACATTTTTCAGCGTACTTGACAGGGCGCTTGGCTTCCTATTTAAAATTTTCATGTCGCGAACTATAGGAGCCGAGGGCGTTGGTCTATACCAAATTGCTTTTTCATTTTTTTCGGTTTTACTTTCAACCGTAGTAGGCGGAATACCTCTTGTTGTAAGCAAGCTGGTTGCAAGAAGTCAAGATTCGCTTTCTCAAAATAAAATAGCAGGCTCTGCATTGTTGCTTGCTTTATCCATTTCTGCTTTACTTGTCGGATTGTTCTTTACACTTTACTATCCGCTTTGTTTTGCTATGGGCAAAACCACGTTAATTCTTGTAATATGCATGCTTCCCACGCTTATATTTTCTTCTGTTTACTGTTCTTTAAGGGGCTTTTTATGGGGAAAAGAAAAATTCTTCGCGGTATCAATCGTAGAAGTTATCGAACAAATAAGCCGTATAGGAATTTGCGTTGCAATGTTTTTATTTGGTTTTGACAAACTGCGAGCCGTTGCTATAAGTTTATCTGCCGGATCTTTAGTCAGCTCTATCGCGTGTTTTATATTCTTTTTTGCTAACCACGGTAAACTCAAATCTTCAAAATCCGATTTTTTAAAAATAGCAAAATCTTCTTTCCCGATTACGATATCCAACCTTATAGGTTCTCTGTCAGGAAGTATAACTTCTTTACTCGTTCCAAAACTTTTTATATGGAGTGGCTACACGTCGTCTCAGGCAAACGCTCTACTCGGTTCTTCACTCGGAATGGCAATGCCTCTGGTTTTTATACCCATAACGCTCGTATCTTCACTCGCTTTCGTTCTTATACCCAAGATAAGTAACGAAATGAAAAATAACGATTATCTCAAAATAAACAACAGCGTTGTTGGCGCTATCAAATTTGCTACCCTTGTTGCGTGCTGTCTTATCCCCATTTTCTCCGCAGGCGGTAGACTGCTTTGTAAAATTGTTTACGATAACGAGCAAAGCGGTGAATTTTTATCGTTTATCGCATTCGCACTACTTCCTCTCACAGTGGAAAACATAACCGGATCCATCCTTAACTCTCTTGATATGGAAATGAAGAATTTTATAAACGGAATGATAGGGTATTCCATGATATGGGTTGTTGCACTCGTAAGTATAGGAAATTATTCGGTGTATTCGTTAGGATGCGGATTTGCTCTTTCTTGGACTCTTTCAGCAATCCTTAACATCCGTTGTATTGTGAAAAAAACCGGTCTATCATTGTCTTTCTTGCCATATATAATCAAAAATCTGCTATTGTGCGCGCCAACGATCTTACTTGGCAAAAACATGCTTCAGATATGCTCTTCTTTGCATCCACTGCTGAATCTATCTATTTGCAGTATTATCTCCGTTGCGTTCTTTGCTATACTCTCGTTAGTTTTCGGCTCCGTTTCTTTTACAAAAATAAGCACGAAACGCAAAAGAAAAAAAATAAAAGTCTAAAAAAAACGTCAGAACGATTGATTTCTCCTCTGTTTTGTGCTACAATAATTTGCGGTAGGATAATTCCTGCCAAAATTTAATACACGGAGGAGCCCAACATTGAGCAACAACACTCAACAGGAAATTGCAACTCCTATGAACAAAGTTGCAAAAAGAAGAACACCTACTATGACTATCACGTACGTTGCCGCGCTATGCGCGTTTACCGTTGTGTTAGAATTGGTATCAGAGGCAATTTCAATATCACTGCCAAATGCCTACAAAATAAGCATCGTTTATTTTGGATGGTTTCTTGCCGGTGCAATATCAGGACCTATCGGCGCAATAGCCGTTGCAGGTATATCCGATTTAATATCAGCACTGATATTAGCGCGTGGAAGCCTTAATCCGCTTATCACGCTAAGCAGTTGCTTTGTTGCATTCTTATTTGCAGTTTGCTTTCACTATACGCCCATAGGTAAACCATACTCAATAACACGTAGTATAGTCGGTTCGGCTATAGGCTGTGTCGCGGTAGCAATATTAGGAACGATGGGATTGTCTACGTTTGTACTTTGGTTTTCATATTCTAAGCAAACTTATACGTCATACTTTATAATGCGTCTGTTTCAATTGGTACCGCTTGCAATTAATATTACTCTTTTTTATTCATTTATTCCGATACTCAGAAAGCTGAAACTTTATTGGCGCCGTCGCGTCAAAACATTAATTTGTGAAAACAACGACGAATAACAAAAAGGAAACTATTCTAAATTTAGGATAGTTTCCTTTTTGTTATAAATTTTTCATTCGCCTATGCTACGTCTTGTTGTTTTTCGGTGACCGAATATGTTATTTTTGATTCTGCAAAATGCCTACACCTAATTATTTCGCTTAGAAGCTGAGGACGGCGCATAAAAAACAGATCAACAGACTCCCACACAAAAACCCAAGCCACAATATCTATAATCTCGCCAATTATTTCATGTGATAAAATAAAGAAAACAACTGAAACGGTAAGAACAACTATTCCCGTCAACAGCATAATAAGGGCTATTACGTTATTGCGAACAAGCTCCTTGGTTTTCCTTTTTTCTTCAGCTTTATAATATGAACGTATTGCTCCTTCGTATAGGATTTCTTCTTTATCGTCAATGGTATCGCACTCAATGTCAATATGTAATTTTTCCTTGCTTTTCATGTCCGTATACTGCGAATCGAGAAACTCTGCAAACTCACCGGATATGGTAGGACGACCTTTAGGCGAAAAAGGAGAAAGAATACTATCTTCTTCCCTAATACTGACGGGAATAAGACGGTTACCCTCTTCATCAAGTAACGGCGAAAAGTCCTGTTTTAGTTTTTTTAACGTCATTTTCATATAAAAATTCCTCCTAAATTTATTGTAGCAAATTTCACAATAAAATTCAAGACTTTTATGTGGAATTTTTATTTTAATTAAACGTTTTCTCTACCTTTTGCCGACAGCAACGTACGCCAAGTAACCGCGCCTACTATTCCGTCGGAAGCAATTCCGTTCTCGCTTTGGAAATCCCTTACTGCTCGCTCGGTTCTCACCCCAAAAATACCGTCAATACTTCCTACAGGGTACAAATAGGAAAGAAGATACCTTTGCAATAAATTAACATAACCTCCCCTGCTTCCCCTTCGCAAAACAGGATATCTATTTATATTTTGCATAAGATAGCTCCAAGTAACTGCCCCCACTATTCCGTCCGCACTGATTCCAACGTCGCGCTGAAACTGCATAACGGCATTTTGTGTTTGCGGTCCGAACACTCCATCAGCATCTACGTTATACCCGAAAACAATCAATAAATACTGCAAGCATTTTACCGCGCTTGACGAATTACCCCGTCTTATAGTTGGCATCGTGACGGTTTTTGGCACATACGTTGTTTCGAAAAACTCACAAACACCCATAGCGCACCCTTCTGCAACGGCACTGACAAACGATGGATTTAACATTAATTTTGCCTCGTTAAAATTGGTCATAAATCCTGCTTCTACCAGCGAAGACGGGCAGTTGACACTTTCCAATACCCCTATATCAGAGAGTGTAGAATAGCCGAGATTGCGATTGGGAAGAGTTGTTTTCAATCCATCACTTAAATCCACACTCAGCAATTTACTGCGCGAAGGGTACCTGCCCAAGGCGGAATAAAACACCAAATATCCATTCGCACTATTAAAAGTCAAACCTCCGCCGTAAGCATTATAACCGTACGTTATAAGCGCGTTCGCGTTGATTGAGTTCACTCTCCTTACCCTTGTTCCTATAGAAACGTCTTTAAGTTCGGGATGAGCGTCAAACGTGCGGAAACCGCAACGTGCAACGGTCGCCAAAAAGTAATACTTTGCCTGCCTGTTAAATTCATTTTCGTAAAAGCTTCTGTTTATGTACGGCAACGTCGGTGTTCTCTTGCCAACCGTTGGCGGATCGATTCCATGTTCGTCGTTTGCCGCTATTATATAATCACTTGATCTTGCCATTGTCTTCTCCTTTTTACTATTATAATATGTAACTTCATATCAAACGGTTCACTCCTACTTAATTGACAAACACATGAAGGTATGATAAAATAGAATTATGAGAAAATTTGTAATTACAATTCAATATAACGGCAAAAACTATTGCGGTTGGCAAAAAAACAACAATGGTAAAAGCATACAAGAACAGGTAGAAAAAGCTCTTACTTCTCTTTTTAGCACTCAGACCGAAGCTATTGGTGCATCAAGAACGGATAGCGGTGTTTCGGCAAAAGAATACCCCGTATGTTTTGTTGCAGACACAAAACTACCGTTAGAAAGAATACCGTTTAAGCTAAACCGTTTTCTTCCAAAAGATATACAGGCATACGCGATAAAAGAAGTGAGTCTTGACTTTGATTTAAGAAAAAATGTTAAAAGAAAGACATACGTATACAGCATTTACGTATCTTCTCACGTTTTGCCACTCATAAACCCGCACTCTTATAAGGTTGACAAACTTGACGTGGACACAGTAAAGTTAGCTCTATCTTATCTTGTCGGAAAGCACGACCTTACTGCTTTCGTTACTCCCGGCGGTGACTACACCACCCCCATAAAAACCATTTACAATGCACGAATTGATAAAGATGGAGATGAGTATAAAATACGCATTTGCGGAGATGGTTTCGGTTATAATACGATAAGAATTATTGTTGGAACTCTTATTCAAATAGGACAAAACGGTAACGTAGAAGAATTTATAAAAATTTTGAACAGTAAAAACCGTCAAAATGCAGGCATTACCGCACCACCTAAGGGATTAGTTCTGGAAAGCGTAGAAATTGAATATTGATAAAACAAAACACACCTGCTTTAGCGTGTTATCCTTAACGGAGAACACGCAGCGATATAAATCCCTTACGGGATTTGTGATATTCCCTTCGGGAGCGATATTTGCCTGCGGCAAGCGATATGCCCTGCAGGGCGTGAGGGGATTTATATCATATCGCATTGGAGCGAAGCGACAATATATCGCACGAGCAAAGCGAGTATATCGCGTTTGCTTGCAAACATATCGCCAAGCAGAAAAAGAGAT
>JAGAPA010000056.1 GCA_017623455.1 Clostridia bacterium | reverse complement strand
ACAGAAGAATACTAATTGGGGAAAAGGAACGACGTATAATTCTCAAATTTCACCGGCATCGGTGTATGGAACGTATTTTAGAAATCAACAGCGACAGGTAAGTTCTCAGGCGCTTATGACGGTAGGCTACGGCGACGGTGGCGGTGGAACTACTACGTACGACATAGAATACGTAGAGCGCATGAAAAATCCGTTACCTGCTCTTCCCTCGGCGCGTTTTGTGTCGGTAAAAGAGTATATAGATACGGCAAAAGCGAATATCGCCAAGAACGAAAAAGAACTTCCCAAATGGATTGGAGAGCTGTATCTTGAATATCACAGAGGAACGTATACCTCGCAAGCGAATAACAAGAAATACAATAGAAAGAGTGAGTTTGGAATGTGCAACGTAGAGGCTCTGTCCGTGCTTGCAAACAAGTTTGGAATAGACGGCTTTGACAAGGCGGAGCACGATAAAAAGTGGGAGGATATTCTTATCAATCAGTTCCACGATATTTTGCCCGGCTCGTCCATAAACGGAGTGTACAAAGACAGTGATTATATGTACGGAAAAATTTTCGACTACATAAACGGCACGACGCAAAAACTACTACACGGTATCGCGAAAAACGTACAATCGGGTGGATTTTTGGTTTATAACCCCAACTCTTTTACGCTTGACGGAACGGTAAGTTATGAGGGTAAAAAGTACAAGGTAAACGAAATTCCTGCAAAGGGCTATAAGGTCGTTTCGCTAAAAGAAAGCAAGAGCAAAGTTAAGGTAAGCAAGAGCGGAATAGAGAACGAATATCTTAAAATTACGCTTGACAAAAACAAGAATATTACGTCGGTATACGATAAGAAAAACAATAGAGAAGTACTCAAAAAAGGCAAGAGTATCCGCTTTGTTTCGTATGAGGATTTGCCCAACAATTACGATGCGTGGGAGATTGCGCATTACTACAAGGAAAAGGAGTTTGCCGTAAACAACGTAGTATCGTGCGAGGTTGTAAAAGACAACTGCGGAGCGGGAATTAAGACGGTAAGAAAGCTTGGCGATAGCATTATTACCGACACCGTGTACTTGTACGACGACAAGGACATCGTGGAGTTTGACGATAATATCGACTGGAAGGAAAGCCACGTTCTTCTTAAGCGCGAGTTCCCAATCGACGTCGTAACAGACAAAGCAAGTTGCGAAATTCAGTACGGCTATGCGGACAGGTCTACAACCCGTAACACGTCGTGGGATACTGCAAAGTTCGAGGTTTGTGCGCACAAGTACGTGGACGTGTCCGAAAACGACTATGGCGTATCGCTTATCAACGAGAGTAAGTTTGGTCACGGGCTTTACGATAACGATATTACGCTCACTCTCCTTCGTTCGCCCAAAAGCCCCGATGCCGAATGCGATATGAAGGTACACGAAATGAAGTACGCGCTTTGTCCGCACAAAGGCACGCTTGCAAATAGCGATACGCTTAAAAAAGCGTATGAGCTTAATAACCCTGCAATCGTTGTTCCTTGTGTTGGTGGTGGCGATTTGCCTGATACGTATGCGCCTATTTGCGTCAAAGACGATAAGCTTATCGTTGAGGCATTCAAACTTGCGGAAAACATGGACGGCGTAGTAATACGTGCGTACGAGCCTATGCGCAAGCGCGGAACTGCTGAGATAAACGTTGGTTTTGGGAAAGAGGCATACTTGTGCGATATGTTGGAAAACGAGCTTGAAAAGATTGAGATAAACGACGGAAAGATAATTCTTCCTTACAAGCCGTTTGAGATAATTACGATTAAAGTTAAATAAGAACGAAATACGCGTTTGTGCGATAAAAATTTATTGACAAGCGCGTATTTTTGATGTTATCATATTATTATGGAAATATTCAAGACGGAAAACTTAATAGAAAAAGGTAAAACCATAGGTATTTTCAAAGGGCGAAACCCAATTTCCGCAACGCATAAGCATGACTTTATCGAGATTGTGTACGTAGAACGTGGAGAAGCTGAGCAAAGAGTGGACGATAACGTGTACAACGTAAAAAAGGGCGACGTGGTTTTTATCAATTACGGTAGCGAACATTCGTTTGTTGGAAGCGAGGACTACTGCTATTACAATGTGTGTTTTAACCCTGAAATTATGGGCGCGGTAGTAGATAAATCTAACGCGTTGGCTGTACTTGCGCTTACGTCTTTTAACGAGCTAAGAAAAGAAAATAACTGCGGAAAAATTTCATTTTCTGCTCAAGAGAGCAAGGACGTGGAGTTTGTTTTAGAGAGAATGAAAAGGGAAATGGACGAAAAAAAAGAGGGGTATGGTAGAGTAATAGAAAACTATTTAAGCATTCTCTTTTCGTATATGCTTCGTCGCAGTTTGCTTACCGAAATTTTTAGCGAAGAGGACGTGTGGCAAAACCTTATTGAGTACATTTCGTCTAACCCCGACGGCGAACTTACGCTTGACGCCTTGGCAAAACGCTGTTTTTACAACCCGTCCTATTTTTCGAGAGTGTTCAAGCAAAAGTTCGGAATCTCGCTTACCGAGTACGTTAGAGAGCGCAGAATGGAACAGGCGAAGAGTTTGCTACAAAACACGAACAAGACGGTAGATAAAATTATGGAAGAGGTTGGTTATAGCGATAGAAGCGCGTTTTACCACGCGTTTTCCAAAATTTTTGGACTAACCCCTGCCCAAATGCGCGATAAAAGGTAAAAAATCCCTACACTGCAAGTAAAAAATACCCATTCAAAAATTCTCCTTAAGGTGGTATAATTAAAACACTAATAAGGAGGATTTTTTTATGATAAAGCTTAATTTTGAAAAGTATAAAGACAAGGTAAAAGCCTGCTGGATAGGCAAGAATATCGGTGGAACAACAGGCACTCCGTATGAGGGATGTAGAGAATACTTGTCGGTAGAAGGCTTTTCTACGCCCAAAGGCACAGTGCTTGCAAACGACGATTTGGACCTTCAGCTTGTATGGCTTAACGCTGTTGAAAAACTTGGAATGAAAGGCATTAACTCTACGTCATTAGGTGAGTTTTGGCTCTCGTTTATCGGCCCGTATTGGAACGAATACGGCATTGGTAAAGCCAATATGAAGGCAGGAATTTTACCACCGCTTTCGGGCGATTATCACAACGAGTGGAAGCATAGTAACGGAGCGTGGATAAGAACGGAGATTTGGGCGTGCTTGCAA
Source organism: Clostridia bacterium (assembly GCA_017623455.1). Lineage (GTDB taxonomy): Bacteria > Bacillota > Clostridia > Christensenellales > Pumilibacteraceae > RUG12826. The sequence continues at coordinate 15,093 of JAGAPA010000056.1, read as the reverse complement.
CCCGGCCGTCCCGACGTTGCGCTCGAGTATGCAATAGAAGATGCGCAGGTCGATCACGGTAGTGGAGAAGGCACGTATGCTGCTGCGTTTGTTGCTACAATGCAGTCGTGCGCGTTTGTGTTTGATGATATCCGTACCTGTATTGATATCGCACTTGCTAAAATTCCCGAAAGTTGCAGGGTTGCAATCACTATACGAAAGGTTATTGAGTGTTACGAAAGCAAAATGCCGATAAGAGAGGCGCGCGATACCGTTCTTAATATGAACGCGGATATTGGCGATGGGTGGTTTGAAGCGCCGTCTAACGTTGGTTACGTCGTGCTTGGTCTTCTTTATGGTGAAGGAGACTTTAAAAAATCTATTCTTTACGCCGTAAATTGTGGCGATGATACCGACTGTACGGGAGCAACGGTTGGAGCAACGCTTGGCATTTTGTATGGGACGAAAGAACTTCCTAAGGATTGGGTAGAGTATATCGGCGACAAGATCGAAAGTATTGCAATTATGACGGGTATGGGAGCGGTTAGTTATCCAAAAACTTGCAGTGAACTTACCGAGCGAGTTGTAGCGCTTGCGCCTACTACTATGAGTTGTAGACTTGACTGGACGTATACCAACGTTGGCTACGGAAAAACAGCGTACGTGAAAATTGGCTTTACGGACGGAGATGACGAAATTCCTACAAATATGAAAGAGAGTTATATCTCGTTTGTAAGGGGTAAAGAAGTTATGGATAAGTTGCGTCCAAACACCATAAACGTAGAAATGCTACTTGCAAAAGCATACGTAACAATGCTTGACGGAATTGATATTACTCCAAACGGCGAACTAAGAGTAAAGATTGAGTTTGAATATAATCGCGACGTTTTTGGTATCATTACAAATCGTTTGAGTTTGCGTTGGTGGCTTCCCGAGGGTTTTAGCGTTACAGGTAAAAACTTCGTGTGTTTGCCTACTTGGAGAAGTGCGCACTCGGCTGTTACAACGGAAGAATACGTTATAAAAGCGGGCGAAAAAGTTGATGCGGTAAACGACGTTGTTATCGAAGTTAAGTTTGACGGCAGAGTATATAGAGGCTATATCCATATTCCTCTTATGGGTTAAAAAAAGATAAATTGTATCAAAAAAACCACTACGTATCACACTTTTTGTGACATTGTAGTGGTTTTTATTGTTCTTTTATTGTTTATCGGTCAAAAGTTTATACGCCATATAATATCTTTCGCCCAGTTCGTACAAGGCTTGACGGGAGAAGTGAATAATATCGCCGTTGTTCCAGCTCCTATCGTTTGAGGGTAGGTTTTCGGTGCGGATAAACATTGCGCTTCCTACCTTATCTACAACGTTTTGAAGTTCGTCGATAATGGGATTGCAGATTGCAAGATTATGTCTTTTCCAATGCTGAACGAAGTCTGCGCAAATAAAGGGAAGAGAGGGAAGAGCGTAGCGCGTACGAACGGAGTTTATCGTGTCGAGCATAAACGTTCTGAACGTTTCGACGGTAGTTTTATACACCGCTTCGTGTTCGCCCTGATGCCACAAAAACGCAACTATGCGGTTTTCGTTTGGGTTAAGAGATAACGCGTAGTCGGTCATCTCCAGCATTTTTTCGTGCAAAGGTCTGCCCACGCCCCAGTGCCCGAAAGCATAGCCCGTGCCACCAATAGCTGAGCGGATAATAAGCAATTTTCTGCCCTTTTCAAGTTTTCCGTCCTCGATATATTTTTTAGCGAAAGTAAGCGCAAAGTCCGAAGCAAGCCCCGTTGGCGTTTCGCGCTCTTCAGCCATTTTGAGAATAAAAGGCTTGTCGGTATAATGAACGATATGTCCGCCTTCCACGTTCTCTAGTGTGTATTCTACGTCCAAATAGCAAATATCTTCGCTTGGCTCATAAGCCTTAAAAACCGGACCTCTTCCGCTTCCTTCAGCGTTGGATTGACCGCCTTGAATTATAATGTCGTATTTTTCCATTTTGTTTCCTCCTGTGGGCAGACCCACTGTCAATATGTGTTATTCAGTAAAGTTATATTTATAAGATTCTTTGGTGCTTAAGCGATACGTATTTTATTTTTTTCAAGTGGGCAGATCCACTGTCAAAATATGTTTATTGGTGGGCGATTCGTGAATCGCCCGTACAGTAGTTTTTTGATTGTTTTATCACGTATTATGTGTGGCTTGCGTTGGTTTGTTCTATTTATACGTATACGTATGCGTGATTACTGGTTTTTTACGCCTTTTCTACTTTGCTGCAAAGCGAAGAGAGTGATTCGCCCTCGGCTACGTAATAGATAGACGCGTTTTTTAGTTTGTCTTGTCCAAAGTTATACTTATCGAAAATTCCCACGGTTTTACAGTTAATGCTTTTTGCTGTTTCGAGCGCAACGTAAGAGTCTTCGAAAACGCAAGCCTCGTCCGCCTTTAGCCCAAGCTTGTCAAGAGCAAGAAGATAGATGTCGGGTTTATCCTTACCCTTGCCGATATCTGCGCAGGAGAGCACCGCTTCAAAGTATTTGGTAAGGTCGAGGTTGTCTAGACACCGCATAACGTGGTCAAGACGCGTTGCGGATGCGACGCATAGTTTTATGCCCTTGCTCTTCAGGTTTTCAAGAAGTTCCACCGCGCCCTCTTTACACATTACGTCCTCTACGTAAAAGCGTTCTATGTCCTCGTGTGCATAGTCGAGAAGTTGTTGAGGGGTTGCTGGTATAGAATACGTCTTTTGAATATATTCCATACAGTCGGAAAAAATCATCGTCCTCACTTTTCTGTCGTCGTCTTCGCTCGGCTTAAAAGAGGAATTGTTAAGGAATTTTTTACCCAAGTTGCTCCAAAAAACGTCCCACCACATAAGCGAGTTTACAAGCGTTCCGTCCATATCGAAAATGGCGCCTTTTATTTTCACGTTGTCGTCCTCCAACTTATTTTTAAGCAAGTATATCACAATAAAAAATCTATGTCAAGCCCCAAAGTAATTTTATTTTTTATCCTTATTCTTTAGGTACAGAGTGGGAGAAACGCCTATCTGTTTTTTGAAAACGTTGGAAAAATAGAGCGGATCGGTAAAGCCCGAGAGTAAGGCTACGTTTTTAATGCTGTCTATGCCGAAGTCAAGCAGAGAAATCGCGTGCTTAATGCGTGTCTTTGTAAGGTATTCCGAATAGTTTATGCCCATGCGTTGTTTGAAAACGTGTGATACGTATTTGGGATTATACGACAAAGCGGTGGCAATCTCGGAGATTGAGAGAGAAGCGGATGAAAAGTTTTCCTCGGTAATTTCCACTATTTTTTCTACAAGCTCGTCGTTTTTGTCAGTGCTTTTTAAAAAGCGCGAAAACGTATAAAGCAGTATGCTCTCGCTTGCAAGATCCACGTTGTGCTCGCTAGCCCTAAGCAGGCTTTCTTCCCACATTGGTATAAGTCCGTCATTACCCTCTTTTTTGCGGTTTATAACGGTTATGCCAAAGCGTTTGAATAGCTCTTGCGCGCGGTTTCCGTCAAATTCTATATAAAGATATATAACGTTATTACCGTTTTTTAAGTAAAATTCCTCACCCTTAAACCCAAATACCACGTCTCCCGTCTTAAAAGGCACGGAAGTGGAAGAAAAGCAAAACTCTCCCTCGCCTTGTGCGACAAGAATCATTTTGTTAAGAGAGAGAGTAATGTTTGTTTTCATTGTCGCCTCGTCCGTTTCCTTGACGTATTTGGATACGGTAAGCGGTTCGGAGATTGCGGATATGGGGAATTTACAAATATTTTTGTTACGCATAGTTTTTCCTGCCGTTTTTTATTTGATTATACCACTTAAACCTCGCTAAAATCAAGTGAAAGTAACGATTTTATATATTTATATGGAATTTTTCTATTGTTAAAGACAAAAAGTTGTGTTAAAATAAATATATCCTAAAAAATTAAGCAAGGAGAAAATTATGAAAAAACTAAGACTTGGTATTTTCGGTATGGGAGAAAGAGGCTGGAGTTTAGTAAATAACTTTTTGCTACTTGGCTGTGACCTCGTTGCCGTATGCGACGACAGAAAGGAAATGTTAGAGAGAGCGGAGCGTGATTTTGGAAAGGGTTTTGTTTGCTACGACAACTTCGACGAGTTTATTGAACACGGCTTGGACGTTGTAATCTTAACTAACTTCTTCCACGAGCATGCACCTTATGCTATTAAGTGTTTTGAAAAGAATATCCACGTGTTTTCCGAGTGCATAAGCAACGGAACTATGGCAGAAGGAGTGGAGCTTGTAAGAGCTTTCGAGAAGAGCAAGTCTATTTATATGCTTGCCGAAAACTATCCGCAAATGAAGTTCAACCGCGAAATCAAGCGCGTTTGCGATACGGGAACGCTTGGTAAAATTATGTACGCAGAGGGCGAATACAACCACCCGGGCGATCCGAGAGATGCAAAGTTTTCTATAAATTACAAGTATAAGCCGTCGCATTGGCGTAACTATTTGCCTGCAACCTACTACGTAACTCATTCGCTTGGTCCTATTATGTGGGCAACGGGTGCAACGCCTAAACGTATTACCGCATTCCCCATTTTCGCGCCTATTGACGAAAAGTATCCTACGGGCAGAATGAACGGCGATAGAACGGCTATTATGATGACGCATAACGACGACGGATCCGTGTTCAGATTTACGGGTTGTGCGGCGTTTGGCGGACATGGAAATTCCTATCGCGTGTGTGGAACGCAAGGTACGATAGAAAATCTTAGAGGTATGGGCGGTAAGGTTATGCTTCGTTATAATTCTTGGGAAAAGCCCGAGGGTGTGGAAGAGATTAATTTTTACGAGCCTGATTGGAACGATAAGGACGAGGAGTTTATCAAAAAGAGCGGACACGGTGGTGGAGATTTCCTTACGTGCAGAATGTTTATTGACAGCGTTAGAAACGGCGTTCAACCCCCACATCCCTTTAATATATATTCGGCAACAGCAATGTCGTCGGTGGCAATTTTGGGACATCGCTCGTTGCTTGAAGACGGTATGCCTTACGATATCCCCGACTTTAGAAAGGAAGAGGACAGAGTAAAATACGAAAACGACCGCCTTACGCCTTTTATTGGCTCAAACGGCGAAGCCCCCACTCTTCCGTGCTGTTCAGACCCTTCTTACGCGCCCACAAAGGAGCAGGTGGAAGCATATAAAGAATTAATAAACTATAAGGATTAATTTTGAATAAAAAAGCGTTTAGACCAAAGTAGCCTAAACGCTTTTTCGCATATACGTATGTGAGTTATAATAACTTTTCGTCGTACACCGCACGTACTCCTCCAATAAATTTCGGACGCGTTCTTGCCCCAACTACAAACGCTTTTCCTATAAGGTTGTTTTCAAGTCTAAGTGGTACGGCAACTTCTTTTAGGTGCATGCCTATCAGTGTAAAACCTATGTCTATTCCTGCGTCTGCGCGCACGTGTTCTACAACAATGGGTTGGGTAAAAGATTTATAAGCGCACGTTGCAAGCGAGCCTCCCGCTTTTGGTTGAGGCACGACGTTTACCGCCTCTGCAAAAGGTAGCGCCTCGCGTTCGATAACAATTGCACGGTTTAAGTGCTCACAGCATTGAACGGCAAGAAAAACACCCTTGCTTTTCAGTACACCTAATATAGCGTCTATCACCGTTTGAGCGATTTCGGGACTGGAGTTAGAGCCGATTTTATCGCCGATTATTTCGCTGGTCGATCCGCCGACTATCAAAATATCGCCCCTTTTAAGTTTCGCTTTTTCGCAAATTTCTTGGATTGTTGCTTGAGTTTGGGCATAAATTTCATTTTTCATAATAACCACCTCCGTATTGTTTACCAGTAGTATAAACTGTTTTTGGTGTTATTAAAATAGCCAAACTCAAACAAAATTACATAACCAGATTTTGAAATTCTTGTAATAAGAGCAAAAAGTTAGGTAAAGTATAACATAAAGATTTATGTTTTGCAAGTGATAAAATTAGGAATAATAGCGAAATTTAAGCATATATTAAAGTAGGCGGAAATATAGAGAATCGTTAAAAAACGACGGTTTTTTGCAAAAAAACCCTAAATTTTATGCTTTTTTTCACATTAATCTCACAAAACTCACCTCTAAAGCGTTGACAAAACGCAGAAACTATGATATTATATGAAGGCTTAATAGCTAAGCGAATATCGCGGAGTAGAGCAGATGGTAGCTCGTCAGGCTCATAACCTGAAGGTCACGAGGTTCGAGTCCCGTCTCCGCAACCATAAAAGAAAAAGTCGCACAAGCGGCTTTTTCTTTTTGTACTATTCACTATTCATTCTTCACTATTCACTATTCTCTAAATCTCCTACGCGACTTTTTCAAGAGAAGAGAGAATAGAGAAGAGAGAAAAGAAAAAGTTGCCTTTCTTTTTTTTCAGGTTATGTTTTGCGCAAGCAAAAATTGGCAACCGCAGGTTGACAAAGCCTGACGGCTCTTCAGCCGAGCGAGCGAAGCAAGCGAACGCCACGAGCGAAGCGAGTATAACCTGAAGGTCACGAGGTTCGAGTCCCGTCTCCGCAACCATAAAAGAAAAAAGTCGCACAAGCGACTTTTTTCTTTTTGTACTTTTCACTATTCTCTCTTCACTTTTCACTATTCTCTCTTCACTTTTCACTATTCTCTAAATCTCCCACGCGACTTTTTCAAGAGAAGAGTGAAGAGAGAAAAGAAAAGGTAGCTTAAAACACGTGCATAAAAATCGGTACATGCCATAGTATATGCAGCACCATTTACGCCATGAATACGGTATTATGATAAAAAATACTTTATGGCAACAAATTCCGAGAACCCCAGCATAGAAGAAATAAAAAGGCATATTGATAAATTGACAATTAGCTTGACTTTTCGCAGAAGGTAGACTACAATAGAACATATAAAGACATATCTGTACCGCTACATTGAGCTTTTCTATAACAGAAAACGTTTACATAGTGCCCTCGTATGCTTTTGTAACCATATATGATTAAAGGAGAATGATAGCATGAAAATATGTTTTATGTGTGATTTGCATTTACCATTTGATAAAAACGCACTGCAATATGATGTTCTTAACTGGGCAATTGCTGATATATTAAAAAAGCAACCTGATTGCATCGCATATGTCGGAGATGTTACATGTGATGGGAATGAAGAAGTTTATGATTGCTTTATAAATAAAATGTCTGATATGAGCATTCCATTCTTATATATTCCCGGTAACTCCGATTTGAGATTTTCAGAAAGCAGATCAAGTATCAAAGAAAAAGCTTCACAGTGTAAAAACATAATTAACAATGTTACAATTTTTGCTTTGAATGATTGCGACGGAACAATATCCGATGAGCAATTTAATGAGATCAATACTGCAGACGAAGAAAGCATAGTTTTTATGCATCATCCTATTAAATCGCATACTGAGGATACATACACAAGATTATTGAAATGGCGTGAAAACCATGAAAAAACTGTTATTGTCTACGGGCATTTACATCATTCTTATAAAGATGAAAACTCAATTAGCCTGCAGGCGATGGATCCTGATAAAGCCATAGGCGAGAATCCTTGTATCACATATTATGATACTGAGAAAAAGGAGATTCGCAAAGCATATTATTTCTCACCCGTACCAACAGACATATATAATTATTTTGGAATATCCTGTTATAATCCACTTAAACAAATAGAATTTGCTATACAGAACAGATTGAAATATCTTGAACTTCGTCCTAATTGTGTTGGTATTGATATAAATGAGCTGAAAAACGCAGTCGCAAGATGGCGTGAGTCCGGCGGGGAGAATCTGTCAATACATTTATCGGATGTTGGTTGGATATACGGAAAGATTTCTGCAAGCGAAAATCACGATAAACTTATAGAATATGTTGATATTTTAAAAGCGGAACGGGTGATACAACATGTTCCTAAAGTGTCAGTAAAAGAAATTAATGATAATCCGGAAATTCTTGAAAAAATATGCGAGTACCTTTCAAGTAAGTTAAACCGTGTTTCACATAACATTGTGGTTGGTGTAGAGAATATGCATATGACATCAAAAGACACTGCGGGGGAGACAAGGAGATTCGGTTATATACCTGAAGAGTGCTTGGACTTTATGAGTACTCTTGCCAAAAGCTGCAGACACAAAGTTGGAATAAATTTTGATATAGGACATGCCAGAAATAATGTTCCGTACAGTAAAAAATATCAAATTAGTACATGGTTATCTATGCTTGGTAAATATATTGTAGGGTACCACATTCATCAAGTTGAGCATCATGAAGTTGCTTTTGAGAATCATATGCCGATAAAAGACATATATGGGTGCTTAATATCTTATGCATCTTTCTTTAAGTGTTGGGCAACGAATAGAATTAACAAAGCACCGCTTATATTTGAAATGCGACCCGAAAATGCTTACGAAGAAACGTTGAATACTTTTAAGCGATATAAAGACAGAAAAGTATTTGATATACATTCTCATACCTACTATAGTAGTTGTGGAAGAGATAATCCGCATGATTTGATAAATACCGCCATAGAAAACGGTTTATCGACATTTGGTATATGTGATCATAATTCCGGTATTGGAAAACGCAAAGAACAATATATCACTGAAATGAGAGAATATGCAAGTCAGTATGCTGATAAAATCAAACTGTTCTGTGGTATTGAAATAGCAACAATACCCGAAAGATATGATATAAATATTGTTGATGATATCAGGAAATTTGACTATTGTCTTATTGAACATATAACGTACGAAAATAGTGTTATTAAAAACAAAATTTTTGAATTTTGTGACAAATTGGGTATTTTGTGCGGAATTGCTCATACAGACTTATTTTCGTATTGCGATATGTATGGTTTTGAATATCTTGATTTCTTCAAAAGGATGGCACAAAAAAACATCTTCTGGGAAATGAATGTGAGCTATGACAGTATCCATGGTTACCGTGAACATCAATATGTTCTTGATTTTATAAAGGATGAAAACAAACAAAAGATTATAAGAGATGCCGGGGTTTACATCAGCATAGGATTTGATAGCCACAAATATGAAGATTATGATGGATATAAGGTTCATGAAATGTATGATTTCTTAAAGCAGAACAATTTCAAAATGATTGATGAACTACTGATTCAAAAATAAATGATAATGCCGCTCATCGTAACGCTTGCACCATTCGAACAAGGTGCTTTCCGCAATTCCGTATTTTTCGAGTGGTTTCAGCAATCGTGTGATTGGTCGAATAAAATTTTACAATCTCATCCTTAAAACTTTGTGGATAAACTTTTTTCTGCATAATATTCTCCTTTTTTGAAATATCAAATTCACTCTTCACTTTTCTCTAACTTTTCCACGCGACTTTTTCAAGAGAAGAGATAAGAGAGAAGAGAGAAAAGAAAAGGTTGCTTTTTGAGAGAAGAAACAGTATATAATAATGCGAAAATTTAAATAAAAAACGTTCGCTGAATACGTTAATCAGCGAACAAAGATTTAATTAATCTGTTGATTTTTATACAAAATATGCTATAATGCCCATAAAAAATCTAATATTTTTATTACAATAGTTGACAAAAGGATAATATGGGTGTAAAATAAGTATAAAGATGTTCGCTGATTAACGTATTAGATGAACGTCTAATAATAATATAAGGAGAAAACAAAAATGACGAAAAAGAAAAACTTTAAGACTGCGCTTGTTATGGCAATCCTGTCGCTTATAGTTTGTCTTTCGATGTTTGCAGGCACGACTTTCGCTTGGTTTACCGACTCCGTTACAAGTTCTAACAACATTATTAAGGCAGGTAACTTGGACGTTGAATTGTATTATCAACAAGAAGGACAAAGTGGTTGGACACAGGTTACTAGCGAAACAAACGTATTTATGAAAGATGCGCTTTGGGAGCCCGGTCACACCGAAGTTGTAAAGCTTAAGGTAGTAAACGAGGGTAGCCTCGCACTTAAGTATAATCTTGGTGTAAACTTGGCAAGTGAGGTTGGTTCTGTCAACGTAAACAACAAGGAGTTCAAGCTTTCCGACTTTATCAAGTTCGCCATTGTTGACGGCGCACAGAGCTACACGCGTGATCAGGCAATTGCCGCCGCAGAGGCAAACGGCGCCACCGCACTGAAGACCGCGTACAATTCTACCGTTACCGCGCTTGACGCAAAGAACGCCACAGATAGCGACGAGAAGATCGTAACGATGGTAGTTTATATGCCCACTACGGTTGGTAATGACGCAAACGCAAAGCCGGGTGCTGCCGTTCCCACCATCAATCTCGGTATCAATCTGTTTGCTACTCAGTACACTTTTGAAAGCGATAGCTTCGACAATCAGTACGATAAGGGTGCTATCATCGTAACCAATGCTGCAGAGGCGCAGGCAGCTCTCGACAGTGCAGAAGCTGGCGCTACCATTAAGCTTGCTCCCGGTGTAAATTATGGTACTCTTGTATTCGGTCGGAACGCTTCCAACAAAGTAGTTGATATTTCCAGTATTGGCGGAGACTCCACCGGCAATGAGCGTTACAGCAGATACGAGAACATTACCATCCTCGGTGCTGCAGGTGCAACTGTCGATCAGATCACCTTCGATAATGGTAGAGAAGATGCAAACGCTATCTGGAACTACATTGATGTTAAGAACCTTACCATCAAAAATGTAACCTTCTCCGGCGCAAGCATTGCTGTGAAGATTCCCGACGGCTTCGCTATTGCTATTGACGGCTTGAGTCTTGTTAATTGTAAAATGATTGATACTGAGGGCAATGACAGATTTGTTTATCAACCTCACTCTGGTTACAAGACCATGAATGATAAGACCACCGGCGAGTACGTAATGACCAGTGGCGTTAAGAACCTGACGATCACCGGCTGTGAGATCACCGGCGCAAAACAGGTCATCGAGGCTCGCGCAATGGAGAACTTGACCATCACCAACAATACCTTTAACGGCATTAAGTCCCGTGATATCTTGCTATCCCGTGATAGCAATTATCCCGACGTATACTACACCGGTACGATCACCATTACCGGCAATACCTCTATCAACGGTGAAGAGCGTTTTGTAAGAATGGCAGGCGCAGGCTCTGCTAACGTTGTTGTTAAGGATAACGTTATTAACAACTACTATGGTGAAGATCAAGACTATATTAAGGTAACCGACTTAAATGGCGGAACGTTGATTAACGAGAATAACGTAATTAGTTTTGCTTGGAATGGAAATGTTCCTGCAAGCAAGCCAGAATCTCTTGTTGTAGATACTACCGCAAAGACAATTTCAATCAACAGTATTCCCGCTTTTGCATATCTTAATACTTTAGTAAATGATTCGGAATTTTATAACAACTATGGCTCTAAGTGGCAGTATACTATTGAATTAAATACTGACGTGGATTTGAAAAATCACGCTTGGACCCCCATTCTTCTTAGCAACTTTGTAGCTTTTGAAGGTAACAATCATACTATCAGCAATCTTAAGGTTGATACGACAGAAAATAACGCAGGACTTTTTGCAGATATTAAATGTAACGATATCGGAGTTACGTACGTTCGCGATCTTAATATTGATGGAGCTTACGTAAAGGGAAATAATAGCGTTGGTGTTTTGGCTGGTTTAAGCACACAGGGTGTAATTGAGAACGTTACAATCAATAACGCTACTGTAATCGGTAACAAATACGTAGGCGGTGTTTTTGGTTGGGGTAACGGATCTGTTAACAATTCTACCGTAAAGAACAGTAAGGTTACTATTCCTGAGGTCGGAGCAAAGGAAGCAGGCGGACTTGTTGGATATCTTTCCAATGATGGCAAATCTTCCACTGTTAACAAGGTAATTGCAGGCAATACCGTTGAAAACGTTACAATTGTTGCTCCCACTATTGCATCAGGACTTATCTCTCAGCCCAACTCGTCTAATATTGGCGGAGCGGTTATTGAAGTTGTAAACAACGAAGTAAAGAACGTTACAATTATTACCTCTGACAATACTGCTTCTTTATACGTTTCTAACAACGTTTCTGGAAAGACTATCGTTAAGAATAATACTGCAACTGACTGCAAGGTAGGTCGCGAAGTTTACGGCTTGACCCTCTTCCCCAATGGTGAAAATTCCAAAATCATTGTCAGCGACAAGGAAGGCTTCTTGAACCTTACTAAGCTGTTCGCTGACTGGACTGCACTGTTCACAGACGGAAATGGAACCACCTATACCAACTATGCAAACGGTGCTGGAGCAGATTACTATTATGCCGGCAGATGGACAGTAAGCCTTGAAGCAGACATCGATCTTAATAACGATATTATAGATCCTGTTATCATTAAGCATCCTGTGTCTGCGGGCACACCTGCTTTCGACGGCAACGGCTACATGATCAGTAATGCTAAGATAGCAGCAGATCCCACTACTGAAAATGAAGCAGGCTTGTTCTATGCAAATTACGTATCCTTTAAGAACTTGAAGCTCGATAACATCCACGTAACAGGAAGCAACGTAGGCGGCTCTACTGCAGGTATCCTCTCCGGTTACTGCAACGCTCTTGTTGACAACATTACCATCACCAACTCCTCCGTTACCGGCGGTAAGTACACCGGTGGTGTCGTTGGTTACGGTTACACTAGTGTTACCAACTGCACGCTGACAAATGTTACCGTTAAGGGTGGCTATAAGCTTGGTGGCTTGATCGGTTATATTTGCGCTTCCGGTACCAATACCGGTGACGTAACAGGCAATACCTTGACCGATTGCACCGTAGACGGCATCGGCGGTGGCGTATATGCAGGCGGTAAGGATAAGTACGTTATCGGTAAAGTTGTTGGTAACTACAACTGCAACGGTACTTGCAACAATAACACCGTTACAAATATGATTACTTCTGCTACCGAAAACATAGGCGAAATCGAAGCAGGAAAGACCGTTACTCAATAACTAAAAATAAGCATTTATAAAACCAAACAAAAAACAGAGCAAGAATTTCACTCTTGCTCTGTTTTTCTGCAAGAAACGAATAAATCCGTCCCTCTGCTTGTTTTAGCATAGTGGCGGATTTTGCGGTTTTTATTTTGGTTTTTGGAGCGGTTTAGGGTCTGTTTGCCAAAAGCCAATCGATAAGGAGGGATAGATGTCTTTTTTTGTCCCATTGAGAGCATATACAATTGTCAAATCGGGGACGGGGGAGAATTTGCTACACGCGACTTTTTCAAGAGAAGAGTGAAAAAGATAAAAATATATGCGGAAATCTTAAATAAAAAACGTTCGCTGAATACTATAATCAGCGAACAAAATAATGTTGATTTTCATTACTTTATATAAATATATTATAATAAAGGGATAAAAAAAGTTGATATTTTTGTAATATCAGTTGACAAAAATAGGATATTGCTGTAAAATTAAAATAAGATCGTTCACTGATTATAGTATTAGATGAACACTTAATAATAATATAAGGAGAAAACAAAAATGACAAAAAAGAAAAACTTTAAGACTGCGCTTGTTATGGCAATCCTGTCGCTTATAGTTTGTCTTTCGATGTTTGCAGGCACGACTTTCGCTTGGTTTACCGACTCTGTTACAAGCTCTGGCAATATCATTGCTTCCGGAACGCTTGACATAACGATGGAGTGGGCAGACGGAAAGGCTGATCCTAATAGTGCTACTTGGACGGATGCATCTGCAGGCCCCATTTTCAACAATGATAAGTGGGAGCCCGGATACGTAGAGGCAAGACACATCAAGATTTCAAACGTAGGCACGCTTGCTCTTAAGTATAAGGTAACTATTGCTGCAGACGGCGAGGTTTCCAAGCTTGCTAAGGTTATTGACGTGTACTATGCAGATCCTGCAGAACAGGTTGCAGACAGAGCAAGCATACCTGCAGGCAATAAGATAGGAACGCTTGACGCGGTTTTGGCAGGTCTTGATCTTACGGGAAGCGGAAAGCTTGAAGCAAATACAAGCGATACTATTACGCTTGTACTTAAAATGCAGGAGAATGCAGGCAACGAGTATCAGGGCTTAAGCATTGGTTCTTCGTTCTCTGTTCAGGTCGTAGCATCACAGCTTGCTTCCGAAGAGGACAGCTTTGACGATAAGTACGACGAGAACGCAACGTATCCCGCAAACATCTCTGTTTCTAAGACCGTTAGCAAGGACGCAGACAACAAGACCACAGAGGATGTAGCTATTACTTATGTAGACGATGCTTCTGCAGTTTCTAAAGTAGAGGTTATCGTTCCCGAAGGAACGCTTCTTGAAGATGATGCGGCTCACCTTACGTTTAAGATTGAGCAGAAGGACGAGGTTAACGCAGGCGTTGCAACACAGATTACCTCCGAGCAGTCCGCAACCACCTACGAGATTTCTCTTGTCGGTGTAGCTGCTACAAACGATAAGCCCATCGACGTATCGATCTTTATCGAAAAGGGACTTATTGACGTAAAGCTCTATCACAACGCAACGCTTATTCCCAGTAGCTACGACGCTCTTACCGGAGAGCTTAGCTTCTCCACTACCGGCTTCAGCCCCTTTACTGTAGTTTCTACCACAAAGGTTTTTGAAAGCGGTGACGGTTCTGAGGAAAACCCCTTCATTATCAATAAGGCTGAGGATTTGCTTGGAATTTCCAAGTATTACCACGAGTATAAGTATTATAAGGTAGCAGACGGCGTTGAAACGCTTGACCTTAACGGTATTGGTAAAATCAATCTTTACGGAAGCTTTGACGGTAACGGAGCAAAGTTCGTTAACCTTTCTACGGCTCTTTTCCGTGGTGTAGGTAATCCTCAGGATAAGGTAAAGATCAAGATTGCTAACATGGACGTTACCGTTAATACAACTGACGGTAATGCACTTGTAAGAAATATTTACAACCCGGGCGAAACAATTTTCGAAAACGTAGCTATGCACGGTTATATCGAAGGTCAGTACAATATGGGTTCTTTCTACAACTACGGTGCTGCTAACCACGGAAGCAGTGACGGTGCTAACTATACCGTATCCTTTAAAAATGCTAAGTCCGACGTAACCCTTGTTTGTACGACTGGTAACGTTATGGGCGGTATGCTTGGACACGGCTACGAAGGTGCAGACTACAAGCTTT
>JAGAPA010000055.1 GCA_017623455.1 Clostridia bacterium | reverse complement strand
CGTTTTTGTTGTTTCGCTTTTCTTACTTTCTATTAACTTATCAATGTGCGTTGCTGTCTTTCTTGGCGACAGCTCGTATATAATATCACAAAGAAAAAATAAAGTCAACTGTTTTTCAAAAGTTTTTTAAATTTTTTTTAACTTTTTTTTCCTTTGTTTTTTTATTGTTTTTTTCTGCTATTTTACCCCGATTATTTAATATGAAAACGAGGTTTTTTCTTTAAGCACTCTATTCATTATATATAATTTATAGATAGTATTTTACTATTCTTTAAATTATTATTTGAAATGCCTTAAAATAAAAGGGAAAATGCTTGACAAGTTTTTTATAAAATTATATAATTATATATGCTATTTGATAATTTTTCATTAGGAGAGAATTATGAGTAAACTTCTTAAAGAAAGAATCATTTACATCACGAGCATCGCTCTCGGTGTATTGACCATCCTGTTAATGTTCGTTCCCTTTATGTCTTCTTACATAAACGTAACCGACGCCGGCGGAAACACAACTCAGACACACGTTGTCTACAACGGTTTTAACATCCTTTTCGGTATTGACGCAAAAGGTGGATACGAAATCGAAGGTATGATGCTGTTGCTTACCATTATACTTGCGCTTGCCGGTCTTGCTTCGCTTGTATGGGGCGTGCTTGCAATGATCACAAACAAGAAGAACCCCGAAAAGTTCTTTGGAAAGACTTTCTTCATTCTTTTCCAGCTTATCTTCGTTGCTTGTGCTTTCTGTTGTACTCTCGTTCTTTGCAACTTCGTTAATACTATTAACACTATGGACGACCCTATCAGTGGTTATAGCCTCTGCTTGTTTGCATGCGTTACCGGAAAAACCATTTCCGCATATCCCTGTATCTTTATCCTTTTGGGTGTAGGTACCGTAGCGTTGATTACAACTTGCATCTTCTCGGGTATGGCTCAGGACAACTCGCTTGTACTTCCCTACAAAAAGCGTGAAATTATTTCTTCTATTATTACTATTGTTGCATGTATCGCGGTTTTCTTTATTCCTCTTTTCAACTTTGTTTATAATACCAACTTCATCAACAGCCACGCTTCCACCGTATTTGAATCGGCTTTGGGTAGTGGTGCAGACCTTACCAACGAATACGTTCTTGTTAACGGTTATAATATGTTCTATCATTCGGGTGGCGGATTTGAAGGATACCTTAAGCTCCTTTACTACGTAATGCTCTTTGCTGCTATTGCAGGAATCGCTTACAACGTTGCGTTCCTTCTCGGCGCATTTAAGATTCTTCACATCAACCTTGACAGAAAGCTCAACAATATCGTTAATATCGTTCTTTCCGTATGCGGTGTTATGATGACCGTTGGTTGCGTTGCTCTTTGTATCGGTGTTAACTTCCAGCTTGATAGAAACTGGGAAACCTACAGCATCATCAAAGATCTTAACACTATTTGGTCAAGCGGACACTTCACTTATTCGTATCCCGTTGTAGGTGCTTTCATCGTTCTTTATCCTCTTGTTTCCTACCTTGGTGTAAGACTTGTAAACGATTATCTTGACTAATCTAAAAAAATTACGGCAGTTCCTTACGGACTGCCGTTTTTTTATTGCCTTTTTGCTCCGCCTTGTGCTACAATATTGTAAAAGCCCTTATTATATATAATATAGAATAGGAAAAAACCAAAGCTCAGCAAACACTTTTTTCAATTTTCTGCAACGCTAAACAGCAAGAGTTTACGCTTCTATCAATAAAAATTCGGAGAGATATATTGACAAATTACGTTATGGCAAATGAATACTTTATTTCACGATTCGGCGCAAAGGTATATAAGATTGCGTTGGACGGCGGAATGAACTGTCCTAACCGAACTAAAGACAAAAAAGGCGGTTGTATTTTTTGCAGTAGCGGTGGAAGCGGTGATTTTGCGGAAAAGCAGTGCGGAAACGTAAAAACACAGATAGACAGAGCAATAAAACGAGTGGAAAGCAAGAAACCACAAAAGTTTATTGCGTACTTTCAAAGCTACACTAACACGTTTGCTCCTACATCTTATCTGAAACAAATATTCTTTGAAGCAATTGCCGACGAGCGCATTTGCGCATTGTCTGTTGCAACCCGTCCCGACTGTCTGCCTTTAGACGTTTTACAACTTTTAGGCGAACTAAACGAGATTAAGCCTGTTTTTGTGGAGCTTGGGCTTCAAACCGCAAACGACGAAACTGCTACGCTTATTAATCGCGGATACAAAACCAAAGTTTATCTGGACGCGGTAAAAAACCTGAAAGAAATAGGCGTAAACGTTATTACGCACGTTATTATCGGGCTTCCGACGGAAACTGAAACAAAC
Source organism: Clostridia bacterium (assembly GCA_017623455.1). Taxonomy (GTDB): domain Bacteria; phylum Bacillota; class Clostridia; order Christensenellales; family Pumilibacteraceae; genus RUG12826. The sequence continues at coordinate 11,183 of JAGAPA010000055.1, read as the reverse complement.
CTTCTCAACACGGTAAAAACGGTAAACGCGAGCGGTAGCGACGGAATTAAGCTTCAGTTATTACACGTATTAAAAGACACTCCGCTATGCAACATGTACGAAAAAGGGCAATACGTACCGCTCGAAAAGGACGAATATATCAAACTACTCCTTCTTTGCTTAAAAAATTTACGCAAAGGCATGGTCGTTCATCGTATTACGGGGGACGCGCCCAAACGTTTACTTGTCGCTCCGCTTTGGTCCGCAGACAAAAAACGTGTTTTGAACGATATTAATAAAGCTATTAAGGAAAACAATTAAAACACAAACTCAACGTGTTTTTCAAAATCAGAAAAGCGCTGAGTTTTTTATTTTGGCTATGTCACAACAAATGGTTGATAAATATTATTATGTTTTGACGAGAAAAACACATTGTTTCTTTTTTGTATATACGTATCGCTTAAAATATAACAAAACTCCTAACAAAGTTATATTGAAAACAACACCGACGCTTAAAATAAGCGTCGGTGTTTATTCTTATTTATTTAGCATAGGTTTTAGGAATTTACCCGTAAAGCTAATTTCGTTTTGAGCTATCTCTTCGGGAGTGCCTTGTGCGATAACCGTACCGCCCTCGTCGCCACCTTCGGGCCCCATATCGATAATATGATCGGCAACCTTAATAACGTCCAAGTTATGCTCGATAACCACTACAGTATTTCCGCCTGACACGAGCTTTTGCAAGATTTTGATAAGTTTGCTTACGTCGTCCATATGAAGTCCCGTTGTAGGCTCGTCGAGGATATAGAACGTTTTGCTTGTGGAACGCTTGGAAAGCTCGGTTGCAAGCTTTACCCTTTGTGCCTCACCGCCCGAAAGCGTGGTTGCCGGCTGACCTAAGCGAATATATCCCAAACCAACTTCCTTTAGCGTGGAAATCTTGTTGTAGATGGACGGAATATTCTTGAAAAACTCGGTAGCCTCGTCCACCGTCATGTTAAGTACGTCTGCTATGCTCTTGTCTTTGTACTTAACCTGCAAAGTTTCGCGGTTGTAACGCTTACCTTTGCACACCTCACACGGCACGTACACGTCGGGAAGGAAGTTCATTTCGATACGGATAATTCCGTCGCCCGTACAGTTTTCGCACCGTCCGCCCTTTACGTTAAAGGAAAATCTTCCACTCGTATAACCGCGTTCTTGAGAGTCGCGCGTTTTTGCAAAAAGGTCACGTATTTGATTAAATACGCCCGTATACGTTACAGGGTTAGACCTCGGCGTTCTTCCTATTGGGCTTTGGTCAATGATGATTACCTTATCGATAAGTTCTGCGCCCAAAATCTCGTCGCAATCGCCCTCTACCTGCTTACTGTTCATAATGCGGTTAGACAGATATGGCGCTACTATCTGATTTACGAGGCTGGATTTTCCACTTCCCGATACGCCCGTAACTGCAGTAAGAACGCCAAGCGGAAATCTTACGTCTATGTTTTTAAGGTTGTTTTGTCTTGCGCCTTTTACCACGATAAATCCGTTTTCAAGCGGACGACGCGTGGTGGGAACTTCGATTTTTCGCTTACCTGACAAATACTCGCCCGTGATTGATTTGGGGTTATTGATAAGATCAACTACGCTACCTGCATGTACGATTTCTCCGCCCTCTTCGCCCGCTCCGGGTCCTACGTCCACGACAAAATCGGCACTACGTATTGTATCTTCATCGTGTTCGACTACCACAAGCGTATTACCTAAATCTCTGAGGTTTTCCATCGTCTTGATAAGCTTTGCGTTGTCCCTTTGGTGAAGTCCAATAGACGGCTCGTCAAGAATATACAGCACGCCGGTTAGCGACGAACCGATTTGCGTTGCAAGACGAATACGCTGAGCTTCTCCGCCCGAAAGCGAGCCTGCGCCACGCGACAAGGTGAGATAGCCCAGTCCTACGTTTACCAAAAAGTTAAGGCGCGATTTTATTTCTCGCATCAGGTGTTTTGCAATTTGTTGCTGAGTTTCACTAAGCTGTAACCCTGCGAAAAACGCGTTAATTTTGTGAATAGAGAGCGAACAAAGTTCGTTGATTGCAAGTCCGCCAAATTTAACGGAGAGCGCCTCTTTTCTGAGCCTTTTTCCCTTACAGCACTCGCACGGAACTTCCCTCATATACTTTTCAAGCTCCGCCTTTACGTACATACTGCTCGTTTCCTTATAGCGTCTTACAAGGTTTGGAATAACGCCTTCAAAGCTCTTGTACATACTGCCTGTGAACGATTTTGATTGATACGTCATTTGGATTTTATGACCGTCGTTACCGTAAAGCAGAATATTTTTTATTTCTTCGGGCAAGTCCTTATACGGCGTATCGAGCGAAAAACCGTACTCTTGAGCTAATGCAGAAAACTGCATATTGGACATCGTTCCAAAATCCATATTCCATCCGCTTATGGTAAGCGCGCCCTCTCGTATGCTCTTGCTACCGTCCTTGTATAAAAGCTGAGGATCTACCGTTTGCTTAAAGCCCAAGCCCGTACATTCCGGACACGCGCCGAAGGGAGAGTTGAACGAGAAAAGTCTTGGTTCGATTTCTGCAATAGACGCACCGCACTCCGAACAAGAATACTTGGTAGAAAAAAGTTCCTCACTTTCTTCGTTTCTTACGACAATCACAATGCCGTCCGAAAGCTTCAGCGCGGTTTCTACGCTGTCGGTAAGACGTTGCGTAATGCCTTCCTTTACGATAATTCTATCTACAACTACGCTGATGTTGTGGCGGATTTGCTTGTCGAGCACTATATCCTCATCAAGCGACATAACCTTTCCGTCTATTCTAACCCTTGGATATCCTGCCTTTTTAAAAGAGTCTAATTCTTTCTTGAACTCACCCTTTTTACCTCTTGCGATAGGCGAAGTGATTAAGAGCTTGTCGCCTTGCGGATACGTCATAATTCTATCCACTATCTCGTCAATGCTTTGCTGTTTGATAAGCGCTCCGCAATCGGGGCAGTATACAGTACCTAAACGCGCGTATAAAAGACGAAGATAGTCGTAAATCTCAGTAACCGTTCCCACCGTCGAACGCGGATTTCTGGAAGTAGTTTTTTGGTCTATTGAAATTGCAGGCGAAAGTCCGTCAATGCTCTCTACGTCAGGCTTTTCCATTTGCCCTAAAAACTGTCTTGCATAAGACGAGAGCGACTCCATATACCTACGCTGACCCTCCGCAAATAACGTATCGAACGCAAGCGAAGTTTTTCCACTTCCCGAAACACCCGTAAACACTACGAGCTTGTTACGGGGAAATTCCAAGTTTACCGATTTGAGGTTATTCTCTTTTGCACCTTTAATTCTTATTGTTTCCATAACGTTATTTTCTCCATTCCCCATTATTATAGTACAAAACGAGTTTTTTTTCAAGAGTTTAATGGATAAAATAAAAAAAACACGCACTTTTTCTTTGCGTGTTAAAAGACGTAAGTCGTGGTAGAATTAAATAACCCACTAAAGTTTGTGTTTTTCTTTGTATTGTAAACTATTTTAGATCAAGTGCTACGCTTGAAAAATCAACCTACTGTTACGATAAAGTCAGGTATTAAAGCGATTTTCAGCAAGTAAGTCCGCACTCAATTTTAATACCATGTATATATATTGAGCAGTTGCTTTTTCATACTCCTTGTTTTTAATAAAATCAATGCACTTTTTAATTTCGTCATACGCTAACGCGTAATATTTACTTCTATCTTTACAGTCGTTTAATTTATCAATGAGTATAGTGGCTACGTCATAATATAGATCAAGAAGTTTTCTACCCTCTTTATGTTTTTTTAGATACGTATCTCTAAATTCACGTAATAACTCCAAATCTTCACTATTATTGTCACCCATAAATTTAAAACAATGAAAAGCAAGATACCTCCCGCTCTCGTTTGCTTTTTCTTCTATCATTTTATAATAATCTTCATACTCTCTATACATTGCGAAATACCATCCGTATTTTTTATTAATAGTATCATATATAGCCTACAAGAGTCAAGCATAATGGGCTATAATTAGCCTATAATTATATAGAGGTACTATATGAAAACTTATCAAGCGGTTAAAGAACGCATATTAGTTTTATGTGAGCAAAAGAATTTAACGATTAATAAACTTGCAACGCTTTCCGGAATTCCATGTTCAACCTTGAAAAACATTTTATATGGAAAAAGCCAAAATCCCGGAATTGTTACATTGAAAATACTGTGCGACGGATTAGAAATAAGTCTAACGGAGTTTTTTAACACCAATGATTTTAGGACATTAGAACAAGAAATTGAATAGCTTACTGAGCGAATAAAAAGAACTTGGATTGTAAGTCCAAGTTCTTTTTTTCTTATGAAAACAGCAAGTCTATATCAATAGAGTTATAAATTATTTTTGACACTCTATAACAAAAACTAATTATGCTATGTTTTTAGTACTTTTTATTTAGTTTAATTTGTAATTTTTTAAGCTCCGCAATTCTATCACGCATTTTTATCGCGGTTTCAAAGTCAAGCGAGGAGGAGGCTACCGCCATTAAACCTTTGAGTTTTTCTATCTCGGCAGGAATGTCGCTGATTTCGGTTTTTTCGTCCGCCTTGCTTGTTATTATTATGCTGTTTTTTATCTCTTTTATAATGGTTTTGGGGGTTATTCCGTGCGCTTTGTTATAATCCGACTGAACTTTACGCCTACGCTCGGTTTCGGCGATTGCGCGTTTCATAGAGCCAGTCATAGTGTCTGCGTACATAATAACGCGACTTTCCGCGTTTCGTGCCGCTCTTCCTATCGTTTGAACGAGCGACGTTTCGCTACGCAAAAAGCCTTCCTTGTCCGCGTCTAATATCGCTACAAGCTTAACTTCGGGAATATCCAAACCTTCGCGAAGAAGGTTTATACCCACGATAACGTCAAACTCGCCACGACGAAGATCGTTTATAATGGTTATACGCTCCATCGTATCGATATCCGAGTGAAGATAGCGTACTTTTATGCCGTTTTCGGACAGGAACGTGGTCAAACTTTCCGCCATTTTTTTAGTAAGCGTGGTTACAAGCGCGCGCCCTTGATTTTTTACGGTGGATTTTATCTCGTAGATAAGGTCGTCCACCTGTCCTGCAACGGGCTTTACCGTAACGGGCGGATCTATAAGACCCGTAGGACGAATTAGTTGTTCGGCAACTACTCCGCCGGATTGCTCCAACTCATAGGGGGCGGGGGTTGCGGAAACGTAGATGACCTGTCCTATACGGTTGTTAAACTCTTCAAAATTAAGCGGTCTGTTGTCGTATGCGGCAGGAAGTCTGAACCCGTAGTCAACAAGCGATTTCTTTCTTGATACGTCGCCGTGATACATTGCGCGTATTTGAGGCACGGTCATGTGGCTCTCGTCGATAAATAGTATAAAATCGTCGGGGAAATAGTCCAAAAGCGTAAAGGGGGGCTCGCCCGGCTGACGACCGTCAAAGTATCGCGAATAATTCTCTATACCGCTACAATACCCTACTTCCGCCATCATTTCCGTATCGTAAGTTACGCGCTCTCTTATGCGCTGAGCTTCGATAAGTTTACCCTCGTTCGTGAAATACTCCACACGCTCGTCCATGTCTTTTTTGATGAGCGAAAAGGCGTTTTTAACCGTTGCACTCTCCACCGCGTAGTGCGATGCAGGAAAAATAGCCACGTGAGAAAGCTTGTTTACAATCCTTCCGCTAACCGCTTCAAACTCGCTTATACAGTCTATCTCGTCACCAAAAAACTCAATACGTATTGCAAATTCGCTACTCGACGCAATAAAAACGTCAACGGTATCGCCTTTTACTCTGAAGTTAGTTCTTGCAAATTCGGTGTCGTTTCGCTTGTAGTTACTCTCCACAAGACGAGCAATAAGCTCATCTCTGTCCATAACGTCGCCGGGGCGCAAAGATATTGCCATTCTGAAAAACGTTTCGGGCGCGCCAAGACCGTAGATGCACGACACGGAAGACACGACGATAGTATCACGGCGTTCGTAGAGCGAACACGTTGCGCTGTTACGGAGTTTTTCTATCTCGTCGTTTACGGCAAGGTCTTTTTCGATATAAGTGTCGGTAGAGGGAATATACGCCTCGGGTTGATAGTAGTCGTAGTAAGACACGAAGTACTCTACTCTGTCGTGTGGGAAAAACTCGCGCATTTCGTTACAAAGCTGAGCGGCAAGCGTTTTGTTGTGAGCTAAAATAAGGGCAGGGCGGTTTACGGACGCGATAACGTTTGCCATAGTAAAAGTTTTTCCGCTTCCCGTAACGCCCAAAAGCACCTGACTTTTAAGACCGTTATTAATTCCATCCACAAGCTGAGCGATTGCTTCGGGCTGATCACCCGTGGGTTTATATTCGGAAACCAATTGATACTTGTCCATAACCAACCTCCTTTTAGTATTTGCCACTATTTTTTATTATAACACGGTTTTTATATTTTTGTAAAGAGGGAAAGCGGTTATATTTTGTATTTTTGGTAAGAATATTTTTAGAAGAATATTGACAAAAAGTAAATTTATATGATAAAATTATATAGTTGAAAATTTAACAAAAATAATTTAAGGGAGAATTTATCTTATGAAGAACGTATGTGTAATCACGGGTGGCGGAAGCGGAATGGGACTTGCCGCTGCAAAATTTATGCCCAAGGACAAAATTATAGTACTTTCGGGTAGAACTGTTGCAAAACTCGAAAAAGCGGTAAACGAGCTTAAAGAACTCGGATACGAGGCTTATCCTTTCGCTTGCGACACCTCTAAAAGAGAGAGCGTAAAGGCGCTTGCCCAGTACTGCGCTTCGCTTGGAGAAATCAAGAACGTAATCAACTGTGCAGGTCTTTCGCCTGCCATGGCGGATCAGGAAAAAATCTTGCGCGTAAACGCGCTTGGTACGGTGTACGTAAACCAAGAGTTTTCCGCGCTTATGAAGCCCGGTAGCGTAATCGTTGACGTTTCGTCAAACTCTGCGTACATCCTTCCCTCTTTTATTATTCCCAAGAAAGCCTACGCTCTTGCGGAAACAGACGAAGAAGGATTTGTAAAGAAGCTTATCAAGAGAAGCAATATGGCAAAGGGCGACTATCAAAGAAGCGGTTTTGCTTACTCGCTTTCTAAAAACTTCGTCGTTTGGTACGCTAAAAAATGCGCTTTTGAATACGGCCATAAGGGCATAAGAGTAGTTTCGCTCAGCCCCGGACTTATCGCAACCGATATGGGTAACTTGGAGGCAAAAGACGGCGGTATGCTTATTCCTATGTCGTGTGAAGAACGTATGGGTAAGCCCGAAGAGCTTGGCTTTGCTATTGCAACCGTTGCCGACGAGAGAAACGGCTATCTTGCAGGCGTTGACGTACTTTGCGACGGCGGTAGCACCAACGGAATGAAAGAATTTAAGAAAAAGAAGAAGTAAATCAACGGAATTTTTAGTACAAAACATCCCCGAAAGCATTGCACCTTCGGGGATGTTTTGTTAGTTTAGCAACATACGTATGTTAGTTTTTGAAACAAACACACAAATTTTAGTAAACATAAACGTCGATATTAACGACAAGCGTTTCGTACTTTAATACTATGGTATACCATCCGTTCTCAGGCTTGTAAGAGCCAAGGTCGAGAACAATATCGTTAGCATTAACTTTTGACCACGATCCGTCGCACTTTTCAACGAAAACGTTAGCGTCGCTAAATAACTTTTCAAGATTGTCTACATACTCGCTACTTATCAATAGATCGATACAACCATACGTTACGTACTTGCCGGTAATCTCGTCGTACGTAGCGTTACTGTCGATATAGAAGTAATTTACGCCTTTTTCGTAAATAGCGCTATTATCGTACACTACGATATTAGTGGTAGCATAGCCGAACTTACAACGAATTCTTCTATCGCCATTTACGGTGATTGCTACGCTTTCATCGGTAGAGAGCACTTCCCATCCGCCGTTTTCCACGTCATACTCGTACCAACCAAGGAACGCGCGATTTTGACTATTATATTCGCCTGCCTTAAGAATAAGCACAGAGCCCTCGTCGAAGTACTGCGACAATACTCCTCTTTCTACGCCCTCAAACTCAAATTGTCCACCGCTTGCATAAACGTTTATTAAATGCACACGCTTAAACACGTTTACAACAAGCGTGGTAGTGATATCCGTATCGCCGTAGGTGTAAACCAAGGTATAACTTCCGTAAGTGGGATTAGCAACGTCAAGTCCGTCGTAGTCGATGGTGTACTCGCCCGCGCCTAGCATTGTATCGCCCATTTGAGAACTTGCAACTACGCTAATAACGGAAAGATCTACGCTATCGCCTTCGGTTACGTCGATATAGTAACTGCCGTCGTTATTCATAAATACGCCGTCTAACGAAATGGACGTTACGGGAGCGTCGAACTTTGCCTCGAGCGTGATATCCTTATCGATAATAAAGGTGTAGTTTTGTTCTAAACTTATAAGCACGTAATCGTTGTAAGTGTCTTGCGGGATAACTTCGTACCAGCCCATAAAGGTAAGACCATCGTTGGCAATCGCAGTTACGGATACTTCTTCGCCCTCAACGAAAGTATTAACAGCCTCCGTAGTTATTTTGTCTTCGAAGATGATATATCCAAAGTTGGGACTATTGGGAACTGCCGTAAATAAATAATCCTTCTCCCAAACGAATACGGTTATTTCGCACTTAACGTCGGGGTTTTCGTTGTACGTATACGTGATAATGTACTTTCCTACAACGGGATTTGTAAGGTCGAGTCCGCCCCAATCTACCGTGTATTCACTCTCTTCGAGTTGTTCCCTCTTTCCAAGCGCGCCACATCCGTAAACGGTAAACTCTCTTGTATCCATCCAGAACTTGCTAACGTTAACTCTTGTGGGATTACCCTCGTATCCGCCCACCTCAAGATAGGTAATCTTGGGCTCTATCTTTGCACGGATACAAACGTATTCGGAAACGGTGTGAACGTAAGTTTTGTCGGTGGAGAGCAAGGTTTCGGAACTGCTCGACTCGGTAACGCCGTATACTACGCTATACCAGCCGAGGAACTCGTAGTCGGTTTCGGAACGAAGTTCTACCTCGAGCGTTACTTGTTCGCCAACGTTGTATTGATAGAATTCAAGTTCACGAGCAAGGCGTCCGCCTGCGTCTACGGAAACGTCTACATTAACCGCACCACCCTCGCCAAACACGTGGATTAAGTGCGTAGCCTTAACTTCGGGGTTTGCCTTGTATGTAAAGGTAATCTCATAAATACCCTGCTTGGGATTAGTTCCGTCAAACCCGTCCGCATCGATTGTGTAATCGTCGAGCGTAAGAGGTACTCTTTCTTCGTTGATTATAGCGTAAACGCCGATTTGTTCAAGGTTAAACGTTCTGTCATCTACGGGCAAATAAATATCGGTTACTCCGCTAAACGTATCGAATCCGGAGTTTGCTCCGTCTAAGGTAATCTCGCTTGCTACGTAGTCGAATTCCGACCAAACGACGGTATCTTCGCTAAACTCGAACGTATAAGTGGTTTCTTTGCTAATGAGAATATTATCGTTGCCGGCAATTAACTTCCAACCGCTAAATACGGTATTTTCGTCGCCCTTTGCAGTAAGGGTAATCTTGCCGTGTCCATTCTTGAAGATTTCGCGATAGTCAGGTCCAATATCCGCTCCGTCGATAAGAATAGTACCGTTATTTACCCAGGCGTCGAACGTTACTTTCTTTCCAATTACGGATATGGTAACGGTCTTGTAAATCTCGGGGTTAGACGCGAGGTAATACGTAACAACGTACTCGCCGGGCTTTGTCCAATCAATATCGCCGTTTTCATCCCCTTCGACGTAATAATCACCTTCCGAAAGTATCGCGCTACCCTCTACGCTTACACCCTTTATTTGCTCTTTGCTAAAGTCGGGCACAAACGATTTAAGAGTTACGTCGGTCATTTTAAAGTTCACGTCATCCTTACGTCCGTACAAAGCAACGAATTTGTTTTTCTTGCTAACTAGAAGTCTATAGGTTTCGGACGAGAAAGCACCCTCGGCAAATTTTGCATGGACTTCGTTAGCATACTCGTCTTTTATAACGACCGTTCCGTTACCGTAAACGTACTCTAAAACGCCTGCAACGAGGTAGAATTCACCCATAACGGTTTCATTATAATACTGCTCGATAGTTATGCATTGAGCGTCTACCGTTTGGGTAAGGTCGTACTCAAACGTGTCGTCGAAGTGAGTAAGAGCCAAAGAAGTTATAATGGGTTTGAACACTACTCTAATCTCAACGTCTTCATCTCCTACGGTATAGGTGATACTCTCACCAAATTCTGTAATGGTTTGCGTTCCGTCTATAAACCAACAATAAACTTCGTATCCCGCGTTTGGCGTTGCTGTAAGTGAAATTGTACTGCCAACGTACCAACTCTCGTTGTAAGAAGCAGATAAAGTTTCGCCGTTAACCGATACAGTTCCGTTATTAATCGCAGACGCGTTAATCCTTACTCCGTGAGAAAATTCATAGGTAATACAATTGTAAGTTGCCGTAATTACGTAGTAGGAAAATCCGTCCGTTTCAAAGGTAATCTTTCCGTCCGCGTAAGTCGAGGGAAGCGACTCTACCGCTCCGTTGTCCTTTACGTGATAGACGTTATACCCCTCGGCTTTTTCGTCTTCGGGAGCAGGTACTGTTACCGTAACTTCGCCATCGGGCTGAACTTCCTTGTTCCCCTTTGTTACGAAAATGTCGTACACGTATGCTTTTGTTTCGTCGTCAAGAGCAATACCACTATCTTCAAGTCGTTTCATAACCTTTGTAGCTTGCTCTTCCGTAACGTTAAGCTCGTTAACGTTAAGTACCGATCCACTCTCGAAGCCTCCACCCTCAATCACTATGCCAAGCTCGTTTGTAAGTTCGTTTAGTATTTGGGCGGGATCGCAGGCGGAAAGACCGAAACAAAACGCGATCGACATAATCACTGCAAGTACTGTGATCCATAATTTTTTCATTGTTTTTTCCTCCTTTTTTTATTTTTATTGACTATAAATAATAGGCTATGTCACAACAAATGGTTGATAAATATTATTATGTTTTGACGAGAAAAACACAAGAAAGACAAGTGTTCTTGTAAGGGCGCATACTTGCAAAGTCTGTAACCGAACAAAACACGCTGTATTTCGTAGTGGCTTTT